>JAAYOR010000089.1 GCA_012520235.1 Fretibacterium sp.
ACCCATGGTAGGCAGTCTCCTTCGCTGTTTGTGGTGTGCAAACTCATTCTAGCGAATTTCTGCCAACTGTGGGCCTTTTTGTTTCCACTACTTTCAGGTGTTGCGTTTAGATTGTAAATCCAAGGTGATTATACAACAAGCCCGGAGCTCTGCGGAAAACCTCAGGCTTTCATGCGGTAAACCATCGCCAGGATCTCGGCGACTCCGCGATACAGCTCCTCGGATATCTCCATGCCTATCTCAACGCCTTCATAAAGAGCCCAGGCCAGAGGTTTGTCTTCCACCACCGGTACCCCCGCCTCCAGCGCCAGCTCTCGAATCCTGGCAGCTATGAAACCCTGTCCTTTCGCCACAACTTGAGGGGCGCTCATCACCTTTCGATCGTAACTCAAAGCTACGGCCAAGGTTGTAGGGTTTGTGATGACCACATCGGCGGTCGGCACTGAAGCCATCATGCGTTTTTGGGCCATCTCCCTCTGCTTCTGGCGTATCTTGCTCTTAACCTGAGGGTCTCCCTCCATCTGTCGAAATTCTTCCTTGATCTCCTGGCGGCTCATGCGGATGGAACGCTCAAACTCCCACTTCTGGTACAGGTAATCCGCCAGGCCAATGACCAGAAGCATCACCGCCAAGCGCATCGAAAGGTCCCAGAGCATGTCCCAAAGGAGAACCGCCCCAGACCCCAGAGGGAGCTCAAGAGCCTTCAGGGTTTCCGGAAGGCGATCCTTCAGGGCAATGTAAATGACGATGGCGAAGAGCGATGCCTTCAGAAGCCCCTTCAAGAGCTCGGCTATCGAACGTAGCGAGATTATCTTCTTCATCCCTGAAACGGGGTTCATGCGGTCCAGATTGAACTTGAAGGGCTCCGTCGTGATGGTCCAGCCAACCTGCCAGACGATGACCGCAACCGATAGGAGCATGACGAGGAGCCCCAGAGGGAGCCAGGACGTAAAATAACTCCATAAAGCCATCTCTCCGACAAGGGTAAACCAGCCCTCCCTCAGGAGGATGCCATCACCAAGCGTGAACAGGGTCTGCCTCAGAAAATCAGTCAGAGAGTTAAAGGCAATCCCCCCCAAAAAGAGAAGCCCTAAAAGCCCTGTCAAAATCTCGACAGCGGCTATCAGATCCTTGCTACTGCAGACCTTGCCTTCCGAACGTACTTTTTGCCGCTTCCTGGGCGTCGCAGGCTCCGTGCGCTCCTGCGCAAAAAACTGAAGCTCAAAGCGCCCAAAGAAACGGGGCGGCGCGTCAATGGAGGGCAGCCGTTTGAATTTGTCTTTCTTCATGAAATCCCCTCAAAAACGCCAGACCAGGCTACTCTCCAGAGCAAACTCTATCCATCGCTCCAGCTGAGGAAAAATGAGATCGACGCTCATAGGGAGGACAATTGCAAGGAGGAAAAAACCGAGGCCCACCTTGATGGGAAGCCCCAGGATAAAGATGTTCATCTGTGGCACCGTCCTCGCCAGAAATCCCAGCCCGATATCCGCCAGCAGCAACGCGCAGTAGAAGGGGATAACCATCTTCATCGCCAGGACGAAAATGGACTGAAACCAGAGCCCGAGGGGCATCTGCTGTTCCGGCATCAGGACAAGGCTCCCCAGGGGAATCAGGCGCAGACTCTCAAGCACAGCTCTGACCATCAGCAGATGGCCGTTCCACCGAAAATAAAACCACAGTCCTATCAAAAACTGGAGCTGTCCGACAATGGAGTTTTGGGTCATGGTAGCGGGGTCCACGACGCTGGCCATGGAAAACCCCATGGACAGGCCTATCTGTTCCCCCGCCACGCGAAGCGCCAAAAGTGGCAACGAAGCAAGGAAACCGAGCCCCAGGCCGATCAAAAGCTCTCTTAAGGCCAGGACAAAGACAGAAACCCAGCTATCAAAGAGAAAGAGGGACACCTCTGCCCCTCCCATCGTCCCCATCGCCGCGACCGTCAGTAAAACAGCAAAAAGGTAGCGGAAGGGCATGGACACCATGGTGGAAGTAAAGATGGGCGAGGCAAAAATCATCCCCACAAAGCGAAGGTGCAGTAAAAGCCCGACTATCAAAAGCTGTGTGGGTATTTCCAGCCCTGTCATTCGCCCTAGCTCCTTCTGAAGGGAGCGAACCCAACCTTTGCGGGGTCACGCCCAGGAAAATTATCAAGGAAATGCTGATTAAATCTGCGGTTCCTTAGAAGATAAAACGCTCCAGCTGGCCTAAAATATCCCGCGTCATTATGAGGAGACGCTCCCCTATCCAAGGGCCAAGGAGCACGATAGTGATGAAGACGGCCAGTATCTTTGGGATAAATATAAGAGTTTGCTCCTGTATTGAGGTCGCGGTCTGGATGATGCCAATCATAAGCCCCACCAACATGGCCACCAGCAAGATGGGCAGAGCAACGAGCAACATCGTCCACACGGCCCCGCTCAGCACATCAAACATATTAAGCGTCGTCACAGGCATCGGCTCATCTCCTGTCATATTTTGCCCAGAACGCAGGAGCTCTCGACAAGACGTCAGGGTTATGAAAAAAGGCAAAAAAACCGGAGGTTATCCAACCCTTTCTCATCCGCCGGAGGAGAAAGAAAAAAAACTCCTTAAAGGAAAAGAAGAAGGATAGGGGCTTCCTGCCTCACATCCTCACCCTCAGAAAGAGGCACCAGGACTCATGGCACGTGAGTGAAGCTCTTCAATAGGCTCACGACGACAAGATTCCAGCCATCAGCCATCACAAAAAGCAGCAGTTTGAAAGGCAAAGAGATCATCATGGGGGGCAGCATCATCATGCCCATCGCCAGCAAAACGCTTGAGACCACCATGTCAACAACAATAAAGGGAATGTAAATGACCACCCCCATCTGAAAGGCTGTCTTCAGCTCGCTGAGCATGAAAGCAGGCACTAAGACGCGGGTGGGGACGGAATCACGAGATTCAGGACGCTCCAATCCCGCCATGGAGACCATCAGGGAGAGCTCCTCCTGGCGTGTGAAGCGGAACATAAACTCCCTCACTGGGACAATCGTCTCCTCCCAGGCTTGAGCTGCCCCGATGTCGCGAGCAAGGTAGGGGGCCAGCCCCTTCTCGTAAACCCTGTTCCAGGTTGGGTACATGGTGAAAAGAGTCAAAAAGAGCGCAAGCCCCACAATGACCTGCTGCGGCGGAGTCTGTTGCAGACCGATAGCACGCTGAACAAAACCCAAAACGATTGCGATGCGCGTGAAGCTGGTCACCATCAAAATAATCGCCGGGGCCAAGCTGAGAACCGTCAGGAGAGCCAATATCTGAAGCGTCACGGCCACATCCTGAGGGGAATCCGCAGGCCTGACGCCTAAGAAGACTGAGGGCAAAGGCACTCCACCAGCCGAGGCCGACTCCGCACCCCAAGCAAAGCAAGGAAAAAAGAGAAGTACGGTAAGAGACCCAGTCATCAAAAAAAAGAGGACAAGAGGACTAATCTGAGACGGACGCCTCCGAAGAGAGCGCCCCCCCTTTCGTCCGAATCCATTCCTCATAGCTCCACCTACCGATCAGGCATACCCCAGAATTTCCCGACGTCAACGCGATGACATCGGGACCACAGCGCAACACAAAAAAAACATCCTTACCCAGCGGCAAGGATGCTATCAGCTTAACGTCCGCACTGCCCTGCGCCGACCAACCTTTTTTTTTGAAAAGACGAAGAATCAGCACGGCGCAAAACGCCATCACAGCAAGGGCTAAGACAACACGGGACAAATAGCCCGCGATAGTAACTTCAGTTATGGCTCGACCCCTCCTGCCAGATCCTTGAAACGGCGACCAAGAGCCGCCAGCCCAAGGCCTTTAAAGACTAAAAAGCCTCAGGCCAGGACTTTGGAGATAGCCTCAATCACACGCTCAGGTTGGAACGGCTTAACGATAAAATCGTTGGCCCCAGCCTGTATAGCCTCAATGACCATGGGTTGCTGTCCCATTGCCGACACCATCACGATCTTGGCGTCTCCATCAAAGGCTTTGATGGCCTTGACCGCATCAATGCCGTTCATCTCCGGCATCGTAATATCCATGGTCACAATATCCGGTTTGAATTTCTGGTAGGCGGCCACGGCCAACTTGCCGTTCTCCGCCTCAGCCACAACTTCAAAGTCGTTCTTCTGAAGGATATCCTTCAACATCATTCGCATAAAGGCAGCGTCGTCCACTATCAAAACCTTTTTGCCCATGCTGCATCCCTCGCTTAATCGAAAATCTCTGCCTCAGGCAGTTCGTCTTATGCCTAGCTCGTCATAACAAAGCTCATTGTATAACAATAAAACTCTTGATTGATAAAACCCGATGAGCTTGACGAGTTTATTGAAAAAGTCTTTGACCTTTTGCTGTTCACACGATTGTTTTGTTTTCTGCTTTCCGATTATATCATGAAAAACTCTCCAAAAACAAAACACACTTCTACGCAGGGAAAAAACTCCACCTCAGCCCACGCTCAGCCCCCTCAGACCGCATAGACCTTAGAGCCGGCCCCAAGAACCTCCGTGATACGGACCCCGAAGTTCTCGTCGATGACGACTACCTCCCCCTTGGCGATGGGCTTGCCGTTGACCAGGATATCCACAGGCTCTCCTGCCATTTTGTCCAGTTCGATGACAGAACCCGTCGTCATGTTCAGGATATCCGACACGTTCTTGCGAGTCTTCCCCAACTCAACGGTGACGCGAACCGGGATGTCCGCAATCATATCTATACGGCTCTGGGACGAGTCCGTAGCCTGCGGCGCGAGCGGCATGAATTCAACCGGATGCACGTCCACTAAAGGCGCAGGCTGCTGCGCTCCCCGAGTCCCAGCAGGGGGAGGAGGAGGCGTCGCGGGCGCTGACGGAGCCGTTGGCCGAGGAGCTGCCCCTGGCTTTGAAGCCGGGGGAGGGACCGCAGACTTAGGCGTCTGCTCCCCTACTATCTCACGAATCAGAGCCGCTATCTTCAGGGACCCATCAAGAGGAAGAACAGTCCGCATCCTGAAGGGGTTCAGTCCCTCAATTTCGACGTCAACAGTGCTGCTCCAGACCTTCGCATCCCCCTCAAACGATGGGAAGGGAAGCCAGTCCTCGCTCTCCAGGGTAGAGGAAATATTCTCGGGCATCAGCCGACGGCCCCCCAGAAGTCCGCTGAGGTTGGTGAAAGCCGCACCGACAACCTGGCTTACCCCCTCCTGAGAGGCATTCAGGTAGAGGTCGCTGGCCTCGGCAGGCAGCTCTTTGCCCTCTCCACCCATCATCAGGTCCGCCAGCATCAGGGCACCCTCCTGATCCAGGACAAGCACCAGAGGGATATCCTCAAAACCGCCGAAAGTCGCCCGAAAAACAAAAGGCTGCGCCGCGAGACTCGCAACAAAATCACTCTGCGGCATCACTTCCGCATCGTGCGAGCGGGCACTGACATTCTTGCCCGCCAACATCCCCAAAACACTGCTCTCCGCGCTCGTGAAGACGGAGGCAACCTCGTCCAAAACCTGAGAATCCTCCATAGAGAGCGAGGCATCCCCCCCATCTTCCAATGAGCCCCCTGAGAGAAGAGCGTTTATCTCGTCCTGGCTAAGAAGCTCGTCCATCCCTGTCTCCTCCTTCGACCTCAGGCGCGTCGTCACCCTTAAAAACCTGCGTTACCTCGGCCGCCATTTTCCCTTCAACCGTGCCCGGCCTCGCCTTAAAACGTATGCGGTTACCCACTCGAACGCTTATTTCGCTTTCCTTGAGCTCATCCAGCTTGATGACATCGCCTGCCTCCAGGCCGTAGACATCAATAAGGCTCAATATAGTATGCCCCAGCTCCAAAGAGAGGGGGATTTTCACTTGCGACAACGTCCGCAGGATATGCTCCTTCTCCCCCTCGTCGCGCTTCCGACTCGTCGAGACAAACCACTGTTGAGAGGAAAGCTTATCGACCATGGGCTCCATCAGAAAGTAGGGGAAGCAAAGACTGATCATCCCCTCCACATCGCCCACCTTAAGCTTCATGATGACCAAAAGCACCATGTCGCGCGGAGGGCAAATCTGTACAAAAAACGGGTTGCTCTCCATGCTCTCAAAGCGGAAGCGAACATCTACCACCGTACTCCAGCTGTCCTCAAGCAGCTCCAGCATTCGAATAATGATGCGCTCCGTCACCGTTTTTTCTATATCCGTCAGCTCTCGCGCCTTCCCGGTGAAGTCACCCTTGCCACCCAGCATACGGTCGATGATGGCAAAGACGAGGTTCGGGTTGATCTCAAGCAGCACATTGCCGTTGAAGGGGTACATCTCAATGATGCCTATAACCGTTGGCTGCACGAGGGAGTTGACGAACTCCTCATAGGCCAGCTGGTCTACCGAAGCGACCTCCGCCGAGACTATCGAACGAATAAGCGTCGACATTACTGTCGTCACCTGTCGCGCGAAGGATTCATGGATCATCTGTATGGCACGAAGCTGATCCTTGCTGAACTTATCGGGGCGTTTAAAATCGTAGATCTTGATCTTATATTCCCCGGCCTCCTGGGTCATGGATTCAAGATCCACACTACCGCTGGTAAGAGCGTTCAGTAAGGAGTCAATTTCACTCTGAGATAAAACGTCAGGAGTCAGCGAAAGTCACCTGCCTTTTAATTGTTTTCCCCAACCTCCTGGCTCACGGATTCAGGAGCTGCTTTACCGCTGGTGAGAGCCTTCACTAAGGCGTCAATTTCACTTTGAGACAAAACATCAGAAGCCAGCGGAAATCACCTGCCTTTCTCCAAACACGGCCTTAAAAATCCGTCAGCGCCGCTCAGAGAAACAGAAGAGCCAGTCACTGCAGAACGAAGGTCTCAAACAGCACGCTGACGACAGGCGGCTCCCCCTTCAATTCGGGAAGCAGTGCGTTCAGGGTTCTCTTGATGTCCCCCGCAAACTGCAATGCTCCCTCAGCACTGTTCAGGTCGTCATAAAGCTTGTCCTTAACTATCAGAAGGATCTCGTTCTTCACGCGCAGAAGCCAGCCTTCCGAACCGACAATCTCCATGGCCTTGTCGTTCAGAAGCTCCAGGGCTACGGTAAAGCTGGTAACATGCTTGCCGGCTCCCGCAAGGTTACTGGTGAACTCTCCCACCGAGAGAATGGGCCCAGGCGCCCTCACCTGCTTGGCTTCACCCCCGGAGTCGGCTGACGCCATGGAGCGGCCTAAAAGGAGCCCGCCCCCAAAACCGAGGCCAAACATAAGCAATCCCACCACGATAAATATTATTATGCGTCTCATAATATCCCGCTCAGTCCTCTCTATTGTTTGGGATACTGTGATAAGAAGACAAGCTCAACCCTGCGGTTAAGAGCCCGATGTTCAGGCGTGTCGTTAGGGACCACAGGACGGCTGGGGCCCAAGCCCACGGCCTGAAGCTTCATGGACTCAATCTCTCCCGCGGACTCCAGGTAGGAAGCCACCACAGCAGCCCTCATGGAGGAAAGTCCCCAGTTGTCCCGGTAAATTCCACCACGGAGGGGGACACTGTCCGTATGGCCTTCAACTGAGATGGCCGGGACCTTGTCCCGAATCAAAGTCGCTATCTTATAAAGCGCCCTCTGCCCCCCCGGCCTCAACTCCGCACTGCCGGAGGCAAAGAGAAACTGCTCCGAGATGGAGACGGCAACCCCTCTCTGGGTCACTGAAACTTGAATAGATTTATCCAGGCCCTCTGCCCTCAGGTAGCTGTTCACGGTGTGGGCCACGTGCCGAGTGTCCAGCTCAAGATGAGGCGCAGCCCCTGGGCTTCGCCCTGTCTCGCCGCTTTGATAAGGCAGAATGGACTCCTCTATGGTCGTCCCTCCCTTGAGGATGCCCAGAGACCCTCTCAGGGAGATCGCGGCTTGTTCGAATTTTTGAGTGTCGATGGCGGACATGGCAAAGAGCAGGACGAAGAAACATAGGAGGAGGGTGACCATGTCCCCGTAAGTCGCCATATAAAGGGGAGCTCCTACTGAACCCTCAGGAGCTTTTTTCTTGCGGGCCAAATTATTCACCAGCCCTTTCTGCTTGTTCCGCCTTCTCCAGCCCTAAGCGAAGCTTTGGAGGAAGGAAAACTTTCAATTTTTCTTCAACAATGCGAGGGTTCTCTCCGGCCTGAATGGCAAGCACGCCCTCCACCATCAACTCCATGGAGGTTATCTCACTGGAAGAACGAGCCGCAAGTTTTTTGGAGATAGGAATGCAAAACATATTGGCCATCATGGAGCCGTACATCGTCGTGATGAGTGCCACAGCCATACCCGGTCCCAGAGCACTGACATCCTGCAGGTTCCCCAACATGGCTATCAGACCGATGAGGGTCCCGATCATCCCGTAGGCAGGCGCCAGCTCGGCAGCCGTGTCCAGGATGGACTTATTGGACGAGTGGCGTTCCTCCAGGATCCCTATCTCCGTATCCAGGATAGCCTTGACCAACTCCGGGTCCGTCCCGTCCACGACCAGCTGAATGGATTTTTTTAAAAACTCATCCTCCAGCTCCATCACGTCAGACTCCAGGGCAAGGAGCCCCTCTCTGCGGGCTTTCTCCGCAAAGCTGACGATCGTCTGGACCATGCCCAACAAATTGGGCTCCCGCGAGACGAAGGCACTTTTGACAACGCCGCCCACCGATTTCAGCATGTCCCCCGGATAAGACATGATGACGGCGCCAATCGTCCCCCCACAAGTGATAAGTATCGACGGAAAGTCGTAATAAACCATCAGGCTGCCGCCTGCAGCCATACCTCCGATAACCAGAATAGACGCAGTAAGTAATCCTACAACTGTGGTCAAGTCCAAGCTTCATTCACCTCTCGCCCATAGAACACCGTCATTGCCTGAGTGATGTTACAAAGTGATTTTCTGTAAAAGCGCCTCCGAGCCCTCAGGGAGTTCAGGAGTCATGCTGCACCTCTTCCAGCTCCGAAGTGGCGTCTGTGACGATGCAAGAGTATCCCGCCAGACGCCGAAACTCCAAAATGGCGGAGCGAACCTCATCAAGGCTCTCTTTGATGACATAACGATGCCCGTTCATGAGACGGACCACCGTGTCCGGGGTGACCTCTACCGTTTCAATCATATCAGAGTTGAGCAAAAAAAGCTCTCCGTTTAAACGATGCACTGAAATCATAAAAAAGCCTCCATTGGGGGACATCCGCAAGGCGGGTCAATGATTTTGGCAAACACAGATGACGGGCAACGACAAACACACCTTCATACACACCCACTGGAAACATGCAAGTTGCTCCTCCCTATTGTATACGAAAATCCGGCAAAAAACGAGGGGGAAAAGAAAATTTCTTCACAAAAGATGAAGATACCGCTCCATACCTCTCTCCTCACCAGAAGACACAAAAAAAGCCCCCCAAAAGGGGGGCTGTTTTTGCACACAAAACTAGCGCTTGATGTTCACGACCTCCTCCAGGATCTGGTCGCTGGTCGTCACCACCCGGGTGTTCGCCTGGAAGCCGCGCTGTGCGATGATGAGCCGCGTGAACTCCTCCGTCAGGTCCACATTGGACATCTCCAGGTTGCCGCTCTTGATGACCCCTTTGCCGTTCAACATGGCCGGGTCTATGTTCGCCTGACCGGAGTTCACCGTCTCCGCGAACATGGAATTTCCAAGCTTGTCCAAGCCCGCAGGGTTCGCGAAGGTCGCTAAGGCTATCTGGTAGATGGGCTCGCTCTGACCATTGGTGTAAACCCCCACAATCCTACCGTCCTGGCCCGTGTTAAAGTCGTTCATCACGCCCATCTCGTAGCCGTCCTGATAGATGGCCTTGGTGGTGGTCGGCGACGCGAACTGCGTGATACCCGCCATCTTGTCGCCATGCCCGCCGAAGTTAAGAGTGATCTTCGAATTTGACTTTCCGTCCAGGCTGAAGGGCACATCCAGCTCGACGGACTCAGGGCTGCAGATGGGCCCACACGGACAAAACGCTATCTCGCCCGAGGAGGGCGTCAGGGTCAGGCCTCCCGACTCGCTGCCCGTCCCGGTGGTCTGAGGCTCGCACCCTTCCTCCCCCACCTCCAGCTTCTTCTTGTCCGCGAGGAGGAAGGCCTCCCAACGCCAGCGATTCTCCGTCAGCTTCTTAAAGTTGACCTCAAGCGTATGGCGATTTCCCTGGCAATCGAAAACGTCCTGCTTGGTCTGGTGAAAGCCGCCCTGATTGATCTGGCTCACCGTGTCGAAGGTCGAGGGCGTCGCCATATTCTTGGCCACCTGAATCGTCAGAGCCGAGGACGCGGTCACAGTTTCTCCGTTCCCTCCCGCGGGGACGATACGAAAGTTCGGCGGGTCACCTGCCACGTCAAAGCCAGCAGGGGGTAGCTGACCGGGCAAAAACTCAGCTCTGGCAAACTCAAACCGGCCGTCAGGGCTGATGGGGATCACAGCCGTAGCCTTTGTGATGGTGAGAGGATCGGCAGGAGTGGCCCCTGGCGCCATAAACCACAGGGTGAGGTTCATGGGGGAGCCGGCCATGCCGGAGGGCTTGGGGGGCTGCTTTTCATCAAACTCCGCCAGAACCTTATAAGTGATGGGCGGATTCGTTCCGTCCTTCACCTCAAAGTAATTGTAATGCATATCCTCGTGCAGGTTCGTCTTAAAGACCGTGGCGCCGTTCTTCACCAACTCAAACCAGCCAGTGTCATTATTATATCTGACGTCATCCGCATTGATGGGTACCGGAGGGTTCGTTCCGGGCCAATTTACGGCAGCGTGTTGATACTCAAGCATCGGCTTGCCATCCTTCACGCCAGTCATGTTGAAGACTAGCTCCGCTTCATCAGCCCCGCTCTTTAAGGTCACGGTGAAATACCCCGTGCCATCAACCAAAGGCTCCAAGTCGGCCGTCTGGAAGCTCATGTCGTACTCGATGTCGTCGATCTTGACCACCGCGTCCTTGCCGCAGGGGGGCGCGTTGAAGGGCAGGTCCGCGTAACCGATGGGCAGGTAGGGCCGGCTCCGGCTGTCTAGGTTGCACTGGTAGTCCACCAACGTCGTGGCACGCGCGGGCATCTTGCGCCCTATAGGAATGTTGATGTCCTCCACGTCTCCGCCGGCGCGGATAAAATTCCTGGGGTCCAGGGGGTCGCGCTCCAGCTTGTAGCCCTGCACGTGATACCCCGTGCCGGAGTGCACCAGGTTGCTCTGAGCGTCCCGGACGAAGTTACCGGCCCGGGTGTACATCCGGGTGCCCCCGTCGCGCACGACGAAGTACCCATCCCCTTCGATCATCATGTCCGTCTTGTTGCCGGTGTACTGAGCGCCCCCCTGAGCGTGGATGGTCTCGATAGCGGCGACGCTGACGCCAAGACCGACCTGAGCGGGGTTGATGCCCCCTCGGTTGTCGCCGGGGCCCGTGGCGCCCTGGGTCGTCTGATAGAGCAGGTCCTGGAAGACCGTGAAGTCCCTTTTATATCCCGTGGTGTTGACGTTTGCGATGTTGTTACCCGTCACATCCAGCATCGTCTGGTGGGCCTTGACGCCCGTGACCGCCGTCATCAAAGATCTAAGCATTCTTTATATACCTCCCGCGAATCTCACGTTGAAAAATGCATCTCTCGCGAAAAACCCGACGGTCCTCGTCCGTGAGGCCCCCATCGCCGAACGCAGTTTCAGGGTTTTGTCTCGTATCCGGGGCTCCGCCCCTCGCGCATAGGTTACCCCCGCCTCACGGTCGGAGCGGGCAGCAACACCTTTTACCATCTATCCTGCTGCCTCAGGTCCCGAGACCCCTTCTATCTCCTTCAGAAGGACCTTCCCCTTCTCTGTCTCCAGTGTGGTCCCTCTCTCGGAATCGAACCAGACGGCCAACACCCGAGCAGCCACGGTCTGAGGAAGACCCTCAGCATCCTCGCCCTTGACGAAGGAGACGTACTTGCCCACGTAGTCCGCAGCAGAATATTTCTGCTCGCCCGAAAGATTTTCCATGGCGCGAGTCATGTTGGTTATCTGCTCAAGCGTGCTGAACTGAGCCATTTGAGCGATGAACTCGCGATCTTCCATGGGGTCCAGAGGATCCTGATTGGAGAGCTGGGCTATAAGGAGCCTTAGAAAAGCGTCCTTGTCCAGCTCCTTCGCAACGGCGCGCGACGCGCTCTTCAGCTCCTCTCCACCCAGAACCGGTTTGTTGTTCACGTTATTGACAGGCATCCGTTATTCCTCCTTGACAACCCTCAGGCCACCCAGTGGAGCAGGCCCTGGTCGAGATCTACTCTGAAGAGCGCCGCCTCCTCCTCAGCCGGCTCCACACCACGACGGCGTCGGGCAGTTCGACCGCTCTCCTGCTCAAAAGACTGACGTCGCTCGCCCTCCTGCTGCACGTCCACTGAAAAATGGGCGAGCTGAACCCCCTGCTGAGCCAGGGTGGAGCGCAGCTGTACAAGCTGCTCCTGGATCAATTGTCGGACTTGCTCGCTGCTCACTTTAATCGCAGCCTCTATCCCTGCGGAAGTCGTCGTCAACTCAACGCTCAGACGCCCTAAGGCCGGAGGGTCCACGATGAGGGAGGCCCGCTGCCCGCCGCTCAGACGCACAAAACGGACGACGTTGTCCAGCCCCTCGCGAAGGGTCTCAGCCTGCTCCATCGGCAGGCCCCGCGCCAAGGCCAGAGGAGAGGTGGGCTCCGACTGAAGGCGCGCTCTCACCCCTTCAAAGAAGACCTGGAAGGGCGAGCGCTCGGTACGGTCCTCTGTGCGCGCCGGCTCGGACGAATGATCTTTTCTGTACGCCCTGTCCGCTTTGTCCGTCTTGTCAGAGACCTCCTCTGAGGCAGTCTTCACGGAAACTTGTTTTTTATTCCCATCATTTTTCCCCTCAGAGAGCTCGCCAAATCCACCCTGACCCCCCCCAGGCTCATGACCCTCAGAGGGCTGAGGCGCTCTCTCCAAAACGTCAAGCACAGCCCTCTCACCCTCCCGACTCGTCAGCCCCTCAAAATCGGAGGGCTTCTGAGCAGGAAGCGGGGCATCCGTTGAAGAGGCCTTTTTCTGGGCCGTTTCTGTCGCGCCTGTCACAGCCGCAGAGGCAGCGAGCTCCGACGGGACGAAAAGCTGCGCGGACTCAGACAAATCGCCCTCCGCATCCTTCAGCAGAGCCGACTCCTCAAGAGGGAGCTCCCCTTGCGAGATAACAACAGGCCCCCCGTCTTCCGGAAGAGAATCCTCAACATCTGCCAGAGGACCAAAATCCCCGAGTTCACCCGTCTCAGGCAGCATAGCCTCGGGGATGAGGGATTCGGTCTCAGTCTCGCCTACTAAAGGAGAAGGCATCTCCTCCAAAGCCGGCTCCAACATCGCAGTCAGCTGCGCCAGCGCCTCGGAGGGCGCCTCCTTCATAAGCAAGTCCGTCAACTCCGCCATCCCAGCAGGCTCCGAAACCGGCAGAGCGAAAAGGCCGGGCAGGACATTTTTCTCAGCTTCAGGTTCTTCCTCTTCCAGAAGGGCTGCCACGTTTTCTTCCACCGCCTCCGGAAGGAGAGCGGGGTCAACCTGCGCCTCCCCCTGCAGAAGCCTCTTGAGGGAGGCTATGAGAGAGCTCAGAGGGTTTGCAGCCACCGCGCTCTCAGGGTCGGAGGGATTTTCCTGAGCCTGAGCCTGAGACCCGGGAGAAGACTGGGATAGGGAATGGAGGAGCGAGTCAAAGGGCCGCTCCACGGCCGGCGTGGCCTCTGAAGCACGTCCCAAGGCCCCACCGGAGCCATCCGGCAAGTTTTTCCCCGCCGTACTCACCTGAACAAAAAGCAGTGCGTCAGACACCGCTCCCACTTCCCTTCATTTAATAAATAAAAAGCCTTAAACAAAAAACCGTACATAGGTAAAGCAATTAAAAAAGATAAAATCTTCCAAGTTCAAGGCGGAACGGTTAAACCCGCGGCTTCTTAATTTTTAAAGGCAGCTTCAGGCCGGGCCATCAGTTCCGTCAGACGTGCGGCTTTCTGAGGCTTCATCTTCCCCAGAATGGACGCCCTGGCGTCAACCGGCAGCTTGTACAGCAACTCCACCGCCAAGTTCTCTCGAAGCTGCTCCACAATCTGGGCTGCGTTGCGCGCGGACATATCCTGATATGTCTTTGCCACCTGATTGATCAGGTTCTTCTCCGCCTCCGTGACCTCGCCCTCCGATCTCTCGGCGCTCAGGTTCAGGAGCTCGCTCTCCCTCTCATGCAGGTGCTGGGCCCTGGCCTCCAAGTCGTCGGAGACCGCACTCAGCTGGCCTTTTTGCTGACTCAGGAGGGTCTCTCTCTCGTCAAGACGCTTCTGCCACTCTTCAAGCTCCAGACTGCGGCGCTCCGCCACGTTCAGAGTGTACTGTTGAGGGACGTCAAAGAAACGGGCCAGAGGTTCGCCCACGTAGGGGATTTTGGGGATCGTCCCCCAGAACAAGGGCCGCATATCCCACAGGCCGCTGAGGTGCAACCCTGTCGTCACCCCGGTGAGCAGGAGCAAAAAGAGCAGGAACATCATGAAGCGGCTTCTCTTTCTGGCCTTTTTCGTCGGCTTCTTCCTGGAGTCCTCCTGAGGTTCCTGAAGTTCCGAACGGCTCTCATCGGGCATCTCAATCTTCCTCTCTGTAGCGATAATAGAGAGCCATCACATTCCGGACGTATCGGGAGGTCTCCGAAGGCATCCCCCCCGCATCAATTCGGGACGGCCCCGCATTGTAAGCTGCCAGGGCCTTTTCGATGTCCCCGTCATATTTATCGGTCAGATCGGAGATGTATTTTACCCCACCCTCAATATTCTGATGCGGGTCAAACGGATCGTCCACCCCCAACATCTTCGCCGTCCGGGGCATGAGCTGCATCAAACCCTGCGCGCCCTTTGAAGAAACCGCTTTCTGATTCCAGCCCGACTCCACCTGAATCATCGCTCGGATCAGCTCTTCGTCGATGTTGTAGATGTCAGCACAGTGTTCAATAGTTTCCTGCAGGGCCTCAGGGTCCCTGGGATCCCGTTCTCTTCCGGCTTTCCCAGCTTTTCGGACGTCGTCCAGGACGTCAACAAAACGGGGCGCGGGCTCCGCCGCCGCCCTGTAGTCGGGATGACACTTGGCCACGATCTCATCGATGCGCCCCAAAAGCTTTGTCATGTTCGTCATCATCTCAGGTCTCATAACTCGCCTCCTTGCCTCATGCGGGAAAAGCGCATCATGGCAATGTCGTCCAACTCCAGCTGCTCCGTCTCAAAGCCAATCCTGCGGGCCTCCGCCTTCAGGCCATCCACGTAGGTCTCCATCACCTTGACGTCGCGATGCCTCTCCACCAGGCGGGCCTCTGTGCCGGCAATGCGCTGGCGCACATCATACAAGGATTCCTTGCCCGCATCAATGTGATCGTCGAGCGAGGCGATAAACTGGCGCTGGAACCATAGCTCGGTGCACGAAAGCGTCTGAGTGGTATCACTACAAAAATTCTCCATGGCCTGGGACTTCTCGCCCTCCAGAGAGAAAAGTTGATCCAGAACATGTTGTTCTTCCCGGCGCTCCGCCGCCAGAAGCGTCTGCTCGGTCTCTCTGTAGTTTTCGCGAAGCTTCAAAATACGACTGAACCTTCCAATGCGCTGATGCATGACGTCCTCCGAAAATATACGAAGCGATAATATACTCAAAGTTCACACAGACTAAAAGTCAAAAATTCAAAAACCCGCTAAAAAAACCACGGATAGACACGAACAAACACGAATAAAAACAAAAAAAGAAACCGCGAACCATGATAAAGAACAGTTCAAAGTTCAAAGTTATCAAGTTCAAAGCAAAAACAGTTCAAAGTCAAACTTCACAAACTTTCGCGTTTTTCGCGGTTAATTCTGCTTCCAACATATTATCCTACGCCGGCTCCGGAGCCAGGGTCAGGATATGCTCCACAGTCTCTTCGTAGCTCCGGCTCTCGTCCACCTTCTGAGAGAGGAAGCTCCTCACGCTACCCAAGTGCTCAAGCGCCCAATCCACCCGGGCGTTCGAGCCTGTCTTGTAAGCTCCGATGTTGATGAGGTCCTCCGACTCCGCGTAGGTAGCCAGCAGATTCCGGATACGCCCCGCAGCCATCAGGTGCTCCTCGGAAACGACGGCCGGCATAACGCGGCTGACGCTCTCCAAAACGCTGACCGCAGGGTAAAAATTACGGGCCGCTATCTTCCGGGAGAGGACGACGTGTCCATCCAGGACGCCTCGGACCGTGTCCGCAACGGGTTCGTTCATGTCGTCCCCCTCCACCAGCACCGTATAAATTCCCGTGATGCTCCCGACCTCCCCCGCGCCAGCACGCTCCAGCAGGCTGGGAAGCATCTCGAAAACAGATGGGGTGTATCCCCGTGTCGCAGGCGGCTCCCCAATGGCCAAGCCTATCTCCCTCTGAGCACGAGCCACACGCGTGACGGAGTCCATCATCAACAGCACGTTCTTGCCCTCGTCCCGAAAGTACTCCGCCACAGCAGTGGCCGTCAGGGCTGCCTTAAGCCGCAACAGAGGTGGCTGATCCGACGTGGCTACGACCAGGACGGAGCGCTTCAGACCTTCGGGCCCCAGGTCTCTTTCGATGAACTCGCGAACCTCGCGCCCACGCTCCCCCACCAGAGAGATGACATTGATGTCGGCCGTGGTGTAACGGGCCATCATCCCCAGCAGCGTGCTTTTCCCCACCCCGGACCCTGCAAAAATCCCGATGCGCTGACCCATCCCCAGGGTCAACATACCGTCAATGACACCCACTCCGACCGAGAGCGGACGGTCCACCAACTGGCGTTTCAGGGGATGGGGAGGGCTCGCATAAAGTGGATAGAAATCTGTCGCCACGAGAGGCCCTTTGTCGTCTATCGGCTCTCCCAGAGCGTTCAGGACCCGGCCCAGCAGGCCGTCTCCGACCGCTACCTCCAGGGGGCGGCTGGTGGAGATGACATCGCATCCCGGCCCCACCTCCCGAAGGTCTCCGAGGGGCATCAACAGCACCCTGTCCTCCCTGAAACCCACGACCTCCGCGTCCAGGCTGTGAGAGCCATCGCGAAAACAGATGCGACACAGATCCCCCACTCGTACATCCGGGCCCTGCGACTCTGCGACAAGCCCAACCACCTGGACGATGCGACCGTTTATCTTTACCAGCTGAAGCTGTTGCAAGTCCGCCTCCAGAAGAGAAAGAAGGAGCTCCCGGCTCATGCGTCAGCCTCCGTCTCTGCGGGTTCCTCCGGTTGTGGCTCCGCCTCCGCCGGGACAGCCGGCGGCATCGGAGAGCTCACTGCCTCGGCACTGTTCTCCGTCCCGCGCACGGGCTCTGAGAGGAGAGAAGAGTCGGGAGCGATGGAGGACAACGGATCCACCTCCGTACTCCTGCCACGGGAACGGGACATCTTTCCGCCCTTCCCCAGCTCTTGAAAGAGTTTCTCCACAGCACCCTCAATCTGACCCATCTGTGTACGCCAACGGGCGTCGTAGATACCCAGGCGGGTCTCTACGACGCAGCTGCCCCTGTCTACGCTGGAGTCCGTCTTCAACTCCAGATGCCGCACCCCACGCAAGAGGTCCTCAAACTCCTTGTCCAAACGTCCCTCCAACAGTTCAAGGTCCTCAGGAGCGACGTAAAGGATCACATTGTTCTTGTCCCCCAGGCGCACTAATACGTCCTTAAGGACCTTAAGGACCGAGTCAGGCGCCAGCTCCACCTCACGTCTCAGCATCCGCTTCAGAATATCCAGCCACAGACGGAGCATTCTGGGCTGATTTAAGGCCACCAAGTCCGCAAAGTCTGTCTCCAGCCTGACGGAAAAATTTTCTAAAAGGCTCGTGACAGCCCCGAATCTTTCAAGATACTCTGCCTTGACCTCCGTCCGGGCCTGTTCCAACCCGGCAGAGTAACCACGCTCCCGGCCCTCCTGCTCTCCCTGAGCATGGCCTTCCTGCCTTGCCTGCGCTCTGGCCCCCTCAATCTGCGCGGCAAAGGCACTCTCTTTTTGTTTGACCTCCGCCCGGGCTGCCTCCAACTCTGTCTGAAGATGCGCCCCCTGTTCCTCCAGGGCCTGACGCTGCTCAAGGGCAGCAGCCAGTTCAGCCTGAAGCCCCTTAATTCTCTGCTTCTGCTCCTCCAGAAGGGCAGTGTCCGCTGTAACCTCCTTGGAGGGAGCAGCCCCGGAGGAAGCGAGGGGGACATTTGAATGCTGCTCTTCCTTCTTTTCAGAAGGAAGAGCAGTTTCAGGTTCAATGCCAATTTTAACGGCCTCGGGCAAAAGTCGGACCGCACGCAAGACCCCCTGCCGCAGGCTAGACAACGAGCTCGTCCTCCGCGCCGGAAGAGATGATGATCTCGCCCTTCTCCTCCAGGCCCCTGATGACGTTGACCACCTTCTGCTGCGCGTCCTCCACATCCTTGACCCGCACCGGACCCATGTAGTCCATGTCCTCCTGCAGCATCTCGGCGGCACGCTTGGACATGTTCTTGAAGAACTTCGCCCGGAGCTCTTCGGTCGCGCCCTTGAGGGCCAGCCCCAGCTCCTTCATGTCCACCTCGCGCAGCACCCGCTGCAACGAACGGTCGTCCAGACGGATAATGTCTTCGAACACGAAGAGACGCTTCTTGATCTCTTCCGCCAGCTCGGGGTCGTTTTCTTCGAGGTACTCCATGATGTTGCGTTCCGTCGTCCGATCGGCGCTGTTGATTATTCCCACGACGGCGTCTATACCTCCTGCCATCGTGAAGTCCTGCCCCATCACCGTGCTCAGCTTGCGTTCCAACACTCGCTCCACCTCCCGCAATACCTCGGGCGTGATGCGGTCCATACGGGCAATTCGTTTTGCAACCTCGGCCTGCATCACAGCGGGGAGCCCGCTGATGATCATGGCTGCCTGAGGAGGTTCGAGATAAGAAAGGATCAGGGCAATGGTCTGAGGGTGTTCGCCCTGGATGAAACCCAGTACCTGCTGCGGGTCCGTGTGACGCATAAAGTCGAAGGGTCGAACCTGAAGGCTTGCCGTGATACGAGTCAAAAGATTCTGAGCCCGTTCTGGCCCCAGTGCCCGCTCCAGGATATCGCGCGCGTACTCCACCCCTCCGCGCGCCATGAATTCACGGGCCATGAGGATCTCCTGCGCTTCCTTCATGACCTCAAGCTTCACTTCCGGGGTAACCTTGCGGAGGTTCGCTATCTCAAGCGTTATTAACTCAATGGCGCTGTCATCCAGCTTCTTGTAGACCTCTGCCGCAATGTCGTTGCCCAAGGCGACCATCAGCACCGCTATTTTTTCCCGGTTTGACAAACCGACGTTCGATTTTGCCATACGCAACCCTCTCCATCAGGCATTCAAGCGCTTCTTTTAAACAAAGGCAACCCTCTCATGGCCCCCCCCTGCTGAAACCCGCCGCTCAACTCTTGCCCCCGGCAGGCCTCATGACTCCGTGGAGAGCCACTCATTCACAAGGTTGGCCACCTCTTCCGGGTTATTGCGGGCGTAGGCCCTCAACTGCTCCTCCAGGACAGCCAACTCCCCCTGGAAAGCCAGAAGATCGGGGGACGCCAACATCTCCTGGATAGTCGGGATGCGCCTCGTCTCCTCCGGCACCGTTGCCAGAGCCAGGCGCTCCTTGCGGCGACGCCACCACCAAAATCCGGCCAACCCCGCGCAGGCAAGCGCCAGAAGGGCAATAACAGTGCCTGATATCAGGCGCATCAAACGCTCCTTGCGCAGCTCCTCCGCCATGGCATCCGCAAAGGCAGTCGAGAAACGCATAGATTTGACAACCAGAGTGTCGCCCCTCTGTTCACTATAACCGATAGCGGAAGAGATGACCTCTCTCAACTCCGCTATCCGGGTCTCGTCAAGCTCTCCATCCACCAAAACGGAGGCAGTCAGCCGCCTGATCCCTCCTGGCGTCACGATTTCGTCACTCTTGCGGGTCGTGATCTCGTAGTTGGTCGTAGCCTCTGTCCTGTTGTACTCGCTATTGACAGCTTGCGTGCTGATGGCGTAACCAGGGATATTGGTTGTGGTACCAGGTGGGCCTCCCACCGGGCTTCCCTGTCCGGTGTAACTCTCTTCTTCCTTCTGAGTGCTGCGGGGAACGCCCTGGCCCGTCTCCGGGTTTGGGGAATATTCAACCAGAGAGCGAGAGCGTTTGTCAAAGTCCAGGTCTACCTTGACCCGCACCACCACGCTCCCCGGACCAAAAACCTGCTCCAGCATCAACCGGGCCTTTGCCTCCAGCTCTCGTTCACGCTGGCGCTCCAGCTCCCGCTGCACCGAGGTGACCGTACTCCCTCCGTCCGGCGGGTAGATGATCATGGAGTCCCCTATCATGTCGGACAGGATATGTCCTGAGGTGTCCACAACCGTCACGTTATCGGGGTGCAGGCCGTCCACACTGTGGGAAACCAAATGAACGATGGCCTTGACCTGATTAAAACCCAACTGTGAACCTACGCTCAGACGCAACAAAACCGAGGCGGTGGAGGGCTGCTGCTGCTCCAGAAAAAGCCTTTGCTCCGGAATGACCAAGCTTACCCTGGCATATTCCACCGCATCCATGCGAGCGATGGTCCGCTCCAGCTCTCCCTCCAGGGCCCGAATGTAGGATATCTTCTGCTGAAACTCGCTCATCCCCATCTTCGCATCGTCAAAGATCTCAAAGCCCGCGCTGCCGCCCTTGGGCAACCCCTCCTGAGCTAAGGTGAGACGCGTTTCGTAAACCTGATCGCGAGGGGTCAGGATGGCGTTAGAGGCAGAATCCAGACGGTAGGGGATGTTGTTCTCCCTCAGGTACGCGACGATGGCGGCCTGGTCATTCACGTCAAGGCCGGCAAAAAGAGGATCGTAAGCAGTTCTTCCTGCCCAAAACACAAAAAAGAGCAACAACGCAGCTGTTATCAGAGCCGTGGCAATCAAAGATATCCTTTGCCATAGCTTAAGAGAAGCCCAGAAGAGCAGAAAACCCGCAAGAAGTCGCTTTAAACTCTCCATGATCCTTTAGCGCCAGTCAGGCGGAAATCCTGGACAACGTCTGATAAGCGTCCACAAATTTGTTCCGTATTTCCATGAGGAGCTTGAGAGCGATCTCTGCCCGAGAGGCAGACAAAACCACCTCGGAAATATCATCTACGTCCCCCGTAGCCAGCTTTCGCAATTTGTCGTCAGAAGCCAGCTGAAGTTCGTTGACCTTCTTCATTGAGGAGCGAAGAAGCTCCTCAAAAGAAGTGACTCCTTGCATAGAAACGCCCGCCTGAACTCCCCGAGCGCTCTCAAATGAGGAGAGGGGAGTCGATGCGGGCTCTGGCTTATGGAGCGCTAATTGCGCCATGTCTAAAATTAAAGGTTCCAAGATAAAACCCTCCAGACCAGGAATAAACGGACACCTCAGAATTTTGGGGCGGCCTGCCTGTAAAAGAGCACGCCAATATTTCGGGATATTGCAACGCAAAGTTTTTCTTATTTTAGCACACCCGAAATTAAAGTAAACGTACAGATTCTAGAAGGGCATGCGCCAATGCAAACATACACTCAAATAAAACAAAAAACCCGCTTTAGCGGGTTTGAAATATATTTTATATAACTGGCGGAGACGTAGAGATTCGAACTCTAGGGACATCGCTGCCCAGACGCTCTCCAAGCGCCCGCCTTCGACCACTCGGCCACGTCTCCGCTGAAACACGAAGGGTATTATACACGAGCCCAGCAAATTGCGCAACGTCAAATTGTGGAAGTTACGACGCGGAAGGTGCTCTTAAAAAACGTCTGTGCTCGTCGAAAAAAGAGGGATGTCAAAGAGTGTTTCAAATCCTTCTGAGCGATAAAAAAGAAAGCCTGAAGGGGTCGCCTGAAGGACAAGGGTATCTCGGCCTGCCTCAAGCGCCAGCCTCGAAGCCTCAGCCATCATGCCGCGCGCCACACCACGACGACGAAAGCAGGGCATCACCGCGAAATAATAAATCCCCGCCGTAGAGGAATCAAGATGGACGAGGAAAGCTCCGGCAGGCTCTCCGTCAAGAAAAGCCGTCACAAGACGGATATTTTTTGAGGACGCAAGGTAGCGCGCCAGGGAAGCGAAAGATAGAGGCGCCGGGGTGTCCGCCCCAAAGGAGCGCCATACGGCATCCGCCCAAAATCCTGCCTCATCCTGCGAGCCGTGAGCCTTGAACGTCAGGAGAGGAGAAGCTGTCCCCGCTCCAACTGTCCTGCGAGACATCGCTTGCAAGACTCCCGCCTCCTCAAGGCCAAGCTCATGTAAAATGTTACGGCAGGCATTCGTCCCGGTCCAGGGGAACAGAGGCCAGATGAAGGGCATCTTGTGAGCCTCAAAAAAAGCGAGGGCCGAAGCAGCCTCCTCCTCCGAAAAGGCCGCCGGGACAAAAGCCCAGTTCTCTGAAGCTGAGGCGGTTCCGGTGGAGAGAAAAAGACCTGAGCCCGAAATTTTCTCCCTTCGCAGCAGGCGATCTGAAAAGAAGTCCTCGCTGGCCTGGCAGGAGGGCAGAGCAGCAAGAGTCCTCAGAAAAGACCCCAGGTTATCAACGGGGCCTCGTTTCAGAGTGTTCATGTATGTGTTCACCCCTTATTCTGCTGAATCTCCGCCCGGAGAGAGCCGGGCAAAGATCAGCTGCGCCTTGTTCTCAACGGCCATGCAGTTCAGAGCCCTGAAGAACTCCTTTATTTCTCTCCGAGGCATCCCCTCTTCGGCAGCCAAAAAGAGCGTCTCCGAGGTAAAGCGGGGCGCAAGCGTTCGCGCTAAAGCTACGGAGAGAGCCAGAAGGGCTGCAGGAGTCTGCGGCACAGACTCTCCCTTAGGATCTCTGAGGCAAAGAACCGACGTGCCCGACCTGCGCTCCAGAGAGACCCCCTCGCCCCAGAGCGCAAGGCTGGCACGGGCACGGCCGGCGATGTTTTCCAAGACAAAGTCCCTTAAGCTCGCACGCAACTTCTCCGCCTCCGGATTATCTGAGAGGAGAGTCACCCTCTCTCCATTCAGAGGCTTGAGGGAGGAAAGGATCTCTCCGGCCTGTTTCTCATTGCGCCGGGCCAGGTTCCGCACCTCAAGATAGCAGTCCCGCAGTTCCCGCAACAACTCCCCGGAACCCCGATTTGAAGAGCTCTCGTTTCCTCCCTCCGGTTTCCGTCCATAGAGCTCTTCCAACACAAATTTTTTATCAAGATAGCGAGCATTCAGATCCAGCTCTCTCCGGGAGCGCTCCTGAAGACGCTCCTGAAGCTCTCGCCGCTCTCTCTCGGAGAGACAGGCCGAGAGATAATCGTCCTCGTTTTTGAAATCGCCGGCAAGCAGTTTCTTGCCAAAGGCTATTTCCTCCTTCTGAATCCGGTCACGCCGGACAGCCAGGGCCGTCTCCAGTTCATGCTGTCGTCTCGTCAGAGCATCTAAGGCGTTCTGAGCCTCTCCTCGCGCAGTCCGCCGCTCTTGCTCCTGTTGCCGGGCCTTCTCGACCACTGCCTGCATCCGAACCTCCTCCTGGTCCGGATCGCGCGTCTCAAAAAGCCCTGTTCTCTGATGCTGAAAGGCTCCACACTCCACCTCGGCCCTCTTAAGCAGCTCTCTTTGCGCTTGAACCTCCGTCCTGAGTTGTACCTGCTCCCTCTGGAGGACCTTAAGCTGTTCTGTCACCACAAACTCTTCTTTTTCCAGCTCTTGCTTGCGCTCGGCCCGGCTCTTCCAGATCGCGGCACGCTCCTCCAAGGCATCCAACACCCTCTCAGGACGATCATCCGGGAGGTGTTTGTACCCAAAGTAAGCTATCTGCCCCGTCAGGTCTCTGCGGATATTGTTCAGGGACTCCTCATGCCCTCGCAGCTCCCGCTCCAGGACATCCGCTTTGCCCTGTTCGGTCTTCAGACGGAATATCGCTTCCTGATGAAAGCGTGTCAACTCCTCCTGATTGCTCTGCGCTCTCTCCAGCTCTTCCCGCGCAGCCTGAAGATCCTCCTCTGCAGCGGAGAGCGCGAGCACCGTCTCCTGGGTTCTCTGAAAAGTCTCTCTCAGCCTCTGGCGAAAATGTCTGAGCTCCTCAAGAGGCGGGACTCCCACAGCAAACTTCAAGTTCAGGCTTGCCGTGAGATGAGAGATCTCCTGCTCCAGAGGCTGCAACTCCCCGCGTATCCGAGTCTCAGCCTGAGAGAGAGAGAGAATCTCCTCCGAGAGGTCGGACATGCGGACGCGAAGCAAGGCGACAAGAGCCTGGGTCTTCTCCTGCTGTTCCCTGGCCTGGCCAAGCTTCAGGCCAATGTCGTTCGTGTCGGGGATCCCGTTTGTCACGTAAGGGTGAGTCGAAGCCCCGCAAAGAGGACAGGGGGTTTCATCCTGAAGAATTTTCCGCGCCTCGTCAAAGGATGCCGTGAGCTGCGTGAGAGTAAAACGGTTTTCAAGAAGACGGACGTCCTCTTTTTCCTGAGACAGCTGCTCCTCAAGTTCCACCTCTTTCAAAGAGAGATCTTTCTTCTCTCCCTCCAAGGTCAGACGGCGGTTCTGGGCTCCATCAAGGTCCTGGAGCATCAGAAGCTGCTGTTCCAGCTTTTCCTGAAGCTTCTCCACCTGCTCCAGCTTTTCCCTCTGAGCCGTCAAGGTTTCTCTCCATTCCTGAGGAGCCTTCCCCTTCAGACTGGAGTCAAAAGCATCCTGTGCTACCTGGAAACGCTTCTCCACTGAAGCAAACTGCACGGCCATCTCGGAGAAAAGTGCCTGTCGGTCGTTCAAAGCCGTCTGAGCCTGTTGTTTCTTCTGAATTCCATCCGAATAGGCGGCCTTCAATTCCCGCTTCTTCTCCTGAGCGGCCAGAAACAGAGAAAAACACTTCCGGATCCCTCCGAGCTCTTGTAGCAGTTTTTCATCTGCGGCATTCGACTGTACGAACTTTCTGAGATCCCGCAACTCCACTCCGAGCTTCTCTATAGTCTCGCGCACTGTCTCGCTCTTTGCGTGAAGCTTCCGCTCTCGAATGTCCAGCTCGCGCGTGTTCTCCATGAGCTCGAAAACCTGAGCCTTTTTTTTCTCAATGCAGGAGTCCAGTTCTCTCACAGCCCGAACAGACTCCTCCAGTTTTTTCTGCGCAATCAGCTTGTCCCTCAAATAGATCTCGGCCAGCTCCAGAGCCTCTTCCGCGCTCTTCAGGCTTGCCTGCGCTCTGGGAATGTGGGACAGGAGAGAAGATTGACTCCTCTTATCAGTTTCCTGTTCGTCACGCAGCTGAGTCAAAGAGGCATAAAAAGCTCCCAGAGAGAGTGTGCGGCGGCCCTCCTCCCAACGGCGCGCGTCATCGGCAGCCAGCTCCGACTCCCTCTCAAAATCCTGACGTTCCTGTTCCAACAACGCCAGTTCGCGCTGCGCGTCCG
>JAAYOR010000090.1 GCA_012520235.1 Fretibacterium sp.
TCAAGAGTGCGCTATAGCTCTGAAAGAGCAGGTATTTCTCATTTTCATCCAATAAAAATAGATAAAAAGTATTTTAATGAATCTTCTCTGGGGTAACTTTAAAATTAACGACAAAATCCTTAAAAAATTGCCTTACGATAGCCTTACGTTTCAGCAACTTTGATGAGGGGCGATAGAGGATGAAAAGGGGGTTTTATTTGAGTTATAATGGAGGCCGGACAGATAAGACCACCCGGTCGAATCGATGAAGTACAACACATCGACCCCTGTTTGAAGAAGCACGATTGTTGATGAGGTGAGGCTGTGAGACGAATTTGGAGTTTGCTGGCAATGATGGTTCTTTTATGGGGCGTGTCCGCCTCGGCTGAAGAATCAATGCAGTTTGATAAATATCTGGGGCTTCTTGAGGGCAGCCCTTCCTTGCAGATGAAACTGAAAACTGTGGAAGCCGCTTATTACAGTGTCCTGAGCGGGGTGTCCGTGCAGCGCCCTCAGGTGAGCGTTCAGGCAGGGGCTTCCTGGCTTTCGGGTCAGGATACGGCGGGTGCGAGGCTTCAAAACATCAAAGTGAGTAGTGTGGCCCTGGTCCTGGGGCAACGCATTGACATATCGGGGACTTTTTCATTGGACGAACGGCAGCGCATCCTGAGTTACGAGATAGCGCGGGCTGATTTTTGCAGTTCAGTAAACTCTCTGCTCTCCCAGGGCGAAGAACTCTGGTGGAGTGCTCTTTTAGCTCGGGAGAACGTAGTCCTTCAAAAAGATGTTTTGAGACAGCGTTCGGAAAACCATCGTGTGACGATGGAGAAGTTTCGCCAGCAGCTTGTTCCTCGCCTGGATATCGTTCGCTCTGAAGCTCAGGTCGTTGAGGCGGAGAGCTGGGTCAAAGAAGCGGAGATTGCCTATGCGAACCTCCTGCAGCAGCTTTCTTTTTTGGCGGGGGGCGTCGAGGTCGTCCCCGCTGATGAGGAATTGAGGGTCCCTCTCTTTGACCTTGGAGAGGTAGATTTGGAAAGGGCCCTTGCCACTCGTCCCGATGTGCGGGCTGCCCACCTGAACCTGGAGCGGGCCAGGCTTATCAAGAAATTGATGGCCAAAGGAAAGACTCCGACGCTTGATTTTGGTCTGCAGTGGACCCCTTGGGCGGAACCTGAGCTTTCGACCACGCCTCAAAAGGGAGAGGTCGGAGCTTCTTTGCAACTCAAGATTCCCATTCTGGATGGGAACAAGACGAAATATGAGATATTGAATGCAGACAGTTTGGTTCAGGCGGCGGAGCAGGGGGTTCTTTCCGTCAATGATATGGCGCGCCGTGATGTTGCTGTCGCGAAGAACAACTGGAAGCGCGCTGCAGCGCTGGAGCAGGATAAGAAGCTTCAGGTGGAGCGTTCAGATGAGGAGTTGCGTATCACCGAGCTGATGTACCTGGAGGGCATGGGCGCTCAGATTGACCTCATCAATGCTCAGACCGCCAATCAGGCAGTCCGCACTGATTACATCAATGCCGTCAAGGAAATGTACGTTGCTTTGGTGGAGCTGCGCCGAGTTACAGGTGACTATGCTCCAACCGAAGAGGGAACCTGGAAAGAGGCGCTCATCCGTTACGGCAAGGGAGAGCACCTTTCCGTCCGGAAAGATAACCGGCCGAGGGCTGAGAAATCTTCCCATTCCTCGGCTCCTTCAAAAGCGCTCAGGAAAAAGAAATGACGGGGAGGCTTCAAACAGCACTCACTTTCAACAAGAGGCTTTGCCTTGATATGAAAAAGCGGAGTCTCTCCTCCGTCGCTCATCAGGGAAGTGCAAACTCAGGAGACGTTTAGAGTAAAAATTGTAACTTCTTCCCTACTCTTGACGGTTAACTCTCTTTAAGCAATAATAAATTTGGCCTGTTTGTGTCTCCTCCGTGCTCTTGATGCAAGCATCAAGGCACTTGAGAACTTTGGGGTGTAGCCAAGCGGCAAGGCAGCGGACTTTGGCTCCGCCATCGTTGGTTCGAATCCAGCCACCCCAGCCATTTATTCTTCGCGCAGAGTCCGTAAGAGGGGAGGAGAACTCTCCCCTGTTTTTGTTTTTGGAGGAGAAGAGGAAACGTGGAAAAAAAACCTTTGGGGGTTCTGATCATGGCAGCCGGGAAGGGCACGCGGATGAAGAGCGCGCTTCCCAAAGTGCTCCACCCGATCCTTGACCGGCCTATGTTGGGCTGTCTTCTGCAGAGCGTTCTATCCCTTGAAGGCGCGGAGGTTGCGGTTCTTGTTGGCAGCGGAGGAGAAGAGGTTTGTGCTTATCTCGAATGTTTTCCTACCGTGCATCCCATATGGCAGAGGGAGCAGCTGGGTACAGCGCACGCTGTGAAAAGCGCTCAGAGCTGGTGGGAGGAATTTGAAAACCTTTTAGTCCTGAACGGAGACCTTCCCTTGCTTCAGGCATCGACTTTAACTCATTTCCTTAACGAACATCTGAAATCCAACTCTGTTTGTTCCCTTCTCAGCTTTCAGACGGAAACCCCGGGCAGCTATGGGCGTGTCGTGCGCCGCCAGGAAAGCGTGTCCATTGTGGAGTACAAGGACGCGACGGAGGAAGAGCGCAGGATCAAGGAGGTCAACGCGGGTTGTTATGCCTTTAGCGTCTCGTCCCTTACCCGCGTGATCGACAAGGTTCGCAACGACAACGCTCAGGGAGAATACTATTTGCCTGATGTCGTAGCCCTTCTTGGAGGCTCGGGAGGTTGTATCCAGGCCACCCTTGCTCCGGAGTGTGAGATGTTGGGCATCAACACTCAGGCGGAGCTGGCTGAAGCCGCGGCTCGCCTGCGTGAACGCATCGTCCTGGGCTGGATGGAGCGCGGCGTGAGGATGATGGACCCTGCCTCCGTATGGATTGGCCTTGACGTGTCGCTGGAACAGGACGTGACGCTCATGCCGGACGTCCAGCTTTGGGGCAGGACGGAGGTGGGAGTCGGTTCTTCCATCGGCTCGGGCTGTATTTTGCGTAACGCTGTCCTCGGAAAAAATGTGCGTCTGAGTGCCTATGTCGTGGTTGAGGACAGTGTTCTGGATGATGAGGCCAAGGCGGGTCCGTTTGCCTATATCCGTGAGCATTCCCACTTGGAGCGGGAGGCCCTTGCAGGAAAGTTTGTTGAGCTTAAGAAGACCCACGTGGGGCGCAGCAGCAAGGTTCCTCATCTGACCTATATGGGGGATGCGACTCTGGGGGAGGACGTCAATATAGGAGCGGGATCCGTCACGTGCAATTTTGACGGCAGGGAGAAACATGCCACAAAAATAGGAGACCGCTGCTTTGTTGGGAGCGATACGATGATGGTTGCTCCTGTTGTGTTGGGTGATGACTCTGTGACGGCTGCGGGGTCTGTGATTACGCAGGATGTGCCTCCAGGGGCGCTGGGGGTTGGCAGAGCGCGTCAACGCAACATTGAAGGCTGGTCCTTACGAAAAAATCGCAAAGAGCAGGGGGGATAAGGCTCGTGTCTGGAGTGAAAGACCTCAAGATATTTTCGGGAACGGCGCACCCTGATTTTGCCAAGCGCATCTGCAGTGAGTTGGGAGTGCGGCTTTCGGTGGCGCGACATTATCGTTTTTCGGATGGAGAGATTGGGCTTTCCATTGATGAGAGTGTCCGCGGCTCCGATGTCTTTGTGATCCAGCCCACATCATCACCGGCTAACGACAACCTGATAGAGCTTCTGATTATGGTTGACGCCTTTAAAAGGGCGTCCGCAAGTCGCGTCAATGTCGTAATACCCTATTTTGGTTATGCGCGCCAGGATCGAAAGAGCAAACCCCGCGAGCCCATCACCGCCAAGCTGGTCGCGAATCTTCTGGTTCAGAGCGGTGCGGACCGAGTCATTACCGCCGACCTGCATGCGGGGCAGTTACAGGGTTTTTTTGACATCCCGGTTGACCATCTGACGGGGATGCCCCTGTTGGCCTCGTACTTCCGAGATAACCTGGAGGAGGATTTTTCTAAGGGGCAAGTTGTCGTCGTCTCTCCCGATGTGGGGGGTGTGGTCAGGGCACGGCGTTTTGCCGTCATGCTGAAGGCGGACCTGGCTATTGTGGACAAAAGGCGCTCCTACGAGGTGGCGAACTTCTGCGAGGTCATGGACATCATTGGAGAGGTTCGGGGCAAAACCGCTATCCTGGTGGATGACATCATTGATACAGCGGGAACGATTTGCAACGCGGCTGCGGGTCTGAAGGAACGCGGCTGCAAGACCGTCTACGCCTGTGCGACTCATGCCGTCCTCTCCGGCCCGGCGATGAAGAGGATTGCTGCCTCTGAGATAGAGAAACTCATCTTTTCAGATACAATCCCTCTTCCGGACTCCAAGCGTTCCGAACGGGTCCTACAGCTTTCCATCGCGCCTCTGTTTGCCGAGGCGATCCTCCGGGTACATAGCGATCGTTCCGTGAGCAGCCTTTTCGATAGATAAGCAGGACATATTTTTGAGAGAGCGATGGGAGAGAAGGAGAAAAACACCTCTTTCCTCGTTTCTTGTTTACATTATATTCAATTTAATTAAGGAGTTGGAATCATGTCTGAGCTAGTAACGATAGTGATGGAGCCCAGAGAAAAAGGGAACCGGAGAGATAACCGCCGTTTGCGCCAGGAGGGCTTTATCCCCTGTGTCTTCTACGGCCCTGAGCTTCCGGAAGCCATATCAGGAAAGCTGAAGAAGCATCAGCTGGAGCGCATCATTTCCATGGGACACTGGGAGACGACGCGTCTGACGGTAAAGCTGCCCTCGGGTGGAGAGGAGATGTGCCTTATTCGCGAGCTTCAGAGGCACCCCCTCACAGGCCATATTTTGCATATAGACCTTCTGCGTCTCATCAAGGGCCGTAAGATCACGGTGCGCATCCCCGTTCAGATCCAGGGCCGCGAGGAGAGCCCCGGCATCAAAGACGGAGGCGTTTTGGATCACGTGCATGACATTGAGATAGAGACGGTCCCGATGAGCATCCCTGAAGCCATCGTCATCGACATCTCGAAGTTGAACCTGGGTGATACCGTCTATCTTCGAGACATCGCTCTGGGAGAAGATGTGGAGTTGATAACGGACCCGGACGAGGTCGCTGCTGTTATCATGATTCCGCGTACCGCTGAGGAGGCTGAGCCCGAGGAAGAGGAGGATCAGGAAGTGGAGGTCCTTGCCAAGGGGAAGGCCGCCAAGGATGAGGAGGATGAGGAGGCTTAGAGCCTTCAGCTTAAGATCGTGAAGCTCATCGCAGGCTTGGGCAATCCCGGCCAGGAGTACGCCTACACGCGCCACAACATGGGCTGGCTTGCCCTGGACCATTTGGTTCAGAGGCGAGGGCTTGGAAGGCCGACGCTGAAGTTTCGAAGCGAGTTCTGGAAAGACCGGGATCTTCTTCTGCTCAAGCCCTTAACCTTTATGAACTTGAGCGGTCAGGCAGTCCGAGAAGCCTCGGACTTCTATAAAATGGCACTTGAGGATATTTTGATTGTCTACGATGACCTGGCCCTACCCTTTGGCCAGCTTCGCCTGAGGGGTAAGGGCAGCGCAGGGGGGCACAACGGCCTTGCCTCCGTCCTCGGAGCGTTAGGTACGCTGACGGTCCCCAGGCTTCGTATCGGCTTGGGCGATGTCCCTGGCAGCAGGGTAGGGCGGGTTCTGGGCCGCCTGAACAAGGTGGAGATGCAGGAACTGCCCGCCCTCATGGACCGCGTCGAAAGAGCGGTCACAGCTTGGCTGGATTTGGACCTGGAGCGCGCGATGAGCAAGGTGAACGTGAAAATCTCCATTGACGATGGAGATTCAAATTAAAGACGCGGGAGATTTTCTCCCGCGTCTTTAATCAAGCTTTTTGAGGTCCTGATTAGCCCAACCCATTAAAAAAGCTGATTCACGTTCACAAAATCACGAAAAGTGTCGAAGGACGCGCATGGAGCTCAGGACGACGGAGATGGAGCTTGCGGCCATGGCCAACTCGGCGACGACAGGGTTCAGGATGGAGAGCATCGCAAGGGGCACGGCGATGACGTTATAGGCAAAGGCCCAGAACAGGTTTTGCCTGATGACCTCGAAGATGCTGCGCGAGAGTGAAACTGCGTCCGCTATGCGCCCGACCCCGCCTTTTACGATGACGATATCCGCATTCTCTATGGCCAGGTCGCTCCCCGCGCTCATGGCGACCCCGATATCTGCGCCCTTTAACGCAGCTGCATCGTTGATCCCGTCGCCCGCCATCAGGACTTTACCGCTTTCTTTTTGGTACTCCCGGATAGCATCCAGTTTATCATCCGGCCGAAGGGAGGCGCGAACTGCGTCCAGTCCGATGCGCTTTGCGACGCTGCGGGCGGTGCGTTCGTTGTCCCCTGTGGCCATGACGACCTTCAGGCCCATGGAGGACAAGCGCTTTACTGCATCTGCTGCGTCCTCCCGGATTGGGTCCTCTACGGCGATGAAGCCCAGGACTTCCTGGTTTTGAGAAAGCTCCACCACCGTGCGTCCCAAGTCAAGCTGAGAGGCATAGAGCCCTGCATCGCGCGGGCGCCCGACAAAGTACTCGCTCCCCTCGACGGCTGCACGGACCCCTTCCCCTGCCGTCTCCCGAACATCAGAGACCTCAAGCTTTCCCGGAGCCGCGCTCGAGATAGCCAGGGCCAGAGGATGGGTGGATTTTTTTTCGATGGAGGCCGCGATGTCCAGCTCGTCGGGTGAAAGGTTGGTGTCAACGAGCCGGGGACGCCCCTCGGTCAGAGTCCCTGTCTTATCCAGGACCACGACCTTGAGGTCCCGGGCTGTTTGTACGGCTTCAGCGTTGCGGATCAGGAGGCCGCGCTTCGATGCTGCGCCGGTCCCGGCCACCAGGGCCATGGGGATGGCGAGCCCCAGAGCGCAGGGGCAGGCGATGACCAGAGTGGAGATAAAGGCGTTTAACGCGGTGGTGAGGCTGGGTGCCTTTAAGAAGGGGAGGAGTGGGGTGTTCCCGAAGCGCCAGTAGAGGAAGAGCCACACGAGACCGGAGAGAAGGGCCAGAGAGAAGATGATGGGGACGAAGCGGTTGGTGACTCGGTCCGCAAAGGCCTGGATGGGGATCTTCGCACCTTGAGCTTCCTGGATGAGGTTTGCCATGCGCGCCAGAAAGCTCTCCTCTCCCACGGCCTGAGTGGTCACCTGGATGGCGCCAGTCAGGTTCATAGAGCCTCCCGTGACCTCTTCGCCCACGCTTCGGACGACGGGCAGGGATTCTCCGGTCAGCATGGATTCGTCTATTGTTGTACTGCCCGAGAGGATCTTCCCATCGACCGGGATGAGCTCTCCCGGGAAGACCACGACGGTGTTTCCCTCTTTCAGTGCCTCGATGGGGACTGTGGTCTCCCTCAGCTTTCCGTCTTCTGTGGGAAGCAGGAGGCGCGCGGTTGGCATGGAAAGAGACAAAAGGGCCCGGACCTGCTTCGAGGCCCTATCTCTGAGGCGGGATTCAACATAACGCCCCGTCAGGTGCAGAGCGACGATCATGATGGCGACGGTCCCAAACGAGGAAAAGGAGGGGTCGGCCCACGAGATGAAGGTCGTGCACCAGGCAGAGAAAGCGCCCAGGGCTACGAGGACGTCCATGTTCGAATGGCGGTGCGAGAGGGCGATCCAGGCGCTCTTGAAGATGCCCCGCCCCAGGCCGAAGAGAACCAGGACTCCGGAGACGATCTCAAGAATCGTCATGTTGCGCATCAATATTTTCCAGATTCCCTGGTGAACCCAAGGGGCCCCGGACATATGCAAAACCATCAGGAACATCATGGGAATAGTGAGGAGCCATGAAAGGATAACTCCGTTCCGCGCCTCTCGATAGCGCTGAGCGTCCTGTTCCTCCGTCCTCTTCTCTCCAACGTCATAGCCCATGTCTCGTACGGCCTTTTCCAGAAGCTCCTTTGGAAGAGGCTTTTCCAGGATGACAAAGGCGCTCTCCGTCGCCAGATTGACCGCCGCAAAGGAAACCCCGTCCACCTTCAAAAGAGCCTGTTCGACCATTTTTGCGCAGGTGGCACAGGTCATGCCGGAGATATACAGGTTTTCTTTTAAAAGATTTTCTTCATCATGTTGCCCTTTAGGTTTTTCTGACATGTCCTCTCCTCTTCTTGCAAGCTTAAAAAGCCTAAAAGGACAGAGAAGTCTCTGTCCTTTAGATGATTTTTCAGTCAAACTTTGCTATGGTTTTTCATGGCATGGACCTCTAAGGATTGTTGTCGTTCTTGCGACTACAATTATACCTCAAAAAGGCTCCATGTCACTTCTTTTTTACCTAATTTGCATGACTCACTACTCAAGTTGCGGGGCTCACCAACTTAGGCTATCTTCACTTCAAAGTTTGGTATACATAACTTTTAGGCTTAAAGCGAATGCAGTTGTTTTTTTGCTCGTCGCTCGCTCTTTTACCTGCTACAAGGAGGATTAGATTTCCGACATGACTACTTCAAGGAAGTAAGAATTGCAGCCTTGCTGATAATACCGGCAAATTTCCCTTCATCATTGAGTACGGCGATTGGGAATCTTGATTGTGACGCAATCGGTATCAAATCTGATATAAGCGTATCCTGTGTTGTGGTTGGAAGATCCTTGAACAGCGCGTCCTTGAATGTCAGTTCCCCAGCGCGCACCTGAAATGCTGCGTCAAGCGATAGCACTCCCACGAAGTTCATTCTGTTGTCAACCACATATGCACTGGATACATTGTTGGAGCGCATCATCGCAAGCGCAACATTGGCGCCTTCCTGTAGCCTGACCAGAGAGGAGGGGATCTGCATAAAGTTCTTGACTTGATAGACTTGCGCCTTGTCTGCACTGTTAATAAAATTGCTGACATATTCATCTGCGGGATTGATGACCATGTCCTCAGGGGTGTCTGTTTGCACAATCCGCCCATCCCGCATAATGGAAACGGTGTTCCCCAACTTAAACGCCTCATTGATATCGTGGGTAATGAAAACAACCGTCTTATTCAGCTTGTCCTGAATGGACAACAGTTCAAACTGCATATCCTGCCTTACCAAGGGATCCAGGGCAGAAAATGGCTCATCCATCAGAAGAATGTCCGGATCATTCGCCAATGCTCGCGCGATGCCAACGCGTTGACGCATGCCGCCGCTCAGGTCATTGATGCTCTTACTCTCCCAGCCCTTTAGGTTGACCATCTCTATCATTTCCATCGCTTTGTCGACCCTGGCACTTTTTGGAACACCGCGAACCTCCAGCCCATACGCAACATTGTCCAGTACGTTACGGTGTGAGAGTAGGCCAAAACTCTGAAAAACCATGGAAACATTCTTGCGCCGGTATTCGCGTAGTTGCCTGGAGCTGAGAGTTTGAATGTCCTTCCCTTCAAAGAGAATTTTTCCCTTGGTTGGTGTTAAGAGCAAGTTCAAACAGCGCACGACAGTGGATTTGCCTGAGCCGGACAGACCGATGAGCGTATGGATTTTTCCCCGCTCCACCTCAAAGGAGATGTTGTCAACTGCAATAGTGACACCCGTTTTCTGCAGGATTTCCTCCTTACTTTTGTTATCCATCCGCATTTGAGTTGCTTGTTGCCTTTTTCTGCCAAACATCATCGTCAGATTACGAATGCTCAGAATGGGATCTTTTGTCTCGGTCATTGTTTTTGTGTCATCTTGCGTCATGTTATGCTTTCTCCTCGGCCATTCCCTGCGTGAGGCGATCGATGAGCACGGCCATGATTACAATCGCGATACCAGCTGCAAATCCTCTGCAGCTTTCAAGCCGATTAATACCGGTGAGCACTTCAGAGCCAAGTCCTCTTGCACCTATCATGGAA
>JAAYOR010000091.1 GCA_012520235.1 Fretibacterium sp.
TTATCGCATATCTTACGGATGAGCCCTTTCTCGTCAAGGATGGGTGAGGCGGAGTTGCGCAGGTAGCACTCGGCAGTGATGCGGCTATTCCAGTCGTGCCAGGGTGCGGCCGACTCTTGAAGCTCCACTCGTTCAAGCCATGGGTTTTCGCGAGGAGGCTGATAAAAGTGTCCGTGTACGCAAATATAACGGGGCATAAATGCTCCTCCTTAAGGATGATGAGCCGGCGCGTCTGCTGATGGAGAGAACGCGCCGGCAGGTTTTAGGACAATGCGCATTTTTTTTGAGTTTTCGAGCCCTTGGCGCGTCAGGCGCGGGAGGGGGAGGAGAAGAGGAGGATGGAGAGGGGAGGGAGCTCCAGAGGCAGGGAGTGGGAGTAGCCGTGGCTGGCGACGGGATCCGCCTCCATGCCGCCCGCGTTGCCGATGCCGCTACCTCCGTATATCGTTGCGTCGCTGTTGAGGAGCTCTTTCCAGAACCCGTCTTTGGGGACGCCGATGCGATAGTGATGGCGCGGCACGGGAGTGAGGTTGCAGACGCATAAGATATAATCGTCAGGCTTTTTGCCCTTCCTCAGCCAGGCGATGACGCTCTGCTGCCAGTCTGTGCAGTCCACCCACCGAAAGCCCTCCGGCGAGAAGTCGAGCTCGTATAGCGGCGGGTTTTCCTTAAGAGCGGTGTTGAGGTCTTTGACCCATTGCTGGAGCGCTTGGTGCTCGGGCCGGGCGAGGAGGTGCCATTCCAGGGCTGTGTTGTGGTTCCATTCGAGCCCCTGCCCAAACTCCCCGCCCATGAAGAGCAGCTTTTTGCCTGGATGGGTCCACATGTAACCCAGGAGCGTGCGCAGGTTGGCACGCTTTTGCCACCAGTCGCCCGACATTTTGTTGATCAGAGAGCCCTTGCCGTGCACGACCTCGTCGTGGGAGAGGGGCAGCATGAAGTTTTCGGAGAAGGCATACCAGATGCTGAAGGTTAACTGATTGTGGTGGTAGCTGCGGAATACGGAGTCCAGGCTCATGTAGGAGAGGCTGTCGTTCATCCAGCCCATATTCCATTTCATGCCAAAGCCCAGCCCTCCCAGAAAGACGGGCCGGGTCACCATTGGCCAGGCCGTCGACTCCTCTGCGATGGTCTGGATGTCGGGGAACCGGCCATAGAGCTCCCGATTCATGTCCTGAAGCAGGGAGATGGCCTCTAGGTTCTCGCGCCCTCCGTAGATGTTGGGCTGCCACTGGCCGTCCTCGCGGGAGTAATCGAGGTAAAGCATGGATGCCACAGCATCAATGCGCAGAGCGTCCGCGTGATAGTGGTCGATCCAGAACAGGGCACTTGATATCAGATAGCTGCGCACCTCGTTGCGGCTGTAGTTGAAGATGTAGCTCCCCCAGTCAGGGTGGTAGCCCTTCTGAGGGTCCTCGTGCTCATAAAGCGCTGTCCCATCGTAGCGCGCCAAGCCAAAGTCGTCCACGGGGAAGTGGCTGGGGACCCAGTCCAGGATGACGGCTATCTCATGCTGGTGCAGCTCGTCAATGAGGAACATGAAGTCCTCGGGCGTGCCGTAACGGCTGCTGGGCGCAAAGTAGCCCAGGGTCTGATAGCCCCAGGAGCCATAGAAGGGATGCTCCATGACGGGCAAGAACTCGACAGCGGTGAACCCCATCTCCTTGCAGTATTTGGGGAGCTGCTCAGCAAGCTCCCGATAGGAGAGCGAGTGGCCTGTAGCCCAGTCGTGCCGCCAGGAGCCTAGGTGAACTTCGTAGACGCTCCAGGGAGCGGAGAGCGAGGTGTGCTTGTGACGGTTGGCCATCCATTCCTCGTCACCCCATTCGTACTCGGGCCAGTGGACGATGGAGGACGTCTTGGGGGGCACCTCAAAAAGCCGGGAGAGAGGGTCGATCTTCTCCTTGTGCTCCCCCCGACTGTTGACGATGTGAAACTTATAGAGGTCCCACTTGTTGACTGACGGGATGAAGCCCTCCCATATCCCGCTGCTGTCCCATCGGGCTGCGAGAGGATGGGCCTCCGGGTTCCAGTGATTGAAACTGCCGACCACACTGACCTTTTGTGCGTTGGGTGCCCAGACGGAGAAGATGACCCCTTCTACCCCTTTGGAGTTGGCTGTTTTTTGGGCCCCCATCTTATCGAAAAGCGTGTAGTGCGTCCCTTGCTTAAAGAGGAAGATATCGTAGTCAGTCAGGAGCGAAAGGCCGTGTTCCACCGTTTTTTTATCCTTCATGATCGCTTCTTCCCTTCTCCCGTTTTCGGGTGAACTCAGGTTTGGGGCACAGCGCCCCTTTGAGCGAACGTGCGGCGCAGGGCGGGTGGCAGTGCCAGAACGACTGAATCAGGATAGCTTCTTAAATCAGCCCGTAATGAGCCAGGCGGCGTCTCGTCTCATCGCGTCCAAGGTGCTGGGCCACCTCGAAGATGCCGGGGCTGACCTTCATTCCGGTCAGGGCAAAGCGAAGCGTCATAGCGTAGTCCTTCATCTTAACGCCACGCTGTGCCACCCACTCCCGGGCCTGGGCCTCCAGGGCGGAGTCCGTCCAGTCCGGGACGGCGAGGAGCTTGGTGAAAAAGTCCTTCAGATCTGCCTTCTCCTCCTCCGAGAACTCCGGAGTGTAGCGGGCCTTGACAGGCTCGAAGGAGACGAAGTAATCGGAGAAGCCGGCCAGCTCCTTGGCGGTCTTGCCTCGTCCCCCCATCAGGGTGAGGGCGTCGGCCAGCCAGGCGTCGTCGTGCGAGGCGATGGGCAAACCCAGCTCCTGCCAGAAGGGGCGGACCATCTCAAGGCGCGTCATGGGGTCAAGGCGCTTCAGGTGTTCCTGGTTGATGAAGTTGAGCTTGTCTGGGTCGAAGACCGAGGGCTTTCGGACGACCCTGGAGAGCTCAAAGAGTTCGACCGCCTCGGCCCGGGAGAAGATCTCCCGATCGTCGCCGGGGGACCAGCCCAGGATAGCCAGAAAGTTAAAGACCGAATCCGGCATGTAGCCCATGTCCCGGAACTCATAAACGCTTGTGGCTCCGTGCCGCTTGCTCAATTTTTTCTTGTCCTTGCCAAGGATCATGGGAAGATGCGCGAAAGCCGGGAGCTCCCAGCCCAGGGCGTGGTAGAGCAAGATCTGCTTGGGCGTGTTGGAGATATGGTCCTCTCCGCGAATCACGTGGCTGATGTTCATGAGGTGGTCGTCCACCACGACGGCGTAATTATAGGTGGGCATCCCGTCGCTCTTGATCAGGACAATATCCTTCAGCTCGTCCGAACCCTTTTCCCTCAGGCCGTCGCTCGCGACCTCAATGCGTCCGTAGACGACGTCGTCAAACGAGAGGTCCTCCCCAGGCAGGACCCTGAAGATGATGGCCTCTCCTTCTCGGTAGGCCTTGTCCTCCCTGACAAGACGTTCGGCGTTCTCCCTGTAGAGGTTGAGACGCTCGGATTGACGGTAAGGCCCGTAAACACCCCCGACGTCAGGTCCCTCGTCCCAATCCAGGCCCAGCCACCTCATGCCGGACATGATGGTCTCCTCGTAAGCCTGGGTGGAGCGCTCACGGTCCGTGTCCTCAATGCGCAGGACGAAGCGCCCTCCCTTATGTCTGGCCCAGAGCCAGTTGAAAAGAGCGGTGTGCCCGCCCCCTATATGCAGCGCCCCTGTGGGGCTCGGGGCAAAGCGCACCCGTATTTCTCTTTCCGTACCCATTGACTTTGTCATCCTCCCTGCCGACACTGAAAGCGCCTAAGCGCGCTTTGGTCTTGCCGGTTTTCTTTTGGCCTCACTATTGGGCTGCTTAAGGAGCCGCTGATTTTCATTTGCCTTGCGCTGCCACCTGCCCCTGCGCGGGACTCGTTGTCAGGCCTCGTGCGCAGGGTTTGGGGGGCAGCCCCGTGTTAAAATTCTAAGGGGACACCGATTAAGAAATCAAAGGCCTCCGACGTTTTTTAATTATAGCGCACCGAAGTGTTTTTCTACACTGGCTGCAGCGCAGGATGCCGTGAAGCGGGCTCCTTGGAGAAAAATTTTTGCGCGGGAGAGATGGTGGATCATGGATGCCTTTTTGATAGTTGACGGGCACGCTCTGGCCTTCAGGGCCTTCTACGCCTTGCCCATGCTGAACGCTCCCGACGGTGTTCCCACGAACGCCATCGCCGGGTTCATGAACATGCTGGCCCGAGTGGAGGAGGACGCCGCACCGCACCGTGTGGTCGTTGCCTTCGACGCGCCGGGCCCGACCTTTCGCCACGAGAAGTTCGCGGCCTACAAAGCGCAGCGCAAGCCGACGCCCGAGGATTTCAAGCCACAGATCCCTTTGCTTCGTGAGCTGCTCTTGGCCATGGGGTACCCCGTGCTCTCGGTAGAGGGGGTTGAGGCCGATGACGTCATCGCCTCCTTGGCGCTTCGGGCTGTGAAAGAGGGATTCGAGGCGGTGATCCTCTCCTCGGACAAGGATCTGATGCAGATCTTAGGGGATGGGGTCAGAATGCTGCGCCCCGTCTCCAGGGGTGTGTCCAACCTGACCGCTTATGATTCACAGGTTTTTGAAAAAGAGTTCGGGTTCCCCTCGTCCCTCGTCCCGGATTACCTGGCCCTCCTGGGCGATGCCTCGGACAACGTGCCCGGCGTCCCCGGGGTGGGGGAGAAGACGGCTCTTAGCCTGATAAGCCAGTGGGGCTCCCTGGAGCGTTTGTACGAGTCGCTGGACGAGCTCAAGCCTGCGGTCAGAAAAAGACTGGAGGCCGCTAAAAAGGACGCTTTTTTGAGCCGGGAGCTGATCGTCCTGAGGCGGGATGTGCCGATAGACTGGGAGGGCTGCCTAAAAAAAGAAGCTCGCCTGGAGGAAGCCCTTGCGCTCTCCATGCGGCTGGGGCTAAGCCGGGTGGCGGAGCTCATCCGTAAGAACATGGCGGACTCGGGAGGCCTTGAAGAGCTTGTTCCGGAGCCTGAACGCTCCTTGGAACAGTTGGCTGGGGGGGAGCTGCTGTTTATCGCTCCAGCCCCGGAGGGGGGCTTCTGGCTCGGAGACGGGGAGGGCGCTTCGCTTTACCCGACGGAGGGTCTGAGCGATCTTCTGGCTCGAGCCCTCAGAGGGCGCCTGGTGGTCGAGGATTATAAACTCCTGATCTCCCACTTGGGGCCACGCGCCCTGGAGGGCTGCAGCGTCTGGGATCTCAAGACGGCCCACTATCTGCTTCACCCTGATGCGCCTTCCCATGCTCTCTCCGCTCTGGCCCCTGAAGAAGGGCCCATCAAGGGCTTGAGGCGTCTTTTTGCCTCGCTCTCAGGGGAGTTGAGCCGTTACGAGGGCCTTGAGGCCTTGATGATGCGAGTGGACCTGCCGCTTATTCCCGTGCTGGTTGGGATGGAACGTTGGGGGGTCCGCTTGGAGCCCGAGGCTTTTTCTGCCCTCGAGACGGAGTTGGAGGCCCGAGTGGCGGAAATAGAACGGGAGATCGCAAAGAGGGCCGGCGAGACCATCAACCTGAACTCGCCCAAGCAGGTGGCAGAACTCCTGTTTGAGCGGCTGGGCTTGCCCAGCGGCGGCAAGACCAAGGGCGGGACAAGTCTCTCGACAAGTGCCTCGGTCCTGGAGGGGCTTGTGGATCTCAACCTGCCCCACAGCGACGTCCCGCGGCTGATTCTGGAACATCGGGAGCTCTCTAAGATGTCCAGCGGCTTCGTCGTGCCCCTTCAAAAAGCCGCGAAGGATGGGGTGATTCACACCACCTTTGAGGCGGCTCTGACTGGCACCGGGCGGCTCAGCAGCCGGGACCCCAACCTGCAAAACCTCCCCGCTTTTGGCCACTGGGCTACCCGCATCAAAGAGGGGTTGACTCCGGTGCGGAGCGGGAACCTCTTTGTCGCTGCGGATTATTCACAGGTGGAGCTACGCATTTTGGCCCATTTCTCCGGGGAGGAGCGTCTCATTGAAGCCTTTCATAAGGGCAGGGACGTGCATCGGGAGACGGCCTCTTGGGTCTTTGCGGTCGATGCCGACCTGGTGACCCCGGAGCTGCGGCGCGTGGCAAAGATGATCAACTTCGGGCTCCTCTACGGCATGAGCGCGTTTGGGTTGGGCGAACGCCTGGGGATTGACAGGGTGGAGGCAGGGCGCATCGTCAAAAA
>JAAYOR010000092.1 GCA_012520235.1 Fretibacterium sp.
ATTTATTCTACAATAATACCGTATCAATCCGCTCCGACCAGGCCAAAAAAAATTTCCGCGGATCCCAGAATCCGAGTCTCAGCGACGAAAGGAACGTTCTTGTCCATGAGCGCAAGCGACAGCACCCAGAGCACCGCCCCCCGCCTCCGCCTTGAGGAGGCCTTAGCTCTTGTCCGACCTCTTGACTCAGAGGCGATGCAGGCAGCCTCAGAATACCAGCACAGCCTTTTGAAGCCGGCCGGAAGCCTTGGGGAGCTGGAGTCCATAGCCATCCGCTTTGCCGGAATAACCGGCCAGCTCCACAACGACATCTCCCGAAAGGTCCATCTCCTCTTCGGCTCCGACCACGGAATATATGAGGAAGGAGTGTCCGGGACGCCCCAGCATTTCACGCGCCGCATGATGGAGTTTTACGCCAACGGAGTCGGCTGCGGCATCAACGTGCTGTGCGCCCACGTCGGTGTGGACCTGAGGCTGTTCGACCTCGGGGTGAAGGGGCTGGCCCCTCATCCGCACATCGATGCCTCCTGCCGCCTGATGCCCGAAGGGACGGAGAACTTTGCCCGAAAGCGCGCCATGACGCGGGAGACGGCGCTGCGCGCTGTCGAGTTCGGCCTTGAGGCGGTAGGACAGGCCAAGAGGGACGGATACCAGATAGCCGGGACAGGCGAGGTCGGCATGGGGAACACCTCAGCCGCGGCGGCCTGCATCATGGCAGCCCTCCGCCTCGACGATCCTGAGATGGCTGTTGGGCGCGGCGGCGGTCTGACGGACGAGGCGCTGGCCCGGAAAAAGCAGGTCATCTCAGAGGCGCTCTCCATGCACGCCCCGAACCCGGACGACGCCCTGGACATCCTCTCCTGCGTCGGCGGCCTGGACATCGCCGCCATGACGGGCGTCTTTCTGGGCGCCGTCGTCCATCGTCTGCCCGTCGTCATCGACGGGGTCATCTCCGTGGCCGGCGCTCTTTTGGCCGCAAAGCTGACGCCGCTGGTCACGGGCTGCATCTTCGCCTCCCACCACTCCAGGGAGCCGGGTTACTCCATAGCGATAGAGGCTCTGGGGCTGACCCCCATGCTGACCCTGGGCATGAGGCTGGGGGAGGGCTCGGGCTGCCCCGTAGCGATGCAGGTCATCGACAGCGCTCTGGCCGTCATGAACCGTATGGATACCTTCGACGAAGCTTCGCTGGAGTCGGACTACCGGGCTGAGCTGAAGCAGGACTGACCCGCCCCTTTACCGGGCAAACCGGGCCAGGCCGCAGACGCACTCCACGGCGTGATCCGCCTCACGGGCAAGGACGACGTGCAGCCCGCCCAGCGCTCTGAGATACTCCTCCGTCGCAGCGTCGTAGAGCACTCCGTCGGAGAAGAGGTCGTTGGAGACGATCAAAAGGTTTTGAGCCCGACGCAGAAGCACATGCACCGCCTCCAGCACCCTGTCGGCCACAAGGGCGGCCGGCTCAGCCTCTCCGCCGGGAGTGGGAGCTGGATCAAACATCTCGTTGGCGACCCAGGTCCCCAGACACTCCAGGAGGACCGTGGCCCCCTCCGGGATCCGAGAGGCCACAGGGGCAAGGTCCCGCTCCCGCTCCAGCGTGCAGAACCCGCGCTCCGAGCGCGACGCCTGGTGGAGCGCGACGCGACGGCGCATCTCCGGATCAGCCGCCCGGGCCGTCGCCAGATACAGACGGACGGAGTTCGGAGACAGCTCTATGGCCATCCTCTCGGCCCACTCGCCCTTTCCGCTCCGCACCGCGCCCGAGACGAAGTAGAACACGAGCCTCACCTCCGCTTCTGGTCTAACCACAGAAAGGCACGAAAAGGAAAAACAAAAAAGAAACCGCGAACCACGCGAAAGACACGAAAAAAACAAAAACTATAAACCACGGAATACACGGAAAAACACGGAAAAAAGAACGAAAAAAGACACGGGAAAAACAAAGACAAAGACAATTAACCACGAAAAAGAAAAAGCAAAAAATAAAAAAAAGAATGTTAAAAATGAGGAAGTCTCGTCCATGAACATTATAAGCTCTTTTTTTGAGTCTTTCTTCAATTCCTTTTTTCTCGCCTGCTCGTTCCTGACGGTGCTCCCGTTCCCGAACGCCGCATGGACGGACCGAAACCTTCGTTGCTTCGTCCCGGCCCTGCCCTTGGTCGGCCTCGTCCTAGGGGCCTTCTGGTTTGCCGCCCTCCTTCTGCTGGAGCTCCGGGGCGTTTCCCTCCTCCTGAAGGGAGTCCTCATGACGCTCTGCGCTCTGGCCCTCACGGGAGGCATCCACATGGACGGCTGGATGGACACCTGCGACGCCCTGTTCTCCCGCAAGGACCGCGCTACGCGCCTCAGGATACTCTCCGACCCCCATTCCGGAGCCTTTGCCGTGATGGGCTGCTCTGCCGTCCTGCTCCTCCAAAGCGCTCTGTTCGCAGAGCTCCTTGCGCCCAAGCCCCGGCCCGTCCTGCTGGCTGCCTCGGTCCCCTTCTGGTCCAGGCTGGGGTTGGGCCTGCTCCTGAACAACCTGCCCTTTGCCAAAGAGGACGGAATGGCCCGCACTCTGGGCGGAGCACGTAACCCGCGTCATACCCTCATCCTGGGGCTCGAAGGCCTGATCGCAGCCGCTGTCCTGCTCCCTTTCGTCCCCCTCGTTCCCCTTACGGCCCTCATCGCCTCGTTCCTCCTCCTTTTCGTCCTCTGGCAGCGCTGCTGCCTTACCGTCTTTGGAGGGATCACGGGGGACCTGTTGGGGGCCTTTGCTATGATATCCGAGACGACGATGCTCCTCGTCCTGCTCGCCGCCCGCTGAGATGCACCTCATCATCGGAGGCCGTTACTCAGGCAAACGCGCTTACGCCCTGACGCTCTTCCCGGAGGGTGTCCAGGTACTCATCTGCGACCTCGCCCGGGAACAGCCTGAGGCCGTGACTGAGGCGGGGCTGGCGATAAACCTTCAGGAGGCGGTCCGGACCCTGCTGCGGCGCGACACGGACGCGACAGAGTTTTTCACGGCGCGTCTGGAGCGCCTGAGGCACAGCGTTCTGGTTGGAGACGAGGTCGGGAGCGGGGTGGTGCCTGTGGACCCCTTTGAACGCCTCTGGCGCGATGAGACCGGCTTTCTGTACCAGATGCTGGCGCGCGAGGCCGAGAGGGTGGACCGCGTCTGGGCCGGTATCCCAACCCGCTTAAAGGGATGAAGCTTTTCAGGCCATGGGCCTGGCGGTATGGCATCTTGAAAACAGAATGAACCGCGAAACACGCGAAAAAGAAAAACGAAAAAACATGAAAAAAGATTGACGAGATTAAAGACTTGATTTTTAAAAGTACTTTTAGCCTTTTAGTTTTCTTCTTTAATCTTTTTCGGTCTTTTCAATTAATTTTTTAAAGTTTTTTCCGTGTTTTCCTGTGTATTCCGTGGTTTATAGTTTTTGTTTTTTGTTTTTTGTTTTTTGTTTTTTGTTTTTTACTTTTTCGTGTCTTTCGCGTGGTTCGCGGTTCATGAGATAAGTCCTTTTTAGTCTGTGCTAAGCTTGAGGTAGAACGAGGAAAATGAAAAATAGAAAAATGAAAAAAAAGCATCTTTTCTTTGACATCGACGGCACTCTTGTCAGCCACGTCGGCGCAAGCCACGTCCCGGCCGAGACGCGGGCCGCCCTGGAGGGCCTCAGAGCCAAAGGGCACACTCTGGCCATCGCCACAGCGCGGAGCTTTTTCCTGACCCGTCCCGTTGCGAAGGAGCTGGAGTTTGACCTGCTGGTCTGCAGCAGTGGCGCTCACGTCCTGCAAGGTGACAGGACCCTGAGAGCGATCTGGCTGCCTGATTCGGCGTTCGAACCCTTTCGGGATGCTGCCTCAGCCTTCCCTGAGGAGGCGGCGGCCCTTGATGACCGCTGGACATACAGCGACGGGGTCTCGGACGAGCTCCGGGCGTACCTGAACGATCAGGCGGGTTATGACTGCATCCGCCCCATCTCGGACCTGAGGCAGGCCTTTTCATTTTATTTCTTTGCTCCTTCAACCCCGCCGGACTGCCGCCTCTTCCATTTCCCCCCGCCGGACGTCACGTTCCACAGGACCTCCCACTACGCGGAGCTCCGCGCCGCCGGGACGACGAAATGGAGCGGCATCCTGGAGCTCACCCGCCATCTGGGGTTCCCCCAGGAGGACATCATCACCTTCGGCGACGGCTCCAACGACATGGAGATGCTGAGGGAGGCCGGCCTGGGGGTGGCGGTCGGGGCCGCTCATGAGAGCGCCAAGGCGGTCGCGGATCTCGTAACGGATGACATCGACTCAGGCGGCATTCTGAACGCCTGCCGCACTCTGGGCCTGCTCTGACCGAGCTCGGAACGGATGCGAACACGAAGGAGGGTTTTACATTGAAGCTGTCCCTGATCCGAAAAGAAGAGCAGCCGGTCGGCGTCTGGGCCGGAGGGACCACCACGCAGCTGGCTATCTGGCCCGAGGGGGCCGACTACGCCTCGCGCCGTTTCGACTGGAGGCTCAGCAGCGCCCGTGTGGAGCTGGAGGAGTCGGACTTCACGCCCCTGCCCGGTTTCCATCGGATCCTGATGGTCCTGGAAGGCGCCATCGACCTGGTGCACGAGGGGGTCCGCACGGTGCACCTCAAAGCCTTTGACCAGGATTCCTTTGAGGGGGCCTGGAGCACCCGCAGCTTTGGCCGGTGCGTGGACTTCAACCTCATGACAGGCCCGGACTGGACGGGGACAGTGGCCCCTTTGCGCGTCACTACCTTCCCTGTGGTCCTGTTTCAGAAGCCAGCCGACCGGTTCGAGGCGCTTTACTGTCTGTGTGACCTGGCGCTCTCTGCGGTTCACTCCGGACGGGTCGAGCGTCTGAGCCTCCGGAGCGGGGACTTCCTCCTGATGGGTCGGGGGAAGGACAAGAAACCCTGCCTGCTGTTTGACGATGTCCCGACAAGTATAGGCATCTGCGCTATCCTGACGACCATCGGGAAAAAATGAGGCTCTCTTCATCCTCGTCCTCATCCGCCTTACGCCGACGACGAAGCCTGTGGTTAAAAACGATTGACCGCGGAAAAGCACGGAAAAGGAAAAAAACTTTCCGCGATACCACCTTTCGCAATTTTCACGGTTAAGGACTAATTTCATGAACCGCGAACCACGCGAAGGACGCGAAAAAACGCGAAAAGGTACGCTACGACGTGAGGTTATATAATAGTATCTCCAGGGGGTGTTCGTCATCGCAAATGACAGGGACGAACTTATACATTTGGATCGACTGAGTGATCGTTTCTTCAAGTACCTGTTCGCGAGAGAGGATCATAAAGACCTCCTCATCGCCTTTCTAAACGAAGTACTTCTGGATCTTGATCCGGATGGGGGCACTCGGCAGATTGAGGATGTGATTTACGGGGACCGTGAAAGTTCACCCCTGTACCGTGATGCAAAACTGCCCCGCTTTGACGTGATTGCCACGGCGGAGGACGGGCGTATTTTTCACGTAGAGGTTCAGGTTGCGAGGGATCAACATTTCCTGGAGCGCAGTCTTTATTACTCGGCGATGACCTACTTTCTGCAGCTGGGAGAGGGCGACGAGTACGGAGCTCTGGCCCCCGTGATTTTTGTCGGTCTGTTAGATTTTGAGGTGTTTCCATTGGAGGCCAAGTGGGGCAATGGGGACTATCACTCCCTCCATCGCATTTTGGATGTGCGGGATCACCGTTGGGAGATAAGAGGAATGGAGTTCCACTTTCTGGAGCTCCCGAAGCTGAGGCGGCGTAAAACCGGCCCCAGGACCGGGTTGGAAAGGTTATTGAGCTATCTGGGTAATGTGGGAGGTGAGCGAGCAATGCAGGAGTTGGCGCAGACAGATTCCCGGGTCGAGCGAATGATGCAGCTGGAGTCACTTTTTAAGAAAGACCGAACCCTTTTGAGGGACTATCTTATCGCCAAGCGTGACCAAGCGGATTACGAGAACAGTTTCAAACAAGCTCGAAGTGATGGGTTTGCCGAGGGCCATGCAGAGGGCCATGCCAAGGGTCATGCAGAGGGCCATGCAGAGGGCCATGCAGAGGGCCATGCAGAGGGCCGAGCAGAGGGCCGAGCAGAGGGCCATGCAGAGGGCCGAGCAGAGGGCCGAGCAGAGGGCC
>JAAYOR010000093.1 GCA_012520235.1 Fretibacterium sp.
GACCCATTGTGTAAGGGGAGAAAAGACTTATACTATTCATCAGAAGGGTTTAGTAAGCTTGGATATGTTGGGTCTTGAGCACGAGTTCGCTAGTCTTTGTGGTTGAGAGTTTATAATTTTGAGGGTTCCAGCTGAGAGTTTTGGAGTTTTACTTTGATCTTTTTTAAGGAGGAGTTGCACTTATGAAAATGCGCAAAGGTTTTACCCTCGTTGAGCTTCTGATCGTCATTGTGATCATCGGTATCCTCGCTGCTGCTATGCTTCTTTCCACCGGTTCCGCCACGGCTTCGGCTCAGGCCGCCACCATCATCAGCGACATGCGCTCCCTGAAGTCCGCTTGCCTGCTGCTCTACGCCGACAGCATGGACGATGCAAACTTGGTATCGACCATCGCCACTGATAAGATCAAGGTTCTTCACAAATACATCGACAACCCCGACAAGTTTAAGACGGACGGGGACCCCGCAGGGCTTGAGGTTGGTGTTGATGGCAAATGGTGGATCAGCTACAAGTCTCCAGTCGACGCTCAGGTACAAGAGAAGCTGGAGGCTAAGGCTGGATCGACCGGTCTCTACGGTACTGCGACGGTAGGCGGTGCTGCCTATAAAAAAGGCGACGCGAAGCTCTACATGGTGGCCCGTTAGGACTCCGACTCCGGCAACAGGAAACACATAGCAACAAAAGAGAAGCCCCCCTCCGGGGGCTTTTTTTGTTGCTCGCTGCTGGAATTTGGCAGGGACTGGCGGTTTGGGCTTTTGTCCCTGCTGTCTCTGAGCGTCTCAGGAATGGGAGTGACGGAGGATAAAGTGGTCGATGAGCCGTCGGGAGATGCTGACCGGGGAGGGGAGCTGCGGCATAGTCTCGGGCGTGAACCAGCCCGCCTCGTCGAGCTCCACCCCGTCCGGGCGCAGCTCTCCAGCTCTCCAGCGGGCTGTGAAGCCCAGCATCAGGGTGGAGGGGAACGGCCAAGACTGGGAGCCGAAGTAGCGGATATCCTGCACCTCGATCCCCACTTCTTCCATTACTTCGCGCGCCACCGTCTGCTCCGGGGTCTCGCCCGGCTCGACGAAACCCGCCAGGATGCTGAAGATCCGGGGGCGCATCCTCACGTTGTGGGCCAGCAGCAGGTGTCCGTCCCGCTCCACAGCCACGATGATGGCCGGGACGAGCGTGGAGTAGGAGGTCCACCCGCAGGCGGGGCAGCAGAGTCCGCGGTCAAGACGGCTCAGCTGCAGAGGGGTTGTGCAGCGGGCGCAGAAACGGGTATGGCGCAGCCAGTACATGTACTGGTAAGCGGCGCCGGCCCGCGCAAAAACCTCGTCGCCGCAGAGTGCCCAGAGGGACCGCAGGTCCAGCCACTCGCCCCCGGAGGGCTCAAAGCTCTCGTCCACCTCACACCAAGGGATGGTTTCGCCCCAGCTGGGCGGGAAGTCCAGGGAACAGCGCAGGACGGGCTCCGGCCGGACCGGAAACTCAAAGCTCCCCTCGAAGAGCAGCAGCTTGTCGCCTTTAAAACAGAGCATTTTGTCAGGTCAGGCCGTCAGGGGCTTTTTGATCAGGGTCAGGGCTTCGCTCGGACGACCCGGACGTCGCCGACCCGGCGGGTAAGGCCTTTGGAGTCGAAGTACTCGAGAACCGGCAGGATGTACTTGCGGCTGCTCTGAGTGGCGTCGCGCACCGCGGCCAGAGTGACTTCGCTGCCGAGGTCCCGCAGGATGTCCAGCATCCTCTCCTCCATCTCAAGCGTCAGGACATACTCCCCTGGGAGGATCGCGAGGGCGCGGGAGGCCCTGAGGCCTTGGATAAGCGCGGCGAACGATTTTGTGTTCATCTTGAGGACGCTCCGCGCCTCGTCGAGGGTCGGGGGCTGCCAGCCGCGCTTCCGACAGAAGACCAGGAGCGCATCGCGGTTCTTCCGGAATTCGCCCTCGTCTTTAGGAACAAAGTCGGGCTTCCGGACGCGGTTCTCCTCCAACACGACCGAACCTCGGTCTGCAAGGAGCGTTGCCAGGGATCGAACCGTCTTCACGTCCGTCATCTTGAGCCGCCGCGCCAGCTCGTCCAGAGGCATGCCCGACTCAGAGGAGAAGGAGGCGTGGTACTGGGCCAGTTCGTCCAGTGTAGTGGCTTGGAGCTGCACGAACCGCTCCTGCGAGAGGTAGACGGGCTTGTCGCCTTTCAGCTCCAGAATAGCCCCGGTCTTCAGGACTCGGGCTGCTATGGCAGCGAGGTCCGCAGGGGTTTCCTGCACCGCGGCAGCCGACTGGACGAGGTCGGTCATGCCGCTCTCCTCAACCCAGAGCTGCAGACGCTCCTCCGGTGATTTCACAACGCTCTGCTTGAGGATGCGCTGGGCGGCGGCGTTGCGCGCCGCGCTCCCCCTCGGTTTGTGAGAGTAAGGAAAGAGGACGCGCCCTCCGCCTAAGGTGATCAGAGGGCTATAAAAACGGATGATAAAACGTTCGTCCGCGGTGCAGATGACGTCTTCTTCGGTGATGAGCTGCACTGGCTCGTCCTCTGTCCCAGGCTCCAGTTGGCGCGAGCGCAGCAGGGCTACCCGTGCCAGGACGTCCGAGGTTCCGACGTAAAGCCGCACTCTCTGCCAGTGCCTGAGAGGCTCTGCAATTGTGGGCAAGAGCGTCAGAGTGGCGTCAAAGCAGCGGGTTGTCCTGTAAACGCCTCTATGGCAGACTACGTCGCCTCGCTCCAGCTGGTCTACCGAAATGTTGGATAGGTTTGCTGCTACCCTCTGGCCGGCATACGCTTCGTCTACCGATTGTGCGTGCACCTGCAAGCTGCGGATGCGGCCCTGGAGGGCGGAGGGGAATATTTCAACCTCGTCGCCCACTCGTGCGATGCCGCGGTAGGCTGTGCCAGTGATGACCGTCCCGAAGCCGGAGATGGGAAAGGCGCGGTCGATGGGCAAAAAGAGGGCGCCTGTGCGTGGCCGGGGCCGGACCCGGTTCACTAGGACCGCCAGCTCTTTTTTGAGCGTCCCGAGGTTCTCTCCCGTCACTGCGGAGACCGACGTCACAGCCTTGCCCTCCAAAAAGGTGCCTTTAATGAAGTCCCGCACGTCTTCCTCCACCAGCTCCGCCATGCCGGGCTCCACCCGGTCCGTCTTGGTGATTGCGACGAGCCCGTCACGGACGCCCAAGAGCTCCAGGATTGCCAGGTGCTCCCGGGTCTGTGGCATCACGCTCTCATCAGCTGCGACGACCAGCAGGACAGCATCCACGCCTCCGGCGCCTGCCACCATCTGGCGGATGAAACGCTCGTGCCCGGGGACGTCAATGACGCTGACGACTCTGCCGTCGTCCAGGGAGAGAGGGGCAAAGCCCAGCTCAATCGTAATGCCCCGTTTTTTCTCCTCCAGGAGGCGGTCGCAGTCCACTCCCGTAAGCGCCGAGATCAAGGTGGTCTTACCGTGGTCGATGTGCCCGGCTGTCCCGATGACCAAGGAGACCTCTTTTCCCTCAGACATGTCCGGGAGCTTCTTTCTCTGGCTTCTCCTGCTCAAGCAGCTCAAAGGCGTTGCAGATGGCTGCCTCATCCGCTCGGGAGAGAGTTCGGACGTGGAGCACCAACGAGTTCTCCCGTGCCCCGCAGATGAGGGGCAGATCCAGGCTTCGGAAGAAGGCCTGTAGCGTCCCGGCCCCACCTGCTGGATGGGAGCTGACCGCGACTCCGAAGCCAGGCAGAGGGAGGGCGGGAGAGGAGCCGCCGCCGACCGCGTCCTCCACCTCCAGGACTGTGATGGAGGCGCTGGTGACGGTGCGCAACTTTGAGGCTAGGCGCCGTGCCTGAACCTTCATGTCCTCTGAGGAGCGGCGGAGCATCGCCAGGGTGGGGATCTTGTCGTAGTCTCCCTTAGCGTAAAGGCGCAGGGTTGCCTCGAAGGCTGCAAGGGTCATTTTGTCGACGCGCAGGGCACGCAGGACCTGGTGCCTTTTGAGCCGGTCGATCACCCGTTTTTTGCCGACGATGATCCCCAATTGCGGGCCGCCCAACATTTTGTCGCCCGAGAACGTGACGACGTCCGCGCCCGCCTCAAGGCAGGTTCTCACGTCCGTTTCGCCGCTCAGGCCCAGAAGCTGGCCTTCAATCAGGAGGCCGCTCCCGGCGTCTTCCATGAAGATGAGCCCACGTTCGTGGGCCAGGGCGGCCAGTTCCTCCCGCTCGGGCGCGGCGGTGAAGCCCTCCATACGGAAGTTGGAGGGGTGCACCTTGAGCAGCATGGAGGCTCTCTCGGTGATGCCTTCGGAATAGTCGCGCAGGTGGGTCCGATTAGTCGTCCCCACCTCCACCAGCTCGGCGCCGGAGAACTTCATGATGTCCGGGACGCGGAAGGAACCGCCTATCTCCACCAGTTCCCCGCGCGAGACCACCACCTCAGTGCCCTGAGCGAGCGCCGAGAGGCAGAGCAGAACGGCCCCTGCGTTGTTGTTGACCACAAGCGCGGCCTCAGCCCCGGTCAGAGCGCAAAGGGCGCCCTCAACATGGGAGTTGCGCTGGCCGCGGGCTCCCGCCTCCAGGTCGTACTCCAGGGTGTTGTAGCTGCTGCCCACCCGCATGACGGCCACAAGGGCCTCCTCGGCCAGGAGGGAGCGCCCGAGGTTGGTGTGAATGACGACTCCGGTTGCGTTGATGACCGGCCTCAGCCGGAAACGGCGTTCCAGCTCCAGGTTCTTTTCCAGGAGCAACCGCAGCGCATCCATTGAGACGTCCTCGATCTCCCCTTCCAAAAGCTTTCGGCGGATCTGGGTCAGGTCCGCGTTGAAGTGACGTTTCACAGTCTCACGCCCCAGCTCCTCCTGCCAGGGCAGGGACCAGTCCTGAGCCAGCAGGATGTCCATGCCCGGAATCGAGCGCATTTTTTTCTTGATCTCGTCGTTCATCGCTGCTCCTCGCCCTGTGTTGGGGTTCGTCTCTGCATGCCGTCCTTAGCCCGGTGCAGACGACGCCATACCGA
>JAAYOR010000094.1 GCA_012520235.1 Fretibacterium sp.
AGGTCAGTACCCTCTTTTTCTGAATAGTTCTCGCCTATGGACACGGTGACAATATGATAACAATGTGCGTACAGCGTGTGGTTTCCATCGCCTCCTGGAGCCCCGATGAGCCTGAAGGGAAAGGCATGGGCCTGAGCAAACGTATATCAAGGGGCTTCTCTCTTTGAGCTGTCCCACTAATGGAAGGGAGTTTTTTGCATGGCAGCAATAATTGGCATTCACGGCAGAGAAATTCTGGATTCACGGGGCAACCCCACAGTTGAGGTTGATGTCCTCCTTGAGGACGGCTCTCTGGGTCGCGCCTCCGTCCCCTCCGGAGCTTCCACAGGTGCTCATGAAGCCCTGGAATTGCGGGATAAAGAAAAACGTTACTGCGGCAAGGGCGTTCTCAAGGCTGTCGATAACGTCAACGACAAAATAGCCTCCGAGCTGATAGGGCTGGACGCCACGGACCAGGATGGAGTTGACCGGGTGATGATCGAGCTGGATGGAACCCCTGGTAAGTCAAACCTTGGGGCCAACGCCATCCTGGGCGTCTCCATGGCCTGTGCGCGCGCTGCGGCCGAGAGCTGCTCCCTGCCCCTTTGGGCCTACCTGGGAGGGCTGGGTTCCTTTGTCCTCCCCACCCCCATGATGAACGTCATCAACGGAGGTGCCCACGCCGACAACAACGTGGACATCCAGGAGTTCATGATCGTGCCGCACAGGGCCGAGACTTTTTCCGAAGCGCTCAGGATGGGCACAGAGACGTATCATGCCCTCAAACACTGCCTCAACGCACGCGGATATTCTACGGGCGTCGGTGACGAGGGAGGCTTTGCCCCCAACCTGAAAAGCAACCGCGAAGCTTTGGACCTTCTGATGGAAGCAGTCTCCAAGGCCGGCTACGAGCCCGGCAAAGACATCAGCTTTGCTCTTGACGTCGCCTCCTCCGAGTTCTTTAAGGACGGCAAATACATCTTTGAGGGAGAGGGCAAGAGCTTCTCCGCTGATGAGCTGATAGCCTATTACGAAAATCTGAGCCAGAACTACCCCATCCTTTCCATTGAGGACGGCATGGCCGAGGACGATTGGGAGGGCTGGACGGCACTGACAAAAGCCTTGGGCGCTAAAATCCAGCTGGTCGGCGACGACCTCTTTGTCACCAACCCCGCCATCCTGAAAAAGGGAATCGAACAGGAGGTCGCCAACGCCGTGCTGGTGAAGCTCAACCAGATTGGCACAGTCTCGGAGACCGTCGAGGTGGTTCAGATGGCCACCCTGGCCGGATATGCCTCGGTCATCTCTCACCGGTCAGGCGAGACGGAGGACTCCTTCATCGCAGACCTGGCTGTAGGTATGAAGGCCGGCCAGATCAAGACGGGAAGCATCGCCCGCTCCGATCGCGTTGCCAAGTACAATCAGCTCCTGCGCATCGAAGAGGAGCTGGGAGAAAGCGCGCGCTTCGCCCAGCTGTCTCGCTACTCCCGTTCTCGCGCTTAACCTGACGGCCGAGTCTCAGGCTCTTGCTTTCCGGCCTGAAGCATAAATTCACCGAGGGGAATACCCCTTTTAACCCTTTCTCAGGAGGCAGGAATATCATGAAAAAAGTTGTCAGCACAGACAAGGCCCCAGCGGCAATCGGCCCCTACAGCCAAGCCATCGTGGCGGGAGATTTTCTTTTCACGTCCGGTCAGATTCCTCTTGACCCCAAGACGGGTGAGGTCGTAAAAAGCGGCATCGAAGCGGAGACCACACGTACCCTTGAAAACGTCAAGGCAGTGGTCGAAGGGGCTGGGTTCACGATGCAGCAAATCATCAAGACGACCGTTTTCGCCACTGACATGGCCAACTTCGCGGCCGTGAACGGCATCTATGCCAAATATTTTGGAGAAAACCCCCCGGCCCGATCCTTCGTTGCCGCCAAAGAGCTCCCGAAGGGCGTCCATGTTGAGATTGAAGTTGTGGCCTGGAGGGGCTGATAAATTCTCTTTTCCATGCAC
>JAAYOR010000095.1 GCA_012520235.1 Fretibacterium sp.
CTATGTACAATGCAACTTGCCTGGATAGATTAAGCCTCATTTTGATTAATTTTCCTCCTCTTTATTGGCAGTAGCTTCCTTGGATTTACAATCTAAGTGGTTATTTCCATACTTCAATACCTTAATATTTTAACATTTTCCATGCACCTTCTCAACACAATTTTAGTAAAAATCTCGTTACTTTGCGAAAAAGATATAAATTTTGCTTATGTTGAGGCGAAGCCCTTGAGCAGACGAGCGGCAAGCGTAGCGCGCCAACTCGGTCGTTCAGAGTCTTCATCAAAGGCTTCATCCTCGACGAACAGGCGAACGAGTTGCCAGAGATAAGCGATAAGCAGGGAGAGCCCACTGCTCAAGACGCGCTCACATTAAAATCCCACATAACAACGGCGAGAATGTTACGTCCTTGCTGTCTTTCTGTGGGTTGGGTTATGTCAGCAGAACGGAGAAAATATTTTTAGCTGTCCCCCAGGAGGGTTTCGTCTCCATACAGGCTCTGGACGCTGTTATCCAGGATGTTGATGTACCTCATGTACATGAAGGCCGCTATAAGGCAGGCAATTCCCTGAAAAAGGATGGCCGCGACAATACCAATCTTGTCCATGATGACCCCTGTGACCAGGCTGCCCAAGGGCGCGGCTCCTGACAAGGCCATCGTATAAAGGCTCATCACACGTCCGCGCATCTTGTCGGAGATAAAGGTCTGGAGCATGGTGTTGCACCCAGTCATGGAATAGACCAGCCCCCACCCAACCGGCAAAGACATCGGGACAAGGAGAAGCGGGATTTTCGTTACCCCCACTGCAGTTATCCCCCCTCCTAAACAGAAAAGGGTCCAGAAAAGGCGCCTGGGAAACCCCTTTATGTTAGGTAAGGAAGCAATGCGGATGGTGGCGACCAGAGCACCAAGGCCGACCCCGCCCAGGATGAGCCCAAATAAGGAGGCCTCCGCCTTAAGGACCATCTTGACCAAAGCCGAGAAGGTCACGTAAATCGGCATTCCGAAGAAACTGACAGTACAGACCATCAGGAGGGTTATCTTGATGTGGCGGTTGTTCTTGACGTAACTAAGTCCTTCCCTGATTGCAGTTATGACGCCGGGACGCTCGGCATCCGGAATGTGCGGCCTCAGCCTCATGAGGTGAAGGGCAGTGATTGGGGCTATGAAGGCCAGCCCTGTGAAGAGGAAGCAGTATCCCTCCCCCACTGCTGCAACGACAAACCCGGCCACAGTCGGGCCAATAACCCTTGACAGATTAAACACGGCAGAATTGAGAGCAATAGCGTTGGTGAGATAGTCGGGACGATCGACCATGAGGCTGATGCAGGCCTGCCGTGCGGGCATGTCAAAAGCGTTGACTGTGCCAAGACAGACACTGATCAGGAGGATTAATAGATAAGTGGCTTTGTGAGTGAAGGTGAGAACCGCCATGCTCAGGGCAAGGATCATCAGCATGAATTGCGTCACCTGGATCAAACGACGTTTGTCTATCCTGTCGACAACCGCACCGGAAAACAGCCCCAGGACCAGGACGGGAAACTGGCTGGCAAAGTCGTTGACGCTCGAGAGAAAGGGAGAATCTGTCACCGAGAGTACCAGCCAGACCGTTGTCATGCGCTGCACCCAGATGCCCGTCATGGACACCACCTGGCTGCTCATAAAAAGGCGGAAATTACGAATGCGCAAAGAACGGAATGTCTCACTTATATTAAAAATGTTAAAAAATTTAAGTCCGGCACCTCTCAATGCGATCGGCCCCCTTGTTGTGAGGAGTTAAGAAATTCTAAAGCATTCAAACGGTTGATCCGCTCCATCGTCATTGTGGAGACCCCTGAGCCGAGCAACGCTTTTTTATAGCGCGTAGAATCCAGGATGGGGAAATCCGTTCCCATTAAAAATTTATGAGACAATCCGGCAGCCTCAATAATCTTCAAAACAGAGGGCTCGTAGAGCCATGGCAGAGCCGCGAGGTCATAACGCACATTGGAGAGATAAAGGCGCATCTCTGGCATCTGTTCGTAGAGCCAGAGCCCTCCCCCTAAGTGTGCAAAGACGGTCCTGACCTCCGGATGGTTCATGCAAAACGCAGCAGCCTCCTTTGGCCCCACGTTCCCCTTGCCCCCATAGCTATGCCCCACAGGTTCTGCCGTGTGCCAGAGCACAAACAAATCGGTCTCATGGAGAAGCCCGGCAAAACGCCACGTCTGGTCCACGTCGGCGATGTCAATCCCTTGCCCCTCCGGAAACAGCTCCCCCACACCGACCATCCCCGCATCGGCGCATCGCAGGATCTCGGCCTCAGCTCCTCTGGCAAGAGGAGGGACGATGCAAAGCCCGGTGAGTTTTTCCGGACATCGCTTCAACCAGTCCAGAATGTAGTCGTTACACATCCGGCAGAGCCCAAGGTCCTGAAAGGCAAAACCGCCTATGACTGCTCGTTCAATCTCGTCCCTCTCCATCCGTGAGAGCAGGTCTTCCGCCGTCGCCCATTTGTGGACATTGTTATGAATCAGGATGTCAAAATATCGCTCTCGCTTACATATCCTCTCAGCGTCCCGAATGATTTCAGGCGGATACACGTGGATGTGAAAGTCGATGCTCTTCATGAATTTTTCTCCTTCTCTTTCTCCTTTCCGGTCGGGTCACCATTCGACCTCATCGGTCTCATCACCGCTCATGGTCTTTCGAACTGTCCTCATGGAAAACCCGCGGCGAAGGAGCCTGGCAGTTATCCTGTGGGCCGGGACGCCCTGTTCTTTCCAGTTCGTAACTAGCCGGAGCGCATTGGCGGCCTCATCGCCGGAATAGTTTTCCAACGCATGAGAGAGGTTTTCTTCAGATACCCCTCTTTGCCTCAATTCAAAGCAGATTTTTTCGAGCCCCCAACTCTCATGCCCTTCCAAAAAAAGCTGAGCGTAGACGGCATCGTCCAGCAGCCCCATGCCGTGAAACTCTTTGATAATCGCCTTAGTCTCCTCAGGAGAGGCCCCTCTCTTTTTTAAATGCTCCGCAGCGGCAAGCTCTGTGTAGGGACGGGAGAGCAAGAGGCGAAAAAGGCTTTCGCGAGGATTTTTTTGAGCTTTTTTATTTTTAGGTTTGCCAGGTCCGTCCAGCATGTCACGCAGTCCCTGCTAGTTTCAGCACATTCCCCAGGCGCCTTTGGATCTCCTGTTTTAAGAGCGGAGCTCGATGCAAATCAGGATCGTTCTCAAGGAGCTCCAGGGCTTCCATCCGAGCTCGCTCTAAGATCTTTTGGTCTTTAGTGAGGTCGGCCACTCGAAAGTCTGTGATTCCATGCTGTCGCACCCCACAGAGCTCCCCGGGGCCGCGCTGTTTTAAATCGGCCTCTGCTATCTGGAAGCCATCCGTTGTCCTGAGCATGGCTTCAATACGAGCCCTCCCCTCAGGGGTGCCGGACGGCCCTTCTAAAAGGACACACACACTCCCCTTATCCCCGCGCCCTACGCGGCCTCGGAGCTGATGCAGCTGTGCCAGGCCAAATCGTCCCGCATCCTCCACGACCATAAGAGTGGCGCCTGGGACGTCCACTCCCACCTCTATGAGCACCGTTGCCACTAAAACGTCAATTTCTCCCGCTGCAAAAAGCCTCATCGCCTCCTCTTTTTCCTCTGAAGGGAGCTGCCCGTGCAGCGAGGAGATACGGACCCCCGGCAGGAGTGCGGTCAGGCGCTGAAAGCGCGTGGTAAGCGCTGTTATGTTTTTTGTCTCATCCTCATCAATGACAGGACAAACCCAGTAGGCCTGCTCTCCTGCCTCCACTCTCTCCCGAAGAAAGCGCAAGAGAGCAGCTTCCTGGGTAGGACGGGCCCTCAAAGTTTTGACGGGTTTTCTCCCGGGAGGGAGCTCATCAAGGATTGAGATGTCAAGGTCACCATAGATGGAGAGCGTCAAAGTTCTGGGGATGGGCGTGGCCGTCATCACAAGCACATGAGGACGGTCTGCCTTTTCCGCCAGCGCGTTTTTCTGCAGCACGCCAAAACGGTGCTGCTCGTCCACCAAAATCAACCCTAATTTTGAAAATTGAGTGCCTTCGCTTTGAAGAGCGTGGGTACCTACCACAACCGGAGCGCTCCCGTCCGCGATATCCGCCAAAGCCGCCCGGCGCTCAGCTGCCCCTAAAGAGCCAGTCAGAAGCGTGACTCGAACGTTTAAAGGGTCAAAAATCTTTTTCAACCTCAAAAAATGCTGCTGGGCCAGAATTTCCGTTGGTGCCATAAAAGCCGTCTGGACCCCGGAGTCCACCGCAACCAGGGCGGCAGCTGCAGCGACAATCGTTTTTCCCGAACCCACATCGCCTTGCAGCAGACGGTACATGGGTGAGGGTGAGCGAAGGTCCTGAAGGATCTCGTGGATCGCCCTTCTTTGGGCGTCTGTCAGAGAAAAGGGCAATTTTTGCAAAAAAACTTCAAAGAGCGAGCCGGATGACAAGGATTCGCCTTGAGGTGAGGAAATTTCGCGCTGCCGCCGACGCAGAGAGAGCCCCGTCTGCAAAAGGAAAAGCTCGTCAAAAGCCAGTCGATTCCGAGCCCTCAGCCAGGTATCCCTCCCTTTTGGAAGATGGAGTTCTTTTATGGAACGGCTTAAAGGAGGAAGACAAAGCTTCTTCCTAAGGGTATCCGGAAGAAAATCATTCAAAAGTGGCCCATAGTCGCTCAAGACCCCCTGGATCAGATGGCGAAGGAATTTTTGAGAGAGGCCGGAGGCCAGAGGGTAAACGGGGACAATGGTGCCGATGGAGGTGGGGTCACGCTCGTCTAAGATCTCGAACTCCGGATTGACCCACTGCAGCCCTCGGCGTTCCATGACCTTTCCGTAAAGGGCCAGTTTCATTCCAGGTGCCAGGATACGCCCCAGATTCGGGGCGTTGAACCAGATGGCCCGGGCAAAAGAAGAACCGTCCCCCAGCAGGACGGTCGTCAAGGGAGCGCGGCGGCCCGGGAGAGGACGTTTTTCAATGGAGACGATTGAGGCCACAGCTGCTGAGAGGGCATCGGGAACCAACTGAGACAAAGGCGTCAAAGTCCGTCTGTCCTCATAACGTCGGGGGAAAAAAAACAGGAGGTCTGCCACGGTAACGACGCCAAGGCTGGCAAACGCTCTCGTCCGGACCTCCCCTACCCCCTTCAGGGTTTTGAGCGGTTGAGTCAGCTCCTTCATCTTCGGGCGCTAAGATCCAGCTTGGACACCCTCCTCATTGAGAGAAGTGAAAAGGTGCTGCGGGGGAAGGTCCTTTTGCAGGTCCTCTTCTGAAGCCATCTCAAAGAGAGGAGGGGGAGACGATTCCGCGCTGTTGGGCTCCTTTATCTGGGCTCGCTCTTCAGCGGACTTTGAGCTCTCGCCGAGCAGCTCAGAACTGTGAGGATCCTTTGTCTGGTATTGTTCTTCAGCGGGCTTTGAGCTTTCGTCGAGCAACTCAGAGCTGTGAGGATCCTTTGTCTGGTATTGTTCTTCAGCGGACTTTGAGCTCTCGCCGAGCAGCTCAGAGCTGTGAGGATCCTTTGCCTGGTATTGTTCTTCAGCGATCTTTGAGCTCTCGCCGAGCAACTCAGAGCTGTGAGGATCCTTTGCCTGGTATTGTTCTTCA
>JAAYOR010000001.1 GCA_012520235.1 Fretibacterium sp.
CACCCTCCACCGGCACACGCCCCTCCGCGACCTCCAGCATGACGCCCGCCATCCCGTAGACGCCGGGGTCCCCGCTGGAGACCAGCCCAACCGTCCGGCCTGACTGAGCCAGCTCCAGGGCCTCACGGCAGCGGTCCACCTCGCGCTTCATGGGGGACCGGCGCAGCTCCTTGTGCGAAAAGTCGTCCTTGATGAGGTCAATATACGCCCCGTACCCCAAAATGACGTCGCAGCGCTCCAGTGCCGCCCCCGCCCGGCTCGTCATCTCATCCCTGTTGCCCGGGCCCAGCCCGACCACGTAGATCATCCTCTTCTTCCTCTCTCGAAAGACATAAAAACTGACTGCAAAAAACTCGTAGGGGTCCTCATCTCTCAGCGCCCTGTCCAAGGCCCGCCGGAGCTGGTCTCCGGGCCAGCGCCAGGGTGACGCCGGGGTAGATCGTCTTGCTGCGCAGCAGGACAGCGTCAGGCCCGGCCGCGCGAACGGCCGACCGCTCACACACATTGTCCACGCCCGTCACGGCCTCCACACGCCCGGATGCCGAGAAGCGGCCCGGCAGGGCGCGGAGCTCCTCAGGGCCGAAGGTGACAAAAGGGACCCCAAAAGAGCCGGCCAGGGCTATGAGGCCCGGCTCGTCCTTCTTCAGGTCGAGGGATGCCACCGTGAAGAGCGAGAGAGACGAGACCCCAGCGCCCTGCAAGAAATCCTGAGCCGCGTCCAGGAGCACATCGGACGGCACGCCCCTCTTACAGCCCACACCCAGGGCAAGGTTCCTCGGACGCAGCCACAGGGTCACGGGCCACGGCGCGGGCTGGAGCTGCTCCGTCACCGCCACGCCCACCGGACCACCGTCCAGGACCCGGCCGGAGATGTGACGGACCGCCTCCAGATTCTCGATGGCGCAATCGTTGGCGGCCGCCCACTCGTCCACGGCCGTCACTTCGTTGACGTCCGTCGCGGTGGTGATCACCGGCGTCCCGCCCGTCAGGGCCGCGACGCGGCGCGCCAGCTCGTTAGCCCCGCCAAGATGCCCGGAGAGCAGAGAGATGACGTGACGCCCATGCTCGTCCAGGACCAGCACCGCAGGGTCCCGGTCCTTGCGGGTTATCAGAGGCGCTATGGCCCGCACCGCGATGCCGCAGGCCGAGACGAAGATCAGAACGCTCGCCCTGGGGAACCACTCATCAGCCCAGCCTGAGAGGCTCTTCAGCTCCAGAACGCCAGGCTGACAATGCTGACAAAAGCGCGGCGGCGCAAAGAGCCGGCCGCCCAGGGCCTCCGCCAGCCCCAAGCCCAGGCGAACCCCCGCCGCCGTGAAGGCGGCCAGGACGATCGGGCCGGCGCTCACGACTTGCCCTTCCGGTACTCGTGCGAGAACTCAGGGCTGTAGAGCCGCGACAGCTCGTAAGAGTCGCCCAGGAAGTCGCCCACCAGGACCAGAGCGGTCTTCCGGATCCCGGCCTCCGCCGCGAGGGCCGGCAGGGTGTCCAGAGTGCCGCGCAACGTCTGTTCGTCCGGCCAGGAGGCCTTGTAGACGAGAGCGGCCTTCGTGTCCGGGGCGCAGCCCCCCGCCTTCAGCTCGGAACAGAGCTCTTCGATCAGCCCGGTCGAGAGGAAGAACACCATTGAGGCCCCGTGGGCAGCCAGAGAACGGACGCTCTCACGCTCCGGGACAGGCGTCCGGCCCTCCATGCGGCTCAGGATGAGCGTCTGGCTGACACCGGGCAGAGTGAACTCCGCCTCAAGCGCAGCGGCGGCCGCACAGAACGAGCTCACGCCCGGCGTCACATCAAAGGGGATCCCGCGCTCCCTCAGGGCGTCCATCTGCTCGCGGATAGCCCCATAAAGCGACGGGTCGCCCGTGTGGAGCCGCACCGTCACCAAGCCGAGCGACACCCCCTCCGCCAGCTTCTCCACCACCTCGTCCAGCGTCATCGACGCGCTGTTGTGGATCTCGCAGCCGGTGGGCACACGCTCCAGGAGCGCTGGGTTCACCAAAGAGCCCGCATACACCACCATGCCCGCGCGGGCCAGCAGCTCCGCGGCCCGCAATGTGATCAGGTCCGGGGCTCCGGGCCCGGCTCCGACGAAATGGACCATCAGACCAACCTCCAAATAAAACACAAAAGTTTATACACCTGTTTTCATTTTTTGTTCCTTAAAAAAAGTTCAAAGTCCAAGGTTCAAAGTGAAAAGTTCAAAGATGTTTCAACCCTTAATTTGAACTTTACAAACTTGATAACTTTGAACTGTTCTTGTCCGTGTCTATCCGTGGTTCTTTTTGGGAAGGCGGCTCTGAGCGGACAGGAGCGTCACAGGGTTGCGTCCCATGAGGGCATGGCTCTGCCCCAGCGTCTTTGAGGAACTGACACAGAGCTGGACCGCGTCAAACCCGTCGTACAGGGGTCCGCTGAGCAGCGCCACAGCGTCGCCGAGGGTCTCCAGCGTCACAGCCGATACCATCACCCGGACGCCGGTCTGAAGCCCCATCAGCCCGGGGATGCGCTCCAGGAGCTCCCGAAGCTCGCCCCCGCTCCCCCCGATGAAGACGTGGGTAGGGGGCGGCAGAGAGTCCAGCAGGGCGAGGGCCCGGCCCTCGTGGACGGTCATGTTGTGGCGGCGGAATTTCAGGCGGTTCCGCTCAGTCAGCTCAAGGGCCTCCGGCAGGAACTCCACCGCATGGACCTCGCACTCGGGGCAGGCGAGGGCGGCTGAGACTGACACGGAGCCGGTACCGGCCCCGATGTCCCACAGGACCGAGCCGGGGCACAGCTCCAGACGGTCGAGGATGACGGACCGGACCTCCTCGCGCGTCATGGGGACGGAGCTACGCTCAAAGTCCGCGTCCCTGATCCGCCCGAACGGCGGCGTCCAGGGGGAGAGGTTGCGGACCAGGACGAGCGCAAGCGGGTCGAAGCTGAGGCCTGACATCTCACGGGGCGAACCACGGCGGACCCGTTCGTCCGGGTAGCTCAGCCGCTCACCCACCACCACCTCGACCCGATCGACCCGGCCCGCCAGCGTCTCACAGACCCATTGCGGCGTCCTGTCGGCCCCGCAGAACACGACGGAGAGCCGACGCGTCTCCGAGGAGTTCAGGAGAGTTGCCTCGGAGAGGGGCCGGCCGTGTCCGGAGAGGATCGCCGCCGACTCCCAGGTCTCGCCAACCGCTGCGCAGAGGCTCTGCAGAGAGCTCACCCCCGGCAGGACGCGAGGGCTGAGGTGCGAGCGGTTCCGGGTCAACCAGGGCAGAAGGCTGAACAGCCCCGGGTCACCCGACACCAAGATGGCCACGGAGCCGCGCTCCAGCTCCTTCTCCACCCGGTCCAGGGTCTGAGAAAATCCCTCCAGGGTCAGTCGGTTGGGGTGCCAATCCACAAGAGGGCTGTGCCGCGGGGCCGCGACCACACAGTCAACGCGCCTCAGGAGCTCGGACGCCTGGACCGTCAAAAGGGAGGCCGCGCCCGGCCCAACCCCGACTACATACAGCTCATGCTCCATCCTCAGTCAAAACCCTCCCCCTCGGCTTGGGCTTGGACCTGGACCAAAGCCCGGCCCAGCAGACCGCCCTCGTTGTCGATAAACGCGACCTCCACAGCCATCTGCCCAAAGTTCCGGGCCACGCAGCGCTGCGCCGTCGTCTGAGCCAGCTTCGTCCAGACGAAGTCAAGCCCCTCGCGCGCGACGATCCCCATCGCAGCCTCGGTGGTGCGGCAGTCGTAAACCTCACGCAGCGTCTCGACGGGAGCGCCCGCCAGGGCCAAGTGCGTGCAGAGCGCCTCCATCCGCCCGTCGGCAACCCGGTTGTGCGTATTGAAGGAGCCGGCCGCGACCTTGAGGAGCTTACCGGGGTGCCCGCAGAACAGGCAGCGGCGAAAGCCCAAGCGAACCGCCTCGTCCAGCACGTGGCCCGGATAGTTGCCCGCCTGGATCACACACCGTCCCTCCAGCCCAAAGCAGCGCCGCGCGCTCGCCTCGCCGGTAGCCCCGAAGGTCAGCACAAGCCGTTCGAGGCCCAGGGAGGCCAGGATGCTCACCTCAAGCGACAGGGACTCCAGCAGCGCGGACTCGTCCATGGGACGCACCACTCCGGTGGTCCCCAGGATCGAGAGCCCACCCTCAATCCCGAGACGGGGGTTGAAGGTGCGGGCCGCAACCGCCGCGCCACCCGGGATCGAGAGGGTCACCCGCGCGGCACGGTCACCCGCAGCCTCGCGCACGGCGGAGCGGATCATCGCGCGAGGTGCAGGGTTGATGGCCGGCTCGCCCGGCGGGACCTTGAGGCCCGGAAGCGTGACGGTCCCGATGCCCTCGCCGGCCGCAAAGATCACCTCGCCCGGCTCGGAGCCCAGGGCGACGGACGCGACGATCATCAGGCCGTCCGTCGCGTCGATGTCGTCGCCGGCGTCCTTGACAACCCCGCAGCTGCCGTCAGGCAGAGCTTTTACGTCCAACACAAACCGACGGCCCGTCGGACCCTCCACCTCGACGCGCTCAGGGCATACCCCCTCAAGCTGACGCAGCACCGCCGCTTTGGCCGCGCCCGCCGCACAGGTGCCGGTCGTGACACCCTCCCTGAGAGCCCGTCGGTCCTGCGGAAGCGTTGGTTGCGGAAGCTTTGAATCCATAAGGTTCAGCCCCTCCACTCGGCTCAGTCAAGCCCATAGAGCAGCGCGTTGACGATCGTCGAGGCGACGGGCGAGCCACCCTTCCGGCCCAGAGCCACGATGTAGGGCACGTCCATGCCCGCCAGCATCTCCTTGGACTCCACGACGTTCACAAACCCCACCGGGACCCCTATGATCAGCGAGGGCCGCAAAACCCCCTCCCGAACCAGCTCACAGAGCCGGATGAGGGCAGTAGGAGCGTTCCCGATAGCAAAGATGGCCTCCGGCGTCCTGACCGCGGCATGTTCCATGCTCACCACGGCTCGGGTGACGCCCCGCTCCAGGGCCTCGGCACGTACCACATCGTCGGCCATGCGGCAGACCACGGAGACGCCCCACCGCGATGCCGCGGCCTTGTTGATGCCGGACGCCGCCATGACCGTGTCCGTCACCACCGTCACTCCGGAGCGGAGCGCCGTGCGGCCCAGCTCCACCGCCCGCTCGGAGAATTTTAGGGTCCGGACGAAGTCAAAATCCGCCGTCGTGTGGATGACCCGCTTGAGGATCGGCAGATTCTCCGGGGGACCCTCATAGGGCCCCATCTCGCGCTCAATAACAGCCATGCTGGCCCGCTCGATCTCTTCAGGTCTCATCGTTAAAATTTTTATCACCCTCATCGTCAATGGTCCGTGCCGCCAACCCTCAGCAAGATCCCAAAAGCTTAGGGAAGCACTGATTAAATGCCCCCATGAAAGCCGTGGGGCTCCGCCCCACACCCCGCGAGGGGACTAAGTCCCCTCGACCCCATTTATCCTTTTCCTGAGGGGCATCCGTACCGCCCCTTAGGAAAAGGATTTAAGGGTTCCAAGGGGCTAAGCCCCTTGGTGGGGGTTTGGGGCAGCACAAAGGCAACTGTGCCTTTGCGCTGCAGGGCATCGGCTGCAGCGCCGACAACCTGTCGGTTGCCGTAAGCTGGCCGATTGCCGCGGTAAAACCCCCAAGGTTTTTGTAGAAAGCACTTAATCAGCGTTTCCTTAGCTCAGGAGCAGGGGATATGCAGCAATCATCAGGCTCAGGAGGACAAAGGGCAGATGGGTCCCGACGTTCCAGAACAAAAGCCTCTGGGCCAGCCGCCGGGGAAAGAGCCCGAAATAATAGCCCGCGTTCTCTCGAATCGCACGAGTCAGGACGCCCAGCCCGTTCCCCAACAGGAGGGCGAACACCGCCTGAGCGACCGTCAGCTCCCCCGCCGCCAGGCTGCCGCCCGCAAGGGCCAGGGAGGCCGAGACATGAGCGAGGGACGCGCCCGCCACAGTCCAGCCCGCCAGAGGCAGAAAGGTCCCGCCCATGAACCAGCTCCGAAACGAGGCCTCCAGGTAAGGGACCAGCAGGAACGCCGCTGCGTAAAAAAACCATGCCAGAGGCAGGGTTTTCAAAAGCCTGCGATAGAGCCCCAGGGACCGGAGCCCCCTAGCCCTCTCGTCCCCGGATAAGTCCGGGTCCGGATTCGAGAAAAGTTCGCCCCGTTCGCCCCCCTCGCCCTTTCCGAGGACGAACAACAGCAGCAAAAATCGCGCCGCGCTCCGTGTTATCAAGGTCAGAGCAAAGATACCGCCGGCGAGACCCGCCATCCCCAGCGAGAGAGTCAGAGTCGAGGGCCAGCGCCTCAGATAGCCCGGAAAGGCCAGGAGCAGCGTCCCCCACTGGGCCGACCGGGGCGACAGACGCCCCTCCTCCAGCGCGGCAGCCACCAGAGCAGCACCGGCCCTGGAGGAGCCCAAACTGAGGGTAAGCGCCGTGCCCAGCACCGGCCCGATCCCGAACCGACGCAGACGCGGCGCGATGCGGCGCATCAGACGATCAGCCCAGCCCAGCCGGAGGATCAGCTCCCCCAGCGCCAGGCCCATCAGGATGTCGAAGGTCAGCCACAGCTCGCCCTTGAGGAGAGCCAGGAGCCTGGAAGCCATAGGGCTTTTTCTGCGCTTCAGCGCCAGAGCAGGAGCGTGGAGAGGTACTCGTCCGGAGCGTCCAGGGCCTCGGAGCCCGAGACGATACTCTGGTCAGCCAGCCCAGCCCGGTCGACGCGCAGCATCTCGCGCCAGGGCCCTGCGCGCTCCACAACTTCACGCAGCCCGGACCCGAGCGCAGAGGGCTTGTAGAGCGCGACGGAGTCGGAGGCGGCCAGAGCCGCAGCCACTCGATCCGTAGGCGCCGTGCCCGGCACAATGGAGAGCACGTCCCGGCCCAGGGCCAGGAACCGGGGCGCGCAGGAGGCAGCCAGAGAGTGAGCGGAGACGCCCGGCACAAGGACCATCTCCAGGCTCGGCTCCAGAGCGCTCCAGACGTCAAAAAGATAGGCCCCGGTCGCGTAGAGTGCCGAGTCCCCTATGACCGGCAGGACGACCGAGCGGACGCCCTCCCAGCGGGGGCGTAGCGCCTCCAGCTGCTCCCTCAGGGCGCTGTCCCGCGCCTCCGTATCCAGCGTCATGAGGAAGTGTATCGGGACCATCTCCTTGCCCTTTATGTGCTCTCCCACCACCCGCTCAGCGACCCCGGGCTCCTGCGAGTTCACTCGGGCTCGGGCCCGGGCCCGGGGGACCAGCACCAGGTCCGCCTCCTCGATAGCTCGGACGGCCCTCAGCGTGATCAGGTCGGGGTCCCCCGGCCCCACTCCCACAACGGTCAGTCTCAACACACCCTCACTCCCCATAAAAAATGTCCAAGAGCATCCGCCCGCCCCTCTCCAGACCCAGAAGGGACGGACGGCTCAGAAAGCTCTCCGGGATCTCCGCGACGCGCGCGCCGCTCCGATCCAGCGCCGAGGCCCAGGATCGGGCCCTCACGTCGGCCGACGTGGAGGCATTCATGACGCCCTGCTGCACGAGGTAGACGTCAAGCCCCTCGGCCAGGGTCCGCAGCACGCGCTCCAGCCCCCAGGGCGCCAGCGCGCTCCCTTCCCTCAGAGGCGCTGCGGCTCCGGCCGCGTTGGCGCCGCCCGCCAGCTCCACCATGTGAGCGGCCCAGGAGCCGGGCGAGCAGGTGTGGAGCTCCCGGGCCGTTGCCTCAACGAACACGCGCTTCGGCCCGCTCTGACCGGCGCTCGCGCCTCGATGTCCGGCCTCCGCCGCAAGCTCCGATCTTACGTGTTCCAGACGGCGCACACCGGCCTCATGGTCAAGGCCTGTGAGGGCAGCCAGCTTGCGGAGGTAGTCGGGGAAGTCATCCCAGCCCGGAGGGTCCAGCACCTCAACTTGGACGCCCGCGCGGCGCAGGACCTCCGTCAGGTTCGGGTTCATTCGGTCCACTAAAGAGCGCGAGAGGACCAGGTCCGGCTTGAGCGCCAACACTGCCTCCGCTCCCGTCTTCGGGGAGAGACGCGGTAGGTCCGACAGGCCCGGGAAAGCCGAGAGCAGTTCTGGGTCCTCGTTCTCCGAGAGCCCCACCAACAGCGCCGCGCCCCCCAGGGCCGCCACGTTGTCCGTGTGTCCGGGATAGAGCGAGACGATGCGCTCCGCCCCTCCCGAGACCCCGGCCAGCAGCGCCGAGAGAAGGAAAAGGGAAAACGCCAGGACCCTCAGGATGCGGCCCGTCATCTCACAGCAACCTCCTCTTTATCTTCACCAAACCCGTCACAGGCTCCAGTCGCCTGAAAGAGCACCTCGCCCCGGTCGGAGCGGTAGGCCTGAAAGGGCGCGTCGTAGAGCGACTCCAACACCGCCGCGTCCAGCTCCCGGACGGGGCCTCCGGCGACGATCGTCCCGTCCTTCAGGGCCAGAAAGCGGTCAGCAAAAGCCAGGGCCAGGTTGACGTCGTGCACGGCAGCGACCACGGTCCGGCCCTGACCGGCCAGGGCCTTTAGGATTGAGAAGACCCGCGTGGAGTGTCGTGGGTCCAGGGCGCTGGTGGGCTCGTCCAACAGAAGGACCGGCGGGTCCTGAGCCAGGACCATCGCCAGGAAGGTCCGCTGCGTCTCGCCGCCGGAGAGGCTTGAGACGTCACGCAGCAGCAGATGCCCCACGTCGGCCCGCTCCGCAGCTGCGGCTATGCGCGCCTCATCCTCCTCCGTCGTCCGGGAGAGCAGCGTCTTCCAGGGCAGGAGCCCCATGCCGACGACCTCCCAGACCGAAAAAGGGTAGGTGATGTGCAGCTGCTGGGGCACAACCCCCACGAGCCGGCCGAACTCCCGCCGAGAGAAGGAGCGCGTCTCGCGGCCCCCCAGAGAGAGCCGCCCCTCGTGAGGGATGAGACCGGCCAGAGCGCGGATCAGGGTGCTCTTGCCGCTCCCGTTCGGCCCGATGAGGGCCGTCATCCGACCGCTCTCAAAGGAGCCGCAGAGCCCGTTCAGCACGACGCGGACCCCGTACCCCACCGACAGCCGGTCAAACCGGAACGAAGGCGCGCTCATCGTGCCGGCCCCCTCCGCATCAGGAGCCAGCAGAAGAAGGGCCCTCCGATCAGGGAGGTGAGGACCCCGACGGGCAGCTCACCCATCCTCTGGGCGAACCCGTCCGCAACGGCCAGAAGGCATCCGCCCCCCATGAAGCAGTACACCAGAAGCGGACGGTGCGCAGGTCCGACGGCAAGGCGAACCAGGTGCGGGACCACCAGCCCCACAAACCCGATGATGCCAAAACGGCTGACGGCCACAGCCGCCGCAAAGGAGGCTGCGTGGAGCAGGAGACGGCGCAGGCGCGTCTCGTCCACGCCCAAAAGAGCGCCGCGCCCCTCCCCCAAGGAGACGGCATCCAGCCTCGGGCCCAGGAGCCAGGCGGGGAAGAAAACCACCGCAGCCGCGGCCCACACAGCCCAGGCTGCCCCCGGAGACGCCCCGGAGACGCTGCCCATCAGCCACAGGACGATCGCGCCCAGACGGTCGTCCGCCAGCGCCTTGATGAAGGTCACCCCGGCGGACAGAACTGCGTTGGCCACGATGCCGGCCAACACGAGATACGCGCCGCTCCCGCCCCCACCGCGCCAGGCGATGAGGTTAACGGCCCACAAAGCGCCCAGAGCGCCCACAAAGGCCATGGGCGTCACCCATCCGCCCCAGAGGAAGCCGAGCGCCGCACCGAACGCGGCGCCCGAGGCGACACCCAAAGTGTAGGGCTCCGCCAGCGGGTTGGCCAGGACACCCTGCAGCACCGCCCCGGCCACAGCCAGAAGCCCGCCCGTCCCGACCGCCGACAGAAGCCGCGGCAGCCGCACCGAGCGGACCACCAAAGCCTCAGGCGTCAGGCTCTCCGCCTCAGGGAGAAAGGGCGAGAGCAGACGCACCACCTGGGAGAGCGGAAGGTCCCACTCCCCCAAGGTCACGCGCCATAAGGCCACAAGCGCCCCCGCCGCGACCAGAATCAGGGTCAGGCGAAGGCGCAGAGCCGCAAGCTTCCTGCGCCGATCGGCAAGCGCAAGAAGCCCTTGGGACTTGTGAGCTGCTATCTCATCATCTCCCGGATGCGCCCGACAAAGAGCTGCGCGATCTCCGGGTTGGAGCCCAGACCCACAAGCTGGGCCTCCACCTTACGATAGCCTGCCTTCCTGAAGAGGCTGATCCAGGACTCCGGGTCCTCCGGGTCCGCCATATCGTTGCTGGCGTGGTCGCCCGCCACGATCATGAAGGGGGCCAGAACGACTTTGGAGACGGAGGCCCTTTTCTTAACCTTCGCCAGGACGTCCTCGACTGTCGGAGCTGCCTCGACCGTCCCGACGAAGAACTTTCCGCCCGCGACGGTGTCCAGAGCGAGCTGGAGCTGACTGTACATGCCGTTGGCGATGTGGTGAGGCGTGCCATGCCCCATCAGGACGACGACGGTCCCCCTCTGAGCCAGAGGCTTGGCAAAGGCGCGGGCCAGGATATGGGCCATGCGTTCACAGTCCGGCACCGAGGCCAGGAAGGGCTTGCCCAGCTTGAGCTCCTTGAAGCCGTACTTGCCCTCAATGGAGGCAAAGGCGTCCGTCACGCTGCGGATGTCGTCATACTCCTCGCCGGGGATGATGTGGGAGGGCATGACGTAAACGTGGGTAAAACCCTCGTCGTTCATCTGAGCCAGGGCCTGAGCAGGGGTCGGGACGATGAGGTTCTGCTCGCGGGCTATCTTGCGGCGGATGATGTTGGACGTGTAGGCCTGGCGGACCTCAATCTCGGGGAAAGCCTGTTTCACGGCCTCCACCAGGTTGTCGATGCCCTTCTTGGCCTCAGGCATGGAGGTTCCAAAGGAGGTGAGCAGGATGCCCGGCTTGTCAGCGGACCCCTCCCCTTCTCCGTGAGCCGCAAAAACGGGGGAAGCTACCAGCAACAGCGCCAGAAGCGCGCAGGAAACGATGCTTTTCATCTGATGTGCTCTCCTTTCAGATAGGTCTTGCAGAAGAGAGGTTCTCTCAAGACGTCCACATAAATAAAAAATATAAAAAAAGACACGACCTCGTCGTGCCTCGCCCGATTACAGCATCCTCAACTGTAAAGGAGTTCGCCCACGCAAACGTCACCTTCTTTCCGTCTCGCGCGCGATGTCCTGGCTCCCCCTCATCCTCCTCCGCGCCTTCCCAAAAGCGAAAAAACAGTTTCAGTGGCATGCTGCGGATTTGTCCGGGTTCACAGTGGCGGGGCCGCGCAGGATTTCCACCTGCTTCCCGCCCGCGAGAACGCAACATATTCAGATTTTCTTCTTCTCTTCTTGCCTAGTCCATTAAAGGCATTCAAGCACAAGCCTCAGGCTTTGTCAAATTCCCGGAGCTGGCGAGAATGTCGCTGTTCTGTGACAATGCCGCTCTCTCCTGCCTCATGCCCAGTATTATCCCAAGCCTTATCGCGGGGGGGGGACATTATCACTGACCAGTTACAGGGTGACTTTATCACAGAGCAACGACAGACAGCTCCCAGCTGCTTGACTCTGCGTTGCGGGACTCTTATAATTATCGGGACACCATGAGGAAACTATATTTTTTATGCCTTTTCTGCCTTTTCCTTTTGAGGAGATAAATTTTTCCAAAGGGTGAGATGATGCGTGTATATGACTTTTGCCTTGGAATACAGTTCTTTTCCCCTTGACTTTTTCCCGATAGGTCAAAATAGCGTGCGTGCGTCTTTTGTATTCCGCGCTTCTGTAGGACAAAAGCAGAAGTCAGTTTTTCCATAGAAAGAAAAAATGTTCCGCCCGTTCCGCGCTTGAGCGCGGAACGGGCGGTTTTTATCTGGCAAGGCCAGAATGAAGGAGGAAACTCTTTATGGCAATGCTAAAGCAAAACGGACGCCTTAGAAAAATGCTAAAGCAAAACAAACGTCTGCTTGAAAAAATCTTACTACTGCTGGATATATGTCTTGTGCCCATTTTGTTCCCGTTTGCTTGGCTTTTAAAGAATGTGCGAGCAATAGGAATGGCGCGTTTCCCTCAATGCAGAAAAATGCTGTTGAAAATTGGTGTTTTTCCAATTGTAAATCATTATTACGAACCGATGTTTGATAATTCCTCTCTGGATTTTGAGAAGGAACGTTCTTTACCGGCAGTGGATTGGAATGAGGAAGAACAGCTCGAATACTTGTCCCGCATGAACTTCATGGATGAGCTGAAGTCAATTCCGTGGGATGGTCCTAAAGATGACCCGACTTGCTTCTATATGAATAATCCAAGCTTCTGCCAAGGAGATGCTGCCTATTGGTATCAGTTAATCCGTCTTCTGAAACCTGAAAGGATAATAGAAATTGGGAGTGGTAACTCAACTTTGATTGCACGTAAGGCCATCGAAATCAACACAAACCTTGGACATGCTTGTGAGCATATCTGCATCGAACCCTATGAAATGCCTTGGCTGGAGCAACTGAACATTTCCATTATCAGGCAGAAGGTTGAGGAGGTGGACAAGGCTCTCTTTAAAGAACTCGGAGAGGACGACATCTTATTCATTGATTCCTCCCATATAATAAGGCCGGATGGCGATGTCTTGTTTGAATATCTTGAGTTGTTGCCTTCTCTAAACCGAGGTGTGGTTGTGCATGCTCATGACATTTTTTCTCCTAGGCACTATCTACGCAAATGGTTGCTGGAGGACATCCGCTTTTGGAATGAGCAATATCTTTTGGAAGCGTTTCTTTCGCACAATTGTGAGTGGAAGATCATAGGAGCGCTAAATTATTTGTATCACCGTCATTTTGACAGATTCAAAAAAGTTGTCCCGTTCCTCAACAAAGAGGATCAGCCAGGATCATTTTACATGAAAAAATGCATTTGAAAGCCTGAAGGAGGGCGCTGAGGCGAAGGCCGGGGAGCTGGGGATTGAACTGACGGTCCTGGACTCTCAGAACGACCCCTCCCGCGAACTGGCGAACGTGGAGGACCTGCTGGTGAAGGGCGTGGAGCTGATCCTGATCAACCCAACGGACTCCGACGCGGTCGGCTCGGCCGTCTCGGCCGCCTCGGCCGCCTCGGCCGCGAACCGGGCCAAGGTCCCGGTCATCACCCTGGACCGGGGCGCCAACAGCGGCGCCGTGGCCTGCCACATCGCCTCGGACAACGTGGCGGGCGGCAAGATGGCCGGGGAGTTCATCCTTGAGAAGCTGGGAGGCAAGGGCAAGGTTGTGGAGCTGGAGGGCATCCCCGGCACCACTGCGGCGCGCGACCGCGGGCAGGGCTTCAACGAGGCCATCAAGGACAAGTTGGAGGTTGTGGCGCGTCAGGCTGCGGACTTTGACCGCACCAAGGGGCTCTCCGTCATGGAGAACATCATCCAGGCCCAGCCTGAGTTTGCGGCAGTCTTTGCCCATAACGACGAGATGGCACTGGGCGCGATGAAAGCTTTGGAGGCCGCCGGCCGTAAGGTTCTTCTGGTGGGCTTTGACGCCACCGACGACGCGGTGAAGGCCGTCAAAGAGGGCCAGATGACCGCTACGGTCGCACCGAAGCCGGCTGAAATAGGCGCCAAGGGCGTCCAGGCCGCAGCGGATCTACTGGCCGGCAAGGAGTTGCCGGAGTACATGCCCGTGGAGCTGATGCTGGTGACCGCCAAGTGACCGGACAGTCAAGGGCGAATGCACCACGTCAGGCTTCAGAAGCTCTGAGCTCCGTCTGAAGACTCAAAACCAGAGGCCGCACGTCGGCGTGCGGCCTCTGGTTGCGGATTTATTCAGTGTTTTGAGTCGGAGCGAAGCCGTGGGGACTTCGCTTTGACATAAACTGGACCGAAGGGCGAAGCCCGTAGGTTTAGCTATGCTACTCGACACAGCGTGCTTCGCTTGCCGGTCGTCTGCTTATAGCTGCGCTAAAGGTATCCAAGCGAAACGGGGCAGCAGGCCCTTTCATCCCTCAAACAAAACCTCAGGAAAGCAGGCAATCTGTGGAGCACAGCGACCTCTCGAACCGGCGGTAGTGTTATACTCTTGTATAACTGTATAACAAAAAGAGAAGGGGCTCCATGCTTGGTATACAGCTGGATGAAAAACTGTCCTCGCCTCTGGATGCGCCTACGCAAAGAACGCAGCAGACAAAAAACATGATACATCTGTAAGGCCATTGAGAATATGAGAGGACACTGCTTTTGCTTGCAGTAGCCTACGAGGAGGTTGAATTGCATGGGGCTCATAGGACAACTTTTAAGAGCAATACGCAAAACAATGCTTGTTGGACTTTGCAAACGAGGTTTCTTGCAAGAAATCAATGGCACTACCAATAATAATGACGCAGACGTCAATGCGAGAGATGTAACATGACGGCACTCATGTGGGCAGCACGGGACAACTCCAATCCCGAAGTGTTGGCAGCTCTGATAAACGCCGGCACTGAACCGGAGGTTTTGCGTAGCAACATCAATGCGAGAGATGATATGGGCTGGACATTGCTCATGGTAGCGACATGGCACAGCTCCAGTCCTGAAATATTGGCAACTCTGATAAACGCCGGAGCTGACGTCAACGCGAGAGATGACAAGGGCTGGACAGCGCTCATGGTGGCAACATGGCACAACTTCAACCCTGAAGTATTGACAACACTGATAAACGCCGGAGCTGACGTCAATGCACAAGATGATAATGGCATGACACCACTCATGTGGGCGGCATGGCACAACTCCAATCCCAAAGTATTGACAACTCTGATTGATGCTGGTGCTGACGTCAATGCACAAGATAATGATGGCTCGACGGCACTCATGCGGGCGGCACGGTATAACTCCAATCCCGAGGTACTGGCTACTCTGATAAACGCCGGCGCTGGACCGAAGGTTTTGCGTAGCAACATCAACGCGCAAGATAATAGGGGCCTAACAGCACTCATGTGGGCAGCACGGCACAACTCCAATCCCGAAGTATTGACAACTCTGATCAACGCCAATGCTGAACCGGAGGTTTGGCGTAGCAACGTCAATGCGAGAGATGATAATAACATGACGGCACTCATGTGGGCGGCATGGTACAACTCTAATCCTAAAGTGCTGGCAGCCCTTATCAATGCTGGTGCTGACATCAATGCAAAAGATGATAATAGCATGACAGCGCTCATGTGGGCAGCATGGCACAACTCCAATCCCGAAGTGTTGGCTGCTCTGATAAATGCCGGAGCAGACATCAATACGCAAGATGATAAAAGCCGGACAGCACTCATGTGGGCAGCATGGCACAACTCTAATCCCGAGGTGCTGGCTGCTCTGATAAATGCCGGAGCCAACGTCAATACACAAGATGATAAAGGCCAAGCAGCTCTCATGCTGGCGGCACAGAACAACCCCGACCCTGAGAAGCTGACAACCCTGATAAATGCCGGTGCTGACACCAATGCACGAGATGAGGATGGTCGTACAGCGCTTATGGTGGCAGCACAGTACAGCTCCAACCCCGAAGTGCTGATAGCTCTGATCAACGCCGGTGCTGACGTTAATGCACAAGATTATGATGGCTGGACAGCACTCATGGGGGCGGCATTAAAGAATCCCGATCTTGAAGTGCTGACAGCTCTGATCAACGCCGGTACTGAAGTCAATGCACAAGATAGTGATGGCTGGACAGCTCTCATGGGGGCGGCGTGGAAAAATCCCGATCTTGAAGTGCTGGCAACTCTAATAAACGCCGGTACTGACGTCAATGCGCGAACTGAGGATGGCAGGACAGCACTCATTTTGGCGGCGTTTGAGAATCCTAATCCCGAAGTGCTGGCAGCTCTGATGAATGCCGGTGCTGACATCAATGCACGAACTGAAGATGGCTGGACAGCACTCATGTGGGCAGCAGAGAAAAACTCTAACCCCGAGGTGATAACAACTCTTTTGAAATTTGGAGCAGATCCTGAAGCAAAAGATAAAGACAACAACAGGGCAATAGATTATGCGAGAAAAAATGAAAACCTCCAAAACACCGATGCCCTTCAACAATTGGACGACGCAAGCCACTGAAACAGGTATTCCTGAATTCCCTTTTTCATGACGGGGGAGGGGCGGCCCCCCGGTTGACTAGTGGCCGGGATCCTACCCGATTACGCCATTATCTCCAGCACATCGCTGATTGTCCGGCAGACTCCTAGTGAATTTCTACCAACTGTGGACCTTTTTGTATAGGTTTTGCGCTTAGAGTGTAAATCCAAGCTACTTTTTTTCTTGCTTGATATCACCAAGATATCCAGACAAAAATGATGCCGCTTCCATTCTATTTAGGTTATTGTGAATCTTCTGGTTATAATAATTCCGAAGACATTTATAGCATGATGGCTCACAATCACATCCCTCAGTGATCCTGTATGCAGTCGTTATTACCTTGCTAAGAGCTTGTCCGTCCTGCGTTACTAGTCTACGGATATGTCCTGCCCCTCCTGCAACGGCATCGTATAAAATCAAGCTATAAGCCATTTTCTCTTCTCTTGACTTGCTTTTATATAAGCAGCCACGCAAATCATTTCGTTCCACGTCAAGAACTCTAGCCGTAGCTTCTAACATGGCACACAACGTGGAAATCATGACCGTGTACTGGTCAGACTCTACACCTTCGAATGTGATTTTTGCCACATCTGTTTTGAATTCATGAGTCAAATAATACGGTTGTCCCTTATCACTTGGACAATCACGGCCGATTTCATTTTTATGCTTACCAATGGGCGTATCCGCACCCTCCTTGGCATAGCCACAAATATTACAAACGGAAAACCTCTCCTGGGTTCTCACCACCAAAGAATCATTGGTGGTGGATTCCAGGACGATTGACAAATTGTTGATTGTGAACCGAAGTGTGTCGATAACATGACGCTGCTGGTCGCCCACATAGTAATCTTCTGTACGGTACATGCGATCGGGCTTGGTCATCCTGACTTCAATTGGGCGTTCTGAGATGAATCCTCTGCGAGGTTCTATCGTCTTTAACCATTTTCTGCGGTTAATCTTTGTATCGCATGCAATACACAGCTCATCATTTCCAGGCTGTTGTTTCCTAAAGTTGACAGTTTCACAGTTGGGGTTTTCGCATTCAGTAATCCATCCAAATTCCCAATTTTCTACGGTTTTGGCGTTTAATTTACGTATGTATCGACTTGTATAAAGTTTACCGTCAGCAACCACCTGAGAGCCAGGCGCATACTCAGCTACTGCCAACTGTAAATCTCTTTGCATTCTGGGACGGTTGGATTCGGGTAGGTTTAAAGCGTCTGTATGTAGTTCCA
>JAAYOR010000096.1 GCA_012520235.1 Fretibacterium sp.
AGGGGCGGACTACTCTCGGTTCATGAAAAAGAATAGGTTTGCGGACAAGGGGTCCCTCCCAGTCGCCTACGATCTTCGCAATGAGGGTCGTGTGACCCCTGTGAAGGACCAGAATCCCTATGGGGCTTGCTGGAGCTTCGCGGCTATCGCTGCGGCCGAGTCATCCTACCTGACACAGTTTGGGGGAGATCCAAACGACCCGAACCTCAACCTTTCGGAACTGCACCTGGCCTGGTTCGCCTACGAGGAGGAGAACAAAGGATTCAAGAAGCTGCCCAGAGACATTCTGAACCAGGGGGGGACTAACACCAAGGCAACGGCAACCCTGGCACGCTGGACAGGCTTAGTTGCCGAAAACGACCTGCCCTACGAAGAACCTTTTTCCCCCGACAAGACCGCCTCGGAATATCCGAACTCACTGCACCTGCGAGACGCCTTTTATCTGTATGGCTGGTCTCAACCGGACTCTGTGCCGGAGAGACTGGGGAACGATGCCTGGAAGCGGCTTATAATGGAAAATGGGGGACTCTCCATTGCCTATTCCCACTACAAGAAGTTCTACTCGCCGGGTGAAAAATCGTTCTATAATCCCAAGGGTGAAGTGGGCGATGGCCACCAGGTTCTGGTCGTGGGGTGGAACGACAACTACTCCAAGAACAACTTTAACTCCTCCGATTTGATCCCGCCGCCCAAGAATGACGGCGCCTGGCTGGCGAAGAACAGCTGGGGGACAGATTGGGGGGAGCAGGGTTACTTCTGGATCTCCTATGAGGAATGGTCCCTTAAGGAGGGCGCGGTCTTTCGGGTGGCTTCGGCAGATAAGATGTATGACCACAACTACGGGTACGACGATCTGGGCTGGTGTGAGACCCGTGGGGTTGATGGGGTTGAAAAGAACAAAGGCTGGATGGGCAACGTCTTCACGGCGGGCAGTGACGAGACCCTGAAGGCGGTCTCCTTTTACACCACGGCGGCCAACGCGAGCTTTGAGCTGAGGGTCTACAAGGGGGAAGGCGCTGCCCCTCTGTTCAGCAACCTCGTGTCCGGACAAGACGGCGTCTTCCCCTTCGCCGGTTACCACACGGTGGATCTGGACGTCCCGGTTTCGCTGAGCAAAGGCGAGAAGTTCAGCGTGGTCCTCAAGATGACGACACCCGGCTATGACTATCCCCTGGCCATAGAAAAAAATATAGCCTGGTACTCGGAGAATGCCGTCTGCAATCCTGGTGAAAGCTATTTCTCCAGCGATGGGGATACTTGGCTTGATGGAGCTTACGAGGTCGGTGAATATAACCTGCCGGACCCCGTCAACGCCTGCATCAAAGCCTTCACGCTGAAGGCTCCCGAACTGGGGGAAGCCATTGAGTCAGCTTACTTCGAGCCGGGCAAGCCCTACCGGGGCACAGTGCGGCTGGCAAATATTAAGGGGGTGAACGTGACGAATGCGGACGTGACACCAGCCAATCCGGCTGTCTGGTCAGCGCTGCCGTCCGTGACGCTCAGTCCCAATAATGTATTCGTCGTGGCAGGCACGGTCAACGGCAATAGCGATGTCTTGAACACCGACCTGAACCTGGTCGTATCTGTAGATCTGGGGGGCGGCGTTTTGAAGGCCCTCAAGCGCGGCTACACGCTGATGAAAAAACTCCCGTTTGAGATGCCCCTGACGCCTAACCCCTCCAGTGCCAAGGGCGGGGCGCCCTACGTGGGGAGGTTGACGGTGAGCGGGCTGGCGTATTCCGAGGTCGCTTCGGTCAACGTCGTGCCCTCGTCCCCGGAAAGCTGGAGCGACCTGAACGCCTCCTTTATCGTTTCTACGAACCCCGATGACACAGACGTCACGATCAAGGGAACGCCTCTCCCCGGTTTTACCTCCTCGAAACTGATGGTGAAGGTGGCGTTACGTGACGGGCGGTTCGCGACAGAGACCTACACGCTGACTGAAACGCTTCCCACCCCTCCCGAACCAGAACCCACGCCGACTCCCAAAGCTCCCGCTGTACCGACTCGAGCCGAGGGTTGGGCAATCCGGAGGGAGGCGCCAGACGCGGAGGGCAACAGCCTCGTAACTCTGACGACTACCGTGACGCTGTACGGCGAACCAAAGTCCTTGTCTGTGGATACAGCCGGATTCGTGGCCGATTCGCTGCGGTATGGTCTGTACCGGGAGGCAGTGCAGGGCCTTTCCGTGGCTGAAGAGGGACAGTCCGAGGGACATTTCTACGAGCTGCGCGTGACGGGCAAGGTTGCGAAGGCTGCGCTGAACAGTGCTGCGATTACGGCTGTGAAGATCAATGGGCATAATGCGGACATCCCCTCGGGAGGGCTGAAGCTTGCCGAGATGAAGCCGGAGTCACCCATCCCTCCGAGTCCGAAAGGAAAGCCAGTCGGTGGCGGTGGATGCAACACAGGCACAAGCGCGATAGCGGTGTTCGCGATTCTTGCCCTCGCCCTTTGTCGGAAGAAAGACTGAGAGCGTAGAGAAGCCAAACAAGCCCTCGGGACAGGAACTGTACGTTGCAGGGGTTGTCAGCGCTAATCTCCCCGACACTTTTCCTGTCCATGCTCGTACACATGCATGTATAATGGAAAAGAGGTCTTCCTCCCACCTTACCAGGCACGGAAACACCTCATCTTTTTCAGAGGGGGTTTTTGCAGTATGTCTTCCAACTCCAGCGCTTCCAAAGTATGGTTTGCGCCCTTCCGAACCCGCAGCGCCGAGGGAAACAAGATCAATCAGCTCAAAAAGATCATGGAGATCATGAAAATCTCCAGCATCCTGAAGGAGGACGATCTGACGGCCATAAAGCTTCATTTTGGAGAGCGAGGCAACGACAGCTACCTCAATCCCGTCTTTGCCCGTCAAATCGTAGATGCGGTCCGCTCGGCCGGAGCCAAGCCCTTTCTCACGGACACCAACACGCTCTACCTGGGCAGCCGTAAAAATTCTGTGGACCATCTTGAGACAGCCCTGGAACACGGCTACTCCTACGCCACAGTCCGCGCTCCCCTGATCATCGCGGACGGGCTTTGCAGCAACGATTTCATCGAGTTCCCCATCCAGGGCGAATTTTTCACCAAGGTCAAGCTCGCTCATGACATCGTCGAGGCCGACAGCATGGTGGTGCTGACGCACTTCAAAGGGCATCAGATGACAGGCTTCGGCGGAGCGATCAAGAACCTCGCCATGGGCTGCGCTCCTGCCAAAGGTAAGGAGGATCAGCATGCCTATATCCACCCAGACATCTCAGAGCCGGACTGTGTGGGCTGTGGGACCTGTGCCTCACATTGCCCCGAGGCTGCCATCTCCATACGGGACGGCAAGGCCCACGTGGACATCAAAAGCTGCATCGGGTGCGGGGAGTGCGCTACAGTGTGTCCCGTCTCCTGCATCAAGATGGGCGACCACACCGACAACGTCCAGTTTTTAAAGCGACTGGCTGAATACGGTTTCGGAGCCTGGAGCCAGAAAAAAGGGCACGTCGCCTTCATCAATTTCCTGATGAACGTCACGCCCGAATGCGACTGCTGCGCCTGGAGCGACGCCTTCCTCATCCCCGACGTCGGCATTTTTGCCTCCTTTGACCCTGTGGCGCTTGACAGGGCCTGCGTGAATATGATGAACGCCCAGCCCGGCAACCCCAACAGCATCCTCGACCCGGATAGCCTGTCTCCGGGCGCGGACAAGATCCGGGGCGCCCACATCGACGCCAACTGGGAGGTGCAGCTGGATCATGCAGAAAAGCTTGGGATGGGCACGCAAAAATACGAACTCGTGGAGATCTGATGCAGGCTGCCAGCTTTGGAGAAAGCCCTGCATCTCAATTTCAGGTGAATTCTAAAATCCTAAGGAGGAAATCATTGATGAGAAAGGTTAACTTCATCGTCGTATCCCTGTTGTTGCTGTTACTTGCTTTTTCTGCCCTGCCTTATGAGGCGGAGGCTGCGGAGCAGAGGGCTTTTGCACTGGAGAACCCCGTCCGGCTTTACAAAAAGACGGATGAAAACTCTCAATACCAGGAGGTGGACTTGCCCGAAGAGGGAGTCAATGTCCCCAGCGCCGTCCGGAGGGGGCCACAGAAAGAGCTCTGGTACAAGGTGAAGGTGCAGGGCAAGGAGGGCTGGATTTTCAGCGAGGGCATCCGTCTGAAGATGGGCCCCAAGAGCAAGGTTGCCGAAAACCTCTTTCAGCGCTACATGAAAGCCCGCGCTCAGATCCTCTCAAAAGCCCCCAAAGGGTGGGAACGTCTTGATGACGTGGAGGCGGAAGACGGAGGGACTATCGAGACCTGGAGCTCAAAAGGAGCGCTCTTCCAGCTCCTGAAGAGCTCGGGCAAAACTCGCGACATCTACTTCAAAGCCACGACTAAAGCCGCCTGCAAGACGTTTTTGGGCTTTGAGGCCATCGGCATGACGATGGACGCACTGCGCTCAAAGGTCGGGACCCCCACGGTACGCGAGACCCCCAAAGGGGAGCGGGGCGTCAACATCCTCTCTTACGAGATGTCCAAGCGCGATATGACCCTTGTGGTAACCCTTAAATCGGACGTGGTGCAGCATGTGGAGTTCCACACCGGCAAAGCCGGCGAGGCGAGCGAAGCCTGGCCCTACGAGGTCCTGGAACTGCGCTGAGACGACACCCTGACAAGGACGCCCCCGGCCGGGGGCGTCCTTTGTGTGCCCGAACCATTCTGAAGGCCATTTCCTGCCCCGGTCGTTTGAGGTACAATACCTCCTGTAGATAGCAGAGGGGGCGGACGAAAAGTGCAGGGGTCTTCCCGGATGGTTCGGCATGCCATTCTTATGATGGCCGGAACTTTGGTGAGCCGCGTTTTGGGCTTAGTGCGCGAGGTGGTGACGGCCGCTTTCTTCGGAGCGACAGCCCGCCTTGACGCTTTTAACGTCGCTTATACTCTGGCCAACCTGGCCCGCCAGCTCGTGGCCGAAGGGGCCCTCTCCGCAGCTTTCGTCCCCGTCTTCTCTCAGGCGCTTAAGACAAGCCGCTCGCGCGCCCTCTCTCTGGCCCGTCAGGCCATGACCGTCCTGATCGTCGCCGCGTCGGCTGTGACCCTGGTGGGCATCCTGGCAGCGCCTCTTTTGACGACCCTCATAGCCCCGGGCTTCGACTCCAAGAGCGCCACCCTCGCCACACAGCTCACCCGCATGATGTTCCCCTTCCTCTTCGTCATCTCCCTGGCCGCCCTTGCCATGGGCACTCTGAACAGCCTGGGCTCCTTTTTTGTCCCCGCTCTTGCCCCCGCCTTCAGCAACCTCACCTTCATACTCACGGCCCCGCTGTTCGTCTCCCGCTGGGGCGTACATGGATTGGCTCTGTCCGTCCTCTGTGGAGGGACCGCGCATTTTCTAACGCAATGGCTCTGGGGCGTCAGGCTTGGGGCCGTCCTGAGACCGGAACGCCCGGACCTCAAGGACCCGGATCTGCGCCGCATGATGGCCTTATTTTTACCTTATGCGGCGGGGCTCTCGCTCAATCAGCTCAACCCCGTCATCAGCCGCATGTTGGGCTCCTTCCTTCAGGAGGGGAGCATCTCGGTCCTGAACTACGCCAACCGCATCCTGCAGCTTCCTCTGGGGCTCTTCGTCATCGCCATCTCTCAGGCGGTGCTACCACAGCTTTCGCGAGCATCAGGGGTTGAGGATTTTCTGGTCACCCTGCGGAGCGCCCTGCGTTTCGCTCTCTTCATCGTCCTGCCCGCAAGCCTGGGGCTGATACTGATATCCACCCCGTTCGTCCATGTCCTCTTCGTCCGCGGGGCCTTTGGCGAGCAAGCCTGGCACGCCACCAGCCTGAGCCTGAGCCTGAGCATCCTGGGCCTCCCTGGCATGGCCTGCTCCACCGTGGTAATGCGCGCGCTCTACTCCCTCTCTATGCCGCGTCAGGCCTTCATCGTCACCCTCTTCAGCGTCGCCTCCACGGCCCTTTTTTCCCTCGCCTTGATGTTCCCCATGGATTACGCCGGTCTGGCTCTGGCGCCCAGCATCGCCTTCACACTCTCTGGCCTGTTAGGGCTCAGCTACATCCGCAAAAAACTGGGACAACCCCTCCATATCCTCTCCTGGAGCTGGTTGGGCAAGAGCTCCCTCGCTCTCGTCGTGACAGGCCTGGCCGTCTGGGGCTGTTCCCTCCTCCGGCCTTATGACCCGAGCGCAGCCTTTCACACCCGTGCCCTCTGGTGTCTCTGGGTCCCTGCCTGCGGGACAATCGCCTACGCCGCTGCAACCCTGGCGCTGAGGTGTGACGAGTGGCGATGGGTCGCCGAAGCCCTGGGGCTGAGGAAAGGACCGGCAGACCCAAGCTCTAGAGCTCAAGAAGAGAGGGACAACATCCCCTCCTCAGAAAAATAAAGAGATTCGGAGGTCATCAATCATGAAAGACAAAGCAAAATGCATCCCGCTTCTTCTTCTTTTTATCCTCTCCCTCTTCCTGGCCGGACCCGTCTGGGCTCATGCCTCGAAAAGCTGGAGGGCTCTGCTCGACTCTCACACAGCTAAGATGTGGGTGGATGCTCAAGTTCTGGGTGACCTCGTCCTGAACGCACGGGCGGAGATGGACGTCACCTGGCTCCCGTCCTCTTTAAGGAAAAAACTTGAAAAGGATCGCGACGTCTACGACTGGGTGTCCAACAGTCTGGGTTACTACTTTGATTCGCATAGCAAATCAAAGGGAAGGCTCAAAGGGCACGACGTCTTCGTGCTGCGCTACCGGGCCGTGAAAAACTGGACCTTTGACCCGACACAGCTCGTCATCGGAGGCCATCAGGTCACCTCTGAGGACATCCTCACCGACAAGGCCTTTCACGTCATCGGTGACCTGCCCACTGGCACGACCGGCATCCTGGCCCTGCGCGCCCCGTCCCTGAAGCCGGGAAGCCGGATAAACATCTCCTTGGGAGAGGATGCGACGGTCTTTGGGGCCCCACTCCGATGAGCCTGACCCTGGGGATTGAGACCAGCTGTGACGACACTGCCGTCGCAGTGCTCTCCGGTACACGCACCGTCGTAGCGGAGCTTCTCTCCAGCCAGATAAAGGATCACTCCCGTTTCGGCGGGGTGGTCCCGGAATTTGCCGCCCGCAAGCATCAGGAGAATCTGCTCCCCCTGATCGACGAGGTCCTTCGTCTCGCAGGGACAACCGGCCCCCAACTCAGCCTCATTGCCGTGACTCAGGGGCCGGGCCTGATGGGTTCGCTCATCGTCGGGGTGCAGACAGCCCGCGCCCTGGCGCAGGTCTGGGGGGTTCCCCTTATTGGGGTCAACCATCTGGAGGGACATCTCTTCGCCCCTCTCGTGGATTCGGACCTGAAGCCCCCCTTCCTCTCGCTCATCGTGTCGGGCGGACACACGGAGATCCTCAAGGTGAAAGATTTTGGCGATTACTCGCTCCTCGGAGAGACGCGCGATGACGCAGCAGGAGAAGCTTATGACAAAGCCGCCCGTGTGCTGGGGCTGCCCTATCCCGGCGGCCCGCAGATAGATCGGCTGGCCCGCACCGGAAACCCCAAGGCCTTTGATTTTCCCGTCCCCCTGAAACACACCCACGAGGTGGAGTTCAGCTTCAGCGGGCTCAAGACAGCGCTCCTGTGGCAGGTGAAGCGCCTCCAAAAGGGTGACTCCTCTCTCCCTATCCCGGACCTCTGCGCGTCCTTTCAGAGGGCCGTGACCGACGCCCTCGTGACCAAAGTCGCCCTCGCCGTCCGGCAGACCGGCATCCGCAACCTCTCCGTCTCCGGAGGCGTCGCCGCCAACAGCGCCCTCAGGGCCGCTCTGACCCAGCCCGGCGAACGACGCTGGAAGGCCTATCTCCCAGCCCCCAACCGCTGCACCGACAACGCTGTCATGATAGCAGCCGCAGGGCGCAATTGCTGGGATCGCGGCGTCTGGAGCCCGCAGGACCTCTCGCCCGACCCATCCCTCCCGCTCAACGCTGATTGACCTATCACCTCTGGGTAAAATCTCTGACAGATATCCAATCGGTTAGGACCCCGACCATGGCCGGGGTCCTAACCGATTCGCTCGTATCCTTAAAATGGGGAAGGGTTCAGCTCAGCGCTTCTGGTCCTCCAGGAACTTAACCCCCAGATCCGGGAAGTCGGTGAAGACCCCGGTGGCCCCAGCCTTGTTGAGCATGGCGTCGAACATCTCATCAATGTTCTCGCAGAAGTCCGGCAGGGCGTCCTTCCTCAGGGTGTAGGGATGAACCTCCATCTTGTGCTTCTTGAGCTCCTCCACCAGGGGATGGTACTTGAAGTCGCCTTTTTTCGAATTCTCTTGGTCCAGAAGCATGTACCACCCCGGGCCAACGCCGTCGGCGTACTTCGCAACTTCGTCCATCGCTCCGGGCTGGAACATCCAGTCATAGCTGTAGTTGACCCACTTCCCGTCCTCGGTCTTCTCCTCGGTCTCATGCCAGTCCGTGTAGGCAATCAGCTGCACCAGCTTCAGATCCATTTCCATGGCAGGCATCAGCTCCGTCTTGATGCGCTTCAGCTCGTTGAAGTCGAAAGTCTGAAGATAAACGGGGTCGGTCTTCTTGGTGTAGCCGTATTTCTTGAGGACCTCCAGGGTGGCCTTCGCGATGTCCTTGCCGTGCTTGTGGTGCAGCCAAGGGGCCTTGATCTCGGGGTAGATGCCGATGGTCCTGCCGGTGGATTTCTCCAGCCCCTGTATGAACTCGATCTCCTCCTCAAAGGTGTGGAACTTGAAGGTGGACTTCCAGAGCGGGAAACGCCCAGGGTACACGGCCTCCTGCTTGCCGTCCTTGAGTTTGAAGTTCTCCGTCATGTTCAGGGACCTCACCTCGTCCAGGGTGAAGTCGAGAAGGTAATAGCGTCCGTCCTCACGCTTGCGGTTCGGGAATTTTTGGGCAACATCCGAGAGTCCGTCCAGAAAGTGGTCGTGGATGACGATCAGATGACCGTCGCTCGTCATGGCCAGGTCCTGCTCCAGGTAGTCCGCGCCCTGCCCGAAGGCCAGAGCTTTGGCCTCCAGAGTGTGCTCCGGCAGGTAGCCGCACGCGCCCCTGTGGGCGATGATAAGTTTTTTCTGCGCGTCCCCGGCTCCTCCCCCAAACGCTGCACCTGCAGCAAGTAGGGCAAACGCCATTCCGATCAAAAATGCTTTTCTTAATTTCATCTTCTCACGTCCCTTTCTAAAATTTTTAAGAGCCCGGCAAGAAAAACGAAGATCCTTTCATTAGTATTATGGCTCTATTTGAATACTTTTTAATGACGCCAATCTTAACGTCACGTAACGGGCTTGTCGCAGGCGCTTGACTCTTGCGTTATCCCCTTGAATCGTGTAGTTTAATCGAAACGAGCGATTCGAGAGGAACGGAGGACGCCATATACTACAGGGGAAAAAGGCAATAGCGAACAAGATTTCAGCGTTTCCACAAAGTGAGAAATCAGCAACAAAATTCTATTGAAGACGATGAAAAAGGAGAAGCATATGAGCGAAAATAGAAAAAAAATCCAAATAAGAAACAGCACAACAGATTTCATTGTTTTCACTAAACAAGTAGGTGAGGATGGTATAGAAGTTAGGGTACATAATGAGAGCATATGGCTTACTCAAAAAGCTATGGCGGAGCTATTTGACTGTTCCACAGACAATATCAGCCTTCATCTAAAAAATATATTTGCTTCTAAAGAATTAGAGGAGGATTCAGTTACCGAGCAATCCTCGGCAACTGCTTCAGATGGTAAAACATATAAAATGAAATTCTATAACTTAGATGCAATCATCTCTGTAGGTTATCGCATTAATTCAATTAGAGCCACTCAATTTCGCCAATGGGCAACAAATGTATTAAGAACTTTTACTATACAAGGGTATGTTTTAGATAAGCAACGATTGGAAAACGGCCAAGTATTTGATGGAGCATACTTTGAACATTTGCTTGATGAAATTAGAGAAATCAGGGCAAGTGAAAGAATGTTCTATCAAAAAATCACTGATATTTATTCTACTGCAATGGACTATTCACCTACAGCAAAGACCTCGCAAGATTTTTTTGCTGCTGTTCAAAATAAGTTACATTATGCAATACATCATCATACAGCTGCTGAGTTGATTGTAGAACGAGCTGATCATAAAAAAGAACATATGGGACTCACTACTTGGAAAAATGCGCCTGGAGGGAAAATTGTGAAATCTGATGTCAGTATTGCAAAGAACTATCTTTCAAGAACTGAAATCGAAGACTTAAACCAGTTTGTAACCATGTATTTGGATTATGCTGAAAGGCAGGCAAGACGTAAAATACCTATGACAATGGAAGATTGGGCGAAGCGGCTGGATGTATTTTTAGAATTCAACGAAGAAGATATTTTGAAAAATAAAGGTAAAGTCTCTGCTGAGATTGCCAAAAGTTTTGCTGAAAGTGAATTTGAAAAATATAGAGTGATTCAAGATAAATTGTATCAAAGCGATTTTGATAAGTTGGTACAGAAAACAAAAAAAGAAGACTCATTGATTGACGATAACAGCAAAAAATAGAATTAGAATTTATGGACTCAAACTTCGCACAGACTAAAAAAAGAACCACGGATGGACACGGATGAACACAGATTCAAATCCGCATAAGTAGGCGACCGGCTACTTCGGAGCCGTAGGCTCCAAATGTGCCGAGTAGCTACGCTAAACCTTCGGTCCACTCCCTAATTGTTCAGATAAAATGTCACTCCTAAGTGTAAGTGGAAAGAGCCACTCCCGGATCCTGATATTCTTTGGCAACGTAGGGGTGTTCCTTGAAGCCGCGCCTCCAGGTGTGGTCCGAGGCAGGCTTGTGGGTTTTCACGGGCTTGTCCTTTTTGTCTGCCAGCACTTTGCTTGGGGTGGCACGCTTTGGTTTCTCAACCTCCTTCATCTCAATGCGCCGCCCCTTGTAAACGACCCATATCTTCCCCGAGAGAGTATCCCTTACCTCCACAGAAGCGTGAGCCATAGTGCTGCTTTCAGGCCCGCTGGGTGTGTAGGTTCGGCTATCGTAGGAGATACTTCCGCTCCCATCCGTCTTACGCTATGGCGTA
>JAAYOR010000097.1 GCA_012520235.1 Fretibacterium sp.
CGCATTAATACTCTCAGTCGGGGCCATTCGGGCATCCGCCTTGCCACCCTCAAGGGCCTGATCTCGCTGTTGAACGCGGGCATCCATCCCCACATCCCCTGCCAGGGCTCTGTCGGGGCCTCGGGCGACCTCTGCCCTCTGTCGCATCTGGCCATCGCGCTTTTGGGGGAAGGTCAGGCCGATTACAAGGGCAGGACGGTGTCCGTCCGGGAGGCGCTGGAGGCCGAGGGGCTCCTTCCCCTGACCTTGGGCGCTAAGGAGGGACTGGCGCTCAACAACGGAACGACGGTGATGAATTCGGTGGGGGCCCTGGCCCTCGTGGATGCTGAGGCTCTGGCGCGCACGGCCGACATTGCGGCCGCGATGTCCTTTGAGGCGCTGCACGGGGTCTCCTACGGTTACGACGCCCGAACCCACGCCCTCAGGCCGTTCAAAGGGCAGTCGGACTCAGCCTCCAACATGAGGCGCCTGATCGAGGCGAGCGAGATTGTCGAGAAGCATAAGGGTGGGCGTGTGCAGGACGCGTACTCCCTGCGCTGCGTTCCTCAGGTCCACGGGGCCTGCCGCGACGCTCTGAGCTACGTCCGCTCCGTCCTGGAGACGGAAATAAACTCCGTGACAGATAACCCTCTCATCTTTCCGGACGACAGGGCCGTCTTGAGCGGTGGCAACTTCCACGGCGAGCCCCTGGCTTTGGCGATGGACTTCTTCGGCATCGCTGTCGCGGAGCTCGGCAGCATCTCCGAGCGCCGTCAGGCCCGCATGGTCGACTCGTCCCTCTCCGGGTTGCCCCCGTTCCTGATAGAGAGCAGCGGCCTGAACAGCGGCTTCATGATCCCTCAGTACGTCTCCGCCGCCCTCGTCTCCGAGAACAAGGTCCTGGCGCACCCCTCGTCCGTCGATTCCATCCCCACGTCGGCCAACCAGGAGGATCACGTCTCCATGGGCGGCTGGTCCGCCCGCAAGGGCGCGCTGATCCTTGACAACGTCCGCAAGATAATCGCCATTGAGCTGCTCACCGGAGCCCAGGCCCTTGAGTTCAGCCTGCCGACCCGGCCGGGCAAGGGGGTTGCCGCAGCTCATGCCTGCATCCGAACCTCCATCCCCTTCATCCGAAAGGACGTGTACCTGCACCCCCTGATCCGGAAGAGCCAAGAGCTGGTGGAGAACGGAGCGGTCCTGAAGGCCGTGGAGGACGCTGTAGGGGCGCTGGACTAGCCGGGACTTTTTAAATTCCTACCAACCTTGGCTTTGCGCGTTTTGCCCTGGCCCCTTCGGAGGCTTTTTACTATAATGAACGGCGTCGCCATATCCTGACGGCGCCACGTGGCTGCAGTGCAGGCCGCAGGGAGAGCCGCGGGAGTCTCTCTGTGGCCTGTTGATTCTCCCTGCTCGGCGGAACAGAAGGACAGCGGGACCTGGGTTTAAACGGGCTGAAAATTTTCTAAGGAGCTGGTCGGTCATGACTCTCAAGCTTTTCAAGCGCGCGCGTATCTACACGCCTCTCTTGGGCTCAGGCCCTGCCTGTGGGCCCGATCAGGCAAAGCTCTCCGTCCTGGAGGACGGGTGCTTTCTGGTCGAGGGTGGGCGTTTTCTGGCAGTGGGGCGGCGCGACGAGGTGGAGCGCCGTCTGTCAGATCGAACGGTGAAGGAGTTCGACCTGGGGGGGGCGGCGGTGGTCCCCGGCTTTGTGGACCCTCACACCCACGCCTGTTTTGCGGCCAGGCGCGAGTCAGAGTTCTCCATGCGGCTGGCCGGGCGTCCTTACCTCGACATCCTCAAGGCCGGCGGCGGGATCCTTTCCTCCGTCAGGGCCGTTCGCTCCGCTTCGGATGATGACCTCTATGAATTTTCCCGCGCTCTTCTGGCCTCGACCCTGAGCTACGGGACCACGACGATAGAGGTAAAGAGCGGTTACGGGCTGGACACGGAGTCGGAGCTGCGGATGCTGCGCGTCATCGACAGGCTGGGCCGCACAACGCCTCAGACCGTCGTCCCTACCTTCATGGGTGCCCACGCTGTTCCCGAGGAGCACAAAAACGATCCGGAGGCTTACGTCAGGCTTTTGCTGGACGAGATGCTCCCGGCGGTGAAGGAGCAGGGGATAGCCCGTTTCTGTGACATCTTCTGCGAGGAGGGGGTCTTTTCGGTGGCCGAGAGTCGCCGGATCCTAAACCGGGCCCGGGAGCTGGGCTTTCGTCTGAAGGTCCATGCCGACGAGGTGAACGACCTCGGAGGCGCGGCCCTGGCTGGGGAGATGCGATGCGTCTCGGCGGAGCACTTGCTGGCGGCTTCCGACGCCGGCATCGATGCGATGGCTGCGGCGCGGGTGACGGCCGTGCTTTTGCCTGCCACAGCCTACAGCCTGCGCAAGCCCTTTGCGCGCGCCCGGACCATGATCGAAAAAGGGGCGCCGGTTGCTTTGGCCACGGACCTGAACCCGGGCTCCTGCTTCTGCGAGTCCATGCCCTTTGTGTTCAGCCTGGCCGTGATGGGTATGGGGATGACCCCGGAGGAGGCTTTGACCGGAGCGACCCTCAACGCCGCCTGGGCCATCGGGCTGGAGCGCGAGGTCGGCAGCATCGAGCCGAGCAAGCTGGCCGATTTCCTGGTGCTGGACGGCGAGGGGCCGGCTGCCTTTGCCTACGCCTCCGGAGCGCGGCCCATCACCTCCGTCTGGAAAGAAGGAGAGCGTGTGGCTTAGCTGAATCACTCGCTTTCTGCCTCGAAGCACAGGTTAAAAACCGTGGGTTTTCCCACGCCCACACCCGCAAGGGAACAAACAAGTTCCCTTGACCCTTTTCAAATGAGCGACAGGAGTCCAGAGGACTCGGCGGGGTATGGGCCGCAATAAGGTAACTGTACCTCATTGCGGCAGGGCACCGGCAACGCCGTCGGCAACCTATCGGTCGCCGTGAGGCGGCCGGTAGCCACGGCAGAGCCCCAGTTGATTTGATTAAGGAGTTTGGAAATATGAGATTTTTGTATGGCAGGCCCAAGCGGAGGGCCCCTTGGCTCGTCCTGTTGGCGTTATGGTTTTTTTTGGGTTTTGGGGGCTTTTTGGGGACTGTTCCGGCGTTCTCCGCGACGGTGGAGCGAGGCACCTTTCTGGAACGCCTCTGGGAGGCGCGTAACCTGGGCGCCGGGGGCGGAGGAGGAAAAAACGGGGCGGCGCTCCTGTTGAAGAGCGGGCTCGTGCCCGAGGAACTCGGGAACATGAAGACCCCGGTCACGAGGCGCGAGGCGCTGCGCTGGAGCATTCAGGCTCTGGGGCTGGGGGTGGAGGCCGAAGTCCTGTCGGGCGCGGCGCCGTTTCTGAGGGCTGCCCTTCCCGCCGGAGACCTGAACTCTCTCTCGGACTTTGAGCGGGGCTGCCTCTTGGTGGTCCGTCATATGACGCCTGCCCTCTTCAAGGTGCAGGGACAGAGCTTTGGCCCGGACCGCAAGCTCACTCCGACCGAGGCGGGAGGGATCCTCTCTGCTGTGGCCAAGGCGGGGAAGGGGCTCTCCCTGAAGGTCCGGTTTTCCCCAAAGCCGGGGATGACGCTTGAGATAGACCGGAGCGGGGTCGCGACCGGCATCCCGAAGTGGCGCGTCCTGGTGGACGGCTTCGACGAGAAGGAGGAGGTCCTGAGGGTCAAGGCGGCCCTGGCCCGCCAGGGCTTTCAGACGAAGGAGTCTCAGCCCAACTATGAATGGCGCCTGAGCAGCCCTCTCCTGGACGATTACGCCCAGGTGCGCCGTCTGCGGGCTGCGGCAAAGGGGCAGGGCAGGACGGTCCGCATTCTCCCGTCCCTTTCCAACGAGAACCTGGAGATCCTCCCGCTCTACCGGGTCCTGCTCACGCTGGACCCCAATCGTTTTGAGATGTTTCCGCTCGTGCCCTCTCAGGGGCTTTCCGTTCTGGAGCCCCTCTCTACCATGGCACAGGCCTTCGGGGCCGACGCAGCGGTGAACGCGGGGTTTTTTGGCGTCACGGGCCGAAGGAAAGGGATCCCTATCGGGGCTCTGAAGGCCGGCCACGTGCTGCTCAATAAGCCCTATAAAGGCCGTAGCAGCGTGGGCTGGGACACCCAGAAACACGCCCTGTTCGGTGAGGTCTCCTGGACTGGGACGGTGCAGGTCGCTCAGGGCTGGATGGAACTGAACGCGGTCAACCGATTCTTCAAGGGCGACTGCCTCTCGCTCTACACCCATCACTACGGCCGTCCTACCCCCTCGAACATCCCGGTGACAGAGGTTGTAGTGCAGGATGGGGTCTGCACGGCAGTCCGGGATGGCGGTGGAACCGGGATAGAACCCGGAACCCAGGTGCTGGCAGGTTACGGGAACACCGCCGGTCTTCTGAGCCGCACTCTGAAAGTGGGGGACTCCGTGTTCATCGATAACGAAATGACGGGGCGTGACGGAACTTCCTGGACAGAGATGGACCACGTCCTGCAGGCCGGCCCGATCCTGTTGAGCGGGGGGGAAGTCCGGATTGAGGACGAGGGGTTTGACACATCGCTGGTCCGCCTGAGGCACCCCAGGTCCGTCGTGGGCCTGACGAAAGAGGGAGAGTGGTTCTTCCTGGTCATCGACGGGCGCAACGGGCTGCACAGCGTGGGAGCCTCTCTTGCGGAGACGGCGGAGTTTTTGAAGTCACGGGGCGTGAGCTACGCTCTGAACCTGGACGGGGGCGGCTCTTCGGAGCTGTGGGTTGGTGGGCGTCTCTACAATGCCCCATCGGACGGCTGGGAAAGGCCCATCAGCAACGGGCTTGGGGCTCGGGCCTTCTGAGGAAGGACGTCAAGGAAGTTGGGTTTGGGGCTCTTGGGCCCTTTCCGGGTCAGGGTTCAAGGCGACAAGATACCGGAAAGTGCTTATGGACCTGTTGGCTCGATCGCCTTATACTGTCAATCGTTTCGGCGTCGCTTTAGGGCTATTTTGCGGAGGCGATGGAGGTTTCTGTGTTACAATAACACGGTTGAGGGTTTCAACAGGCATCACCATTTTGGGAAGGGTTGTGTTGTAACGTGAAGAAGGCAGTTCTTTTTGTGTTGCTTCTGGCGGCAGCGGTGGGCATCGCCGTACCGGCTCAGGCCTGGGATCCGGCAAAGCAGAAAAATTTTGGTCAGGATCACATCAAGATGCAGTGGTACCTTTTGGACTACGGGAAGGAGGGCGACGTCCCCTTTGCAGTCACCCGCAAATACTACACCAACAACTCGGTGAAGCAGCAGACGATCGATCTTCTGATGTCGAAGTACAGCATCTCTCCCGAGGTGGCGGGCGCTCTGTACTTCACCGAGTATCGCTACGAGTACACCCCTGACGGCAAGAAGTTCGCAGTCACCTACCTGAAGCACTACGACATGCTGGGCAATGAGATCTATGGTACGGTCTACGACGGTTCAAGCGAAGCCACCCAGAAGGCCTTCCTGGCTGTCGATCCCAAGTCTGTCCCCGGCAAGGCGGTCGGCTACGCCTTGGGAAAGGCGAATGCTGCGGCAAAAGCCCCGGCCCGGAAGGCTCCCGTGAAGAAGAAATAACGTTCTTTTCAAAAGAGAAACGATGCAAGCGCCCGAGCACGAGCTCGGGCTTTTTTGCGCCCTCTAACCCCGCTCCCTCAGAGAGGCCTGGGCTCAGAGAGCACAAGAGAAAAAGAGGAGGCCGGGGCCTCAGGCCCCAACCTCCTCTTTCGTTGAGTTTCGTTGAACGCTCAGTGTCACAGGCTTGTCGGATTTGACTTGTCAGTTGCCACAGCCTTGACGGCACCAGCTCGTTCGCGTTGTGCCTGGCGATAGATAATAACTGAGAGACTATAGTAGGTTGATGAAGATACCAGCCAGGATGACCGAGGTGATCGTCACGGTCACGAAACCGCCGACCAACATCTTGGGCAGCATCTGGCTCATCAGGAAGTCGTACTCCTCCTTGTTCTCAGCCAGAGCCTTTGAGGCCTCGTCCGTAAGGACGTAGTTGGGCGGGAATCCGTAGAGCGCCGTCAGAGACAGAGCCATTGCCATGGGCCTGGTGTAGCCGAGTAGCTTGCCCACCAGGGCGGAGAGGATCAGCAACCCAGTCACTCCGACGACGATGATGATTGCCAGAGGGCGTAGGATTTCCAGCATCATGGCGGGCGTGGCTTTATTCAGCATTCCCATGATGAAGCCCATGAGAGCCGTCAGCAGGAAGCCAAAGGAGCCGGCCTTGTTCAGGGGACGGCGCTCCACGATGCCCAGCTCCGCTGCGATGGCGCCGAAGATCAGGCAGATGACCAGCGGGTGCAGGGAGTAGGCGCCATAGGCGGGGTTGATGCTGATGAGGTACTTTTTAAGCGAGGAGGCGGCGAGGTCGGAGACGACCCCCACCACGGCAAGGCTGGTGAGGTGCGTGAAGGTGGTCTGATACTTCTCCGGCAGGGGGGGCAGCAGGGCCTGACGGACCTCGGGGGTGCCGGGTTCTTTGCTCTTCGTGAGGTGCGCCAGAGCCTCCTTGTCGTTGTGCCAGATGTTAAGGAGACGCTTGCCCTCGGACTTCAGGCAGAGGGCGGTGAGGGGGTATCCGGCAAAGCCCTGGACCACGTAGATGACCGTGGCCAGCACTGCAAGCTCGGTAAGCCCCTTCTGGGTGGCGGCCTCAGCCATCATGATGGCGGCGACGATGCCTCCGGAGAGGGGTGGAGTGCCGATGACCACGGCCTCCCAGCCGACGAGCATCCGGCCGACGGTCAGAAGGAGGACCGACATTCCCACCAGCCCTGCGGCCGCGATGACGATGGTCTTCCATTCGGCGCAGAGCTCGCGGACGCTCATCATCGTTCCCATGTGAGCGATGATGAGATATGTGGAGAGGGAGGCCACAGGGCCGGCCATGCCGGCCTTATCCACGATATCCTTTGGGAACCAGTTGTACCAGAAGCCAAGAAGGAAGAGCAGGGCGGCGACGAAGACGGATGGGACAAAGGCCTTGGTCTTGGTCGAGATGAGGTCTCCTATCGCCAGAATCAGGACGACGACGAAAAAACACATGATTGTGGACCAGGTAATGGTCATACAGCATACCTCCTAAAATTTTTTTGCGTTCTTTGCGAGACGATTTTCGCAAGGGTGACGACTTTGCCCATTATATCTCAAAATATCTTAAACCTTGTCTTAAATATACCCAAGTTTGCCCGAAGACAGAGAGAGAATTTTTATTTTCTCTGCGCTTTCTTTGCGTAAAAGTCGGAGGAATACAGAGGAGAAGCTGTAAAAAACGGCTACAATGGTAAGGAAAGGGGGGGAGGGGTGCCTCTGCCTTGATCAGACGGAGCTGAGAGAAACGGGAAGGAGCGTGAATTTTTTGGACGTCTTCAAGACAATGCGGTGGAGTCTTTATTTCACGGGGGGTGTGTCGGTGGTTCTGGGCCTGTGGGCTTTGACCTACCCTGTCGAGGCCCTGATGTCGCTGGCCTTTTTTCTGGGTGTGGGTTTTATTCTTTCGGGCCTTAACCTGCTGGTACCCTGCTTCAGCCTGAGAGGCTGCCCCGAATATCCGCGCTGGCTTCCCTTCTGGAGCGTGGCGGATCTCCTGTTGGGGTTTCTGATGCTGACGCGCCTGGGGCTCACAGCTTTTATGATCCCTGTGTTCTTAGCCGTCTGGCTTTTCTTTATAGGGCTCGTGCGAATCTGGGGAGCTTTTTCGGTGCGGCGCATGGGCGCCAGGGGCTGGTGGCGCATGCTGCTGAACGGCGTTCTCATGCTCCTGGCTGCGGCCATAATGCTCTCAAGTCCCTTTTTGGGGGTTGTCTCCGTGGGGACGGTCCTGGGAGGGCTTTTGGTCTTTAAGGGGCTTCTGGTCCTGAGCGAAGGGTGGTTTATCTTCAGAAGATAGGAACCGCGTACCACGAAAAAGACACGAAAATGGGTGTTCCTCGTCCACCGCAGGCATCGAACCGGAGGGTCATGGAAAAGATGATGGGAAGGAACTTGCCAAGAATGGCTCTTGGCACAAACGCCTTATCAAGAAGGAAACAAGAAGGGCTTGCTTCCTCCGGGCATTGAGTCCACGCTAAACGGGCACCCTTCGGGTACACAAAAAAGGGCTCAGGATATTTCTCCCAAGCCCTTGTCATTTCTGGAGCCGGCGAACAGATTCGAACTGTTGACCTGCGCATTACGAGTGCGCTGCTCTACCCCTGAGCCACGCCGGCCTGCCATTTGCAAACAACGGACATCCCGTAACGAGCTTGGATTTTATCACTCATTCTCCATTTTGGCAAGGTCCCTTGTCATTGCTCTGTGATAAAGTCACAGGTCTGTTCTGAAAATCCTTGAGTCTCAGGCACTTATACGTTTTTTCTTTTACCCATTGGTTGCAGGAAAAAACGAAAAATCTCAACAGCCTCAGCTGGTAAAAACTTTAACCTGCGGTTCGAGGAGCATAACGTCTTCCTGCATAAATCCTCCTGAAAGTCGCTTATAATGGAAATTAAGGAGGTGCCGGTTGAATCGGAAGCTCCTTAGGTAAAGACCAAAAAACCTCTTTCCGGACAGGGTTCGTTAACGGTTTCTTTATCGTTGGTCTTCAAAGATGGGTATCGGAATGCCAGGATGGAGCTTTCGACGCGACTCTTCGGAGGTTCCGGAAAATTAGGGAGGAGCTTACATGGACGAGCGCTTCAACGTGGAGCTGGAGCAACTTCTGCAGGATAGGGGTAGAGATTTCCTGAGCCTGAGCGGGGTTTGCAAGGTGATGCCGTCGGCCCTCAGGGCTCGCTTGGGTCTGAAGAGCAACAGCCGGGTGGGTGAGGTCCAGAAGGCCCTCCAACCTCACATGGGGAGAAATCTTGAGATCCGAAAGGCCGGGCGGAGCCTCTGCCTGGTCCGACGAGGGGAGAAGGACGAGATGTTGTTGCGGAGCGTTCAGGCCAGGCCGGGAAAGAGTCCGAAGACTCTGAGAAACTCCCTGCCTTTTACTGCGGCTGAATTTTTGCGCCTGACCAACTCTCTCCTGAAGGAGGGGCGATTGCGGGTGGAGCTGAACGCCAGGTGTGAGCCACTTCTCTTTGCGGTCTCCCCTGAGGGACCTCCGACGCTTCAGCCCCAACCTCTGGCTTTGGCTCCGGTGCCGGACGCTGAGGCTGAGAAAGCGGTGCTCAGGGCAGCCTTTCAGGAGCTTGAGCAGGGACGGATTTTTGTGCGGATCTGTGACCTGCGCCGTCGTCTGGGCTGGTCGCGGGAGGCCTTCGACTCGGCTCTGGCGCGCCTGAGGCGGGAGCGGACGGTCCAGCTCCACTCAGGGGACGTCTCCGCCATGACTCAGGAGGAGTTGCAGGACTCCTTTGTCGACGAAAACGGCTTTAGGATGCTGTCGTTGACCTGGACGGAGGCTCGGTAATGTCCCGGGTCGACGTGCGTCAGCAGCTCCTGGAGCGGAACCCCTTTCTCTCTTCCGCCTCGCCGGAGCCCTGGGACAACAATTTTCCGGACCTGACAGGTCTGAACAAAGATGTTGGAGATCACATCTTCACCCTGCTCCGGGGGACGAGAGAGGGCATGAGAGGGACGATGGCAGGTCTCGTGTTAGGTGAGGCCGGCAGCGGCAAAACTCACATGCTGAAGCGTGTTTTGGACAGCATGCAGGAGATGGGCGAGGGGGCTCTTTTTGCCTCCATAAGGGCCTTTCTCAACCCGACGAGCGTCTTTCAGGACCTGAGGCGGGGAATTTTTGTCAACCTGAAGCGGAAGAGGCGGGAGCACCGGAGCCAAATAGATTTTTTAGGGGAGGCTGTCAAGGCGCGGTTTCATCAGGACCTGGTAGAAGGGCGCGTCCCCTCTTATTACCAGGACTCTCTCCAGCTCTGGTTTCAGGAGGAGTATCCTGATGTAGACCCGAGGTTCCTGAGGCTTTTTTATACGTACATGGACGTGAAGGACTCAAGGCTTCTGGGTGTCATGCAGGGCGATATCAGCGATGACGACTTCCCGGGAAACCCTGACCTGAAGATAGACGACTTTGAAAGCCGGGATGCTGCTCAGGAGGCCGAGGCTCAAAGGGCTGTCCTGTCCCTGGGTATGTTGCTGGATTACGCCAAAATGCCCCTGATCATCTGCTTTGACCAGCTTGATGCCATGTCTGATGAAGGGCTGATCCAGGCCTGGGGCAGGGTCAGTGCCGAGCTCATCAACAACGTTTACGGGGTCCTGCCGCTTGCGTTCCTGAGGTCCGACAAATGGAACGCGTTTTCCGCGGTCCTGGATAACGCGGTGAAGGATCGCTATCAAAATAACCTCATGGTGCTGCGCAGCTGTACCCTTGAGGAGTCCTGGCAGCTCCTGGAGGGGCGGCTCAGGCTCTACTACGAGGATGACTACGAAGAGAAGATGGAGTGGCTGAGGACCCAACTTGAGGCGAAGCTCGCTGTGGGGGACTACGCGCCGCGGCACGTCATTGAGATGGCGAACAGGGCCATCCTCCAGCCCCTCCACCCCGTCCGTCGTCCGGGCCCTGAGGACGACCGGGAGGAGATCCTGAGAGCATTTGCCGGTGTCTGGAGCGAGGAACGCGACAAGGTGGCGGCTGAGCCGGGTCTCTGGCCTCCCAATCTGGACGACCTGTCCTGTGCTCTGGAGCTCTGGCTCACTGCCAGGAGCGACTGCTCCTCCGTAGTCCGGACAGGGCAGAGGTTCCGCGTTCTGGAGGCGGAATGCCTTCAGGGGGCTGAGCGAGTTCTTTGCTCCTTTGCCTTCTGTGCCACCCGGCACAATAGCCCGGCACGAGCGGCTTTGAATGCCGGCCTCAAATTTCTAAATGAGGACCCGATGGGAAGGATTTGCTATTACGTCACCGAGGCCTCAGTGCTGCCTGCCCTGCCCCAGTGGCCTAAGGTGCATGAACTGTTGAGCGAATTCAGGAATCAGGGCGGAAGAGTTGTCGTTCTGGACGAGGAAACACGGGTTTGCTGGTACGCTCTCCTGGCCCTCCGCAACCGAATTGAGGCCGGGGACGTGAGGCTCTACCTCTCCGAGGAGTCCCGCCTTGCGGTGCGCGAAGATCTCATGCTCTTTTTGAGGGAGCGTTTTGAGGGAGAGCTCCTCCCTTTTGAGGGGGGGAAGGTAGAGCCTCCCCCCTTGACGGACCTCCCGGTGGACCCCTTTCTCACTGAGGACTGGCCGAGGCTGCACGAGGCTATCTGTTCCCTGCTGACCCAGGCCCCCATGCGCATGATGAAGGCGGATTTTCTGCTGGAGAGGCTCCGGAATCAGGATTTTAAAATCCTGCACGCCGGCCTTCTCGCTTATGTGAAGGGACAGGAGGAATGCTTCAGACTCTGGCCATGCGAAAACGGCAGTCTGATCCAGATGGTTTGATGGGAGGGGAGAGGAAAAAAATTTCCTGTGAAGGGGGGGATGAAGGATGTCGGGTTTGGGTGCTTCACGAGGAAGGGGCGGAGGTGTTCTGACCGGCTGCGTCTCCAACATGGCCCTCTGTGGGCGTTGTCCGCGTCTTTTTGCCTATGCGGACTCGGGACGGAACAATGCCTGGAGGGTCGGGATAGACGGGGGCGGGAACTATTACGGCTCTGACTTCCACAATCGGATAGCGGCCCCGTTTTTCAAGGGCGCTCGAAAGAAAAACACGACGATCTACCGAGAGCTCATCGAGGCCTTTCGTGAGGGGTCGGACGGGTTTGAAGCGCGCCTCGCACGACTGGTGGAGAGACGGTGTTTTAACCCCTTTCTGGAGAACAAGAACGCTGCCGGCGGGTTGTCGCCGGAGCCTGCTCTGGCTGCTGCGCGTGCTGCGGATCGATGGGCACGTTGCATGGCCCGCTTTCTGTTGCGAGTGCCGTCCCTCTTTAAAGAACCCGAAAGTCTGCTGCCTCAGGTTTTTGCGGCGTCAGCCCGTCTGAAGGGTGAGCATATCTTTGAGGACGGTCAGCCTCTCAGGATGACCGGCGATTATGATGCCCTCCTCTTCAACCCTGACGAGGGAGGGGCCATGCTCTTCGAGTTCAAGGGGTATAAAGGGTCGGACCCTCTTTCAGGCCTGGCTCAAGCGCTGCTTTACTGTTACCTTGTGGAACGGACCACGGGGCTACTGCCGGGCTTGTGCCTGATCTTTCTGGAGGACGAGAACCCGTTGGAGCTTCCCTCTGAGAAGGTGTCCGAGATGATGGCTTCTGCTCTCCCCCCTCTCTTCGACTCTGTCCGGGCCGCGCTGAATAGGCAAAAGCCCCTCCCCATGACCCTGGACCCTTTTCTATGCGCCCGTTGCCCCTTTGACTCCTTCTGTGACAGCGACTGGGGCGCGCGGTCTGTCCAGGTGCCGCAGGCACTGGATAAGGCTGCGCCGCAGGTGTCGGATGAGGTCCCTTCCTTAACAACTGCGCTCTCTCAGTCCGATTCGGACGTTCTTGAGGCCAGGGGGCATATGGCGCGCCTCATTGACACCCTTAAAAAGATGAAGCTGCCCGCGACCGATCAGGGATTCGTCTGCGGGCCTTCGTTCATTCGCCTGAAGGTGCTTCCTATAGTCTCTCAGGGGGCCAAGGTCGCAAAGCTGATGAGTGCGGCGAAGGACCTTCAGGTTCAGATGGCCCTTGACGTCCCGCCCTTGATAGAGGCCGGGCCGGGCTACGTTGGAGTGGACGTGCCTTGCGCAAAGCGCCGAGTCCTGACCCTGGAGGAATTGATGAAGGCAGGGGCAGCAGACCGGCCCAAGGGAAGCGCGGTCTTCCCTCTGGGGATGAGGGTGGACGGCAGCGTGAGATGGGCTGATCTTGTGGAACCGGGCATGACCCACATCCTGATAGGCGGAGCGTCGGGCAGCGGCAAGAGCGTGCTGCTGCGGTCCATCGTGCTGGGGCTTCTGCTCTGTACGCCGCGCGGCTCTGTCCGTTTTACCCTGATAGACCCCAAGAAGGTGACCTTCTCCGACCTCAAGGGCCTGAACGCTCTTGAGGAGGGTGCGATCCTTTCCGAGCCGGACTTGGCCTTTATGGCTTTGGAGGGCGCTGTTGAAGAGATGGAGCGTCGTTATGATCTGCTGGAGGCAGCTGGAGTCTCAGATCTGGAGTCCTACAACGCCATTGGAGGTGGATTTTTGCCGCGGCGCGTGACGATCATCGATGAGTACGCGGACCTGATGCAGGATAAGGAGATGGCAAAAAATCTGGAGCACTTTGTGCAGCGCCTCAGCCAGAAGGGAAGGGCTGCTGGGTTGCACCTCATGCTGGCCACTCAGAGGCCGGATGCCAGGACTGTGACCGGGATAATCAAGGCTAATCTGCAGCTTCGGATCGCTCTCAAGGTGGGCAGCCAGA
>JAAYOR010000098.1 GCA_012520235.1 Fretibacterium sp.
CCCAGTATTATCCCAAGCCTTATTGCGGGGGGGGGTGACATTCTCACTGACCAGTTACAGGGTGACTTTATCACAGAGCAATGACAGAATGTTGACTTCTCATATTGCATTTTCATAAAATAAGTTATATACTTTAACATAAGTACAGGGGAGCTTGCCTAGAGGCAGGCTGAGAGGAAGTAAATGAACTTCGACCCTTATACCTGATGCGGATAATGCCGCCGCAGGAAGCCATATTCAAAGATTTTTTACAGGTGGCATCCGTGAGGCGCCGCCTGTTTTTATTTACAACTGAAAATGCAGGGGAGCTTGCGTAGGCAGGCTGAGAGGAAGTGAACGAACTTCGACCCTTATACCTGATGTGGATAATGCCGCCGTAGGAAGCTAGACATGCTCTATTGCAGGAGGATACCACAGAAGGTGTTCTCCTGTTTTTTCTTTACTCTGCTCTTTGCTTTTGAAAAAGGAGGACTAAGCATGTTTGAGAGTATGTTTGAAAATGTCAGGGAAAAATGTCCGCTAATTCACAATATAACGAACTATGTAACGGTCAATGACTGTGCCAATATCCTGATTGCCTGTGGTGCATCCCCTATCATGGCTGATGATAAAGATGAAGTAGAGGATATAACAACGATTTGTGCCGGTCTGCACATCAATATCGGGACGTTGAACAGGCATTCCATTGCATCCATGCTGATTGCCGGCAAGAGGGCTAACAAACTGCATCATCCTGTTGTATTAGACCCCGTTGGGGCCGGTGCATCCAAATTGAGAACGGATACTGCAATGCAGCTTCTCGAAGATATAGATTTCACGGTTATTCGTGGCAACATCTCTGAAATCAAGACCCTTGCATTTGGCAGAGGTACGACAAAAGGTGTGGATGCTGATGTGGCAGACAAGGTTACAGAAGAAAACCTTGATGAAATTATTACTTTTGCAAAGACATTTGCTAAGAAGACAGGCGCCGTTATTACTGTCACAGGTGCGATTGACGTGGTAAGTGATGGTCGAAGCACTTATTGTATCCGTAACGGACATCCAATGATGTCTTCCGTGAGTGGAACCGGATGCCAGTTATCTGCCATGGTTGCTGCTTTTATTACTTCTAATCCGAATCATGCTCTGGAGGCAGCGGCAGCTGCTGTTTCTGCAATGGGGCTTGCAGGTGAGATTGCCCATGAAAGGTTGTCTGAAATGGATGGCAATGTAACTTACAGGAATTACATCATCGATGCGATTTATAACATGACCCCTGAGCAATTGGGGAAAGGAGCAAGGTATGAAGTGCGATAAGAGAACAATGTTACTTTATGCCATTACCGATAGGCGGTGGACAGGTAAACAAAGTTTGTATGAACAGGTGGAATCTGCCCTTAAGGGAGGCTCAACCGGTGTACAGCTCCGTGAAAAGGAACTAGACAACGACGAGTTTTTAGAAGAGGCCTTAAAAATCTCAGCACTGTGTAAACAGTACGGAGTGCCGTTTTTTATTAATGACAATGTAGAAATTGCCGTCAGATGCAAAGCGGACGGCGTTCATGTTGGACAAGAAGATATGGTGGTAGAACAAGTGCGTCAAAAAGCCGGAAATGAAATGATGATCGGTGTGTCTGCTCATTCTGTTGAAGAAGCCCTGGAAGCTGTCAAAAAAGGTGCGGATTACCTCGGTGTTGGTGCAATGTTCTCTACATCCACAAAAACGGATGTGGATATACTGTCGAAAGAAATTCTCCAGGATATTTGTATTGCCGTGGATGTTCCTGTAGTTGCTATCGGCGGTATTGACAAGACTAACATTTCTCAGCTGTCCGGAACGGGTGTTGACGGTGTTGCTTTAGTAAGTGCAATATTTTCGGCTGATGATATTGAAAGCGAGTGCCGTTTGCTTCGTAAATTGTCGGAAGAGATGGTGAACTCGTGAAGGTATAATGTGCCATCTTTGATTTTGACGGAACGCTTTTTGATTCAATGTCCATTAGTTGCTGTATTTGATGGAATTGATGAAAGTGAAAACCGACAGACAGAACTCCTCTAATTATCTGACTGCTGTCTAGTGGATTTTAACGCACAGGAAATTTTTTGGAATTTTTTGGAAATATGCTTCGGCTGAGTGAACCACAGCTTCAAGCGGCTCATTGGGCGCATCAACCTTATGATGCTATATAAAGCGATGTTGATTAAAAAAAGGAGATTCAAATTATGAATTTAAAAACCGCATTGACTATCGCAGGAAGCGATAGCAGCGGAGGAGCCGGTATTCAAGCTGATTTGAAAACGATGACCATGAATGGCGTTTACGCCATGAGTGCAATTACAGCACTTACAGCACAGAACACCATCGGCGTGAGAGAAGTTCAGGAATCAAGTCCTGAATTTCTGAAACAACAAATTGACGCAGTATTTGAGGACATTTATCCCGATGCTGTCAAAGTCGGTATGGTATCTTCCGCTGAACTCATTCACGTCATTGCGGATAGACTGAGATATTACAATGCAAAAAATGTGGTTGTTGACCCTGTGATGGTGGCAACATCAGGTTCATCTCTTATGAAAACGGGCGCCGTACAGACATTGACCGAGACCCTATTCCCAATCGCAACCCTTGTAACACCAAATATTCCAGAAGCAGAAGTCCTGTCCGGGCTTACCATCGAAGACAAGGAAGATATGTTCACAGTAGCTAAGCAAATCGGCGATATATATCACTGCGTTGTACTCCTCAAAGGAGGCCATTGTCTGAATGATGCAAATGATCTCCTGTATGCAGACGGAGAATTCGTTTGGTTTGAAGGCAAGCGCATTGATAATCCAAATACTCATGGGACGGGATGCACTCTTTCCAGTGCTATTGCCTCGAATCTTGCGAAAGGTTTTTCTCTTACTAAGTCTGTTAAAAGGGCAAAAGACTATGTTTCCGGAGCTTTAGCTGCTATGTTGGATTTAGGTAAAGGCTCCGGGCCGATGCAGCATAATTTCGATTTAAAAAGTGAGTTTGCAAAGGAGGCAGAATGAAAACCACTGAAAAATTTTTGGCAGCCACAAAGGAAATTTTGGAGGAATTCGCCAAGACTTTTGCAATTGGTGCTGCAAAAGCTAAAAAACTTGAAACGGCAAACTTATTTGCAAAGTATATATAAAAGGAAGCACTGATTAAATGTCCCCATGAAAGCCGTGGGGCTCCACCCCATACCCCGCGAGGGGACTAAGTCCTCTCGACCCCATTTATCCTTTTCCTGAGGGGCATCAGTACCGCCCCTCAGGAAAAGGATTTACGGGTTCCAAGGGGCTAAGCCCCTTGGTGGGGGTTTAGGGCAGCACAAAGGCAACTGTGCCTTTGCGCTACAGGGCATTGGCTGCAGCGCCGACAGCCTGTCGGTTATCGTAAGCTGGCCGATTGCCGCGGTGAAACCCTTAAATTTAGCTACGCTATCCGACATGGCATTTGTGCCCTGACAGCCTCGAAAAGCCTGGTCGCCTGTTCGTCGAAGATGAAGCCGCGGGGGCTTCGCTTCGACATCTTCGACTGAGTGAACGACAGTTATTTAAATCTTATCCTGCAGCCGGATACTCGCAAACTTTTGGAGCTTCTCTTCGCTCCAATAAATTCCTCCATCCCTTTTGCAGGATTCGTAATCCAAGAGGACGGTCTTAGTCTGTTTGAAGAGCAGGACGAGGGCAATGATGTTCGGCAGGGCCATAAGTCCCATGAACAGGTCGGCGAGCGTCCAGACAAGGTCTCCACTGACAAAAAGAGAGCCGATGACGAGGAACGCCAGGGATACAACACGAAAACTGCTGACAAAAATCTTACGGCCGCCTGCAAGGAATTTCACATTTGATTCGGCAAAGAAATACCAGCCGACAATGGTTGTGAGGGCAAAGCAGGTCAGGGAGATGGACAAGAATGCCTCTCCAAAATGCCCGAAATTGATTTGAAAGGCCTGCTGCGTCATTAAATCCGCCACGTCTCTCATGGCTTCTGCGGGGACATTGTACTTGTAGCTGCCACCGGTTAAGTTGATTAAAACTGTGCTGAAACAAATGAGGAAGTGGAGATAAACACTCCAATCATAGCCATAAAGCCCTGTTCGGCAGGGTGATCGGCTTCGGCCACTGCGTGGGAATGAGGAGTGGAGCCCATCCCCGCCTCGTTGGAAAAAAGTCCGCGTGCAAGTCCGAAGCGTACCGCCTCACGAACCGTAAGACCTAAGATGCCGCCGCTGATTGCCTGGGGATTAAAAGCACCCACAATCATTGTTTTTAGAGCATAGCCCAGCATGTTGATGTTCATGAAAACAATGACCAACGAACCGAAGATATACGCAAAAGCCATGACCGGAACGATTGTTTCTGAGAATTTAGCGATACGGTCCATACCACCGACAAGAATAACTCCAACGATAACTAAAAGACCGACGGTTGCCCAGTCCATGGGAATGTTAAAAGCAGAGTGCAAAGAAGTAACGACTGCATTTGACTGTACCATGATACCGATGATGCCAAGACCGATGATGCAAAGGATGGCAAAAAGCACCGCAAACCCTTTAGACCGCAAACCGTTCTTGATGTAGTAAGCAGGGCCGCCCACCTTTTCGCCGTGATTTTCCTCCCTATGAATTTGTGCTAAAACAGCTTCGGAGAAAATAGTGGCCATTCCGAAGAAGGCAGATAAGAGCATCCAGAAAGCGGAGCCCGGACCGCCGAGTGCAACCGCCGCAGCTACTCCGATGATGTTGCCTGTGCCTACCTGCGCGGCTATTGATGTGGCAAGCGATTGGAAAGGCGTCATGCAGCCGGGCTTTGCCGGTTTCTTTGCAATGATGTCCTGCACCATTTTTTTCATGGTCGAAAAAAGATATTTTACTTGGGGAAAACGCAGGGTAAAGCTCAGAAAAATACCGGTACCGAGAAGCACATAAAGAAGTATGTTGTCCCATAAAAAGTCCTTGACAGTTCTAAGCGTTTCGAGGAATATTCCCGAAGCGGTGGCAGGACCCGATTCTGCAGCGATTTCTTCAGCAGAAGCAACCGCTGAACCCAGGCCCATGCTAAAGTCGAAGTGTGTACCGAAACATGTAAGTAGCAACAAAACAGCAAAAATTGCTATATGTTTTTTCATGATCAGTCACCCCCAGCTGCATTATCCAATAACTCTTGAGGATTCTAGCGGGTTGTCCATATCTTTTCCTAAAACTTTTTTCACAAGAACATAGGCAACGTAAACTGCCAATATGATGAGCACGGAGCGTACGAAAGCTGCAATCAGGAGACTTGTGAGAGAAGTGGTGTTCCAGTCTTCGTATCCTGCACCCAGGCGAATAAAATACTCCAGGGCATTACCGCCAAAATCGGACAGGCTAAGCCCTACAACCAAAGGGGTCCCGTAGATGGCATCATCTTTTTGTACAACCAGGCGATACACAACAACATATCCCAAGTAGAAAAAGACTTCCAGGAAATACGACAGCAAATCAAAGTTTTCTATGCCTTGGACAGTGGCGTATAAGACGCGCGCTAAGAAGACGGCAAAACCTGCTATGATCCCCACGGGAATGGGTTTTAGCTTCTTGTTGAGCAGCAGGCCGGCGATCAAAACAACAATCCCCGCTGAAAAGCGGAAATCTGCACCGGCTACAGGCATTTGGATGAGCGAGCCCAGCGCTGATAAAAGCACAAGAATGGAAACATACATAAACATAAACCAATCCACCTCTTTTCTCTTTCGCTTCCTTTTTTCTAAGAAGTAAATGAGTGGCTTATACTTAGTGATTGATTATAACATCCTCATTGCACAAAAGTGCTGGATTATAAATCCAAGAAGGAAAAGATTTTCTTTCCAGAGGTTTTGCATATGCTGGGGAGAAACTGAATCGTGTAACCAGATTTTTATGAAGATACTGCTGCTCAGTGAGAATAGCATCTCGCTAAATCTTTGATTCATCCCTCCATGACTCAGTTTTTAGTGCGGGAAAGGGACTGAATTTGAAAGAGGGTCAGCTAAAAACTCCGGGCGTCGTGCTTCCAAGAAAGGAGCGCGACGCCCGGAGTTGCGTTGTGAGATTTTGTGGTTACTTCTTGAGAGTCTTTGTCTTGAACGTCTGAGCTGGCTCGTAGTTCGGGTTGATTTCCAGGGCCTTGTTAATCCACGCCAACGACTCGTCCTTCTTGCCCCGTTTATGGGCGGTTACGCCTGCCCAGTAGGCGGAGAGATAATTAGCCTCAGGAGCAGCCTCGGCCGCTTCGACGAACATCTTGAAGGCCTTGCTGTATTGTCCTGCCCGGTAGTTGTTGTAGGCGGTGCGGTGCTTGATGCCTATAATATTTTTCTGGCCCGAGGGAAGGTCGTAGGTCTGAATAACCTTGGAATCAGTGGAGGTATTGGGGTCGAAGCCCGCTTTCTTTGCTGCCTTTTTAGGAGTTGGCTGTGGCTGTTTTGAAGACGGAGGCTCTTCCGAGTGTGTTGGTTGCTTCGAGGGAGCTGGCTCTTCCGATGGCTTAGAGCTTTCCTGCTCTTGTGCTATCTCGCTCAGCCGATCGTCTATGGAGGGGGCCTTCGCCACAGACGCAGAGCTGTCGCCGCCCGAGAGAAACTCGTCGTACTCGCTGAAGCGCGCTCTGGCGGGCCGTTTTGACGCCAACTTGATCCCCTTTGCCTTAGCTCGGGTGATGGGGACGATTTTATCGCCCCGTTCTATCATGGAGCTCTTGCTGCCGGTGACGATGGTGCAGGTGCTGTAGTTGTAGGAGACGTCCTTGGCCTTAAGGATAGCCAGGGGAACTCTCTCTCTGCCGACGATCTCTCCGTCCATGCCCCGAATTGTCTCCCCGTCCATGTAGACGAGATAGACGCTGCCCTCCTTCGCCCCTGTGGAGCTGCCGATATCGATACGCGCACTCTTGCTGTCCACGGAGAGGACATGAGAGCTCTCGCCGCCCAGCTCGGAGCGAATATTCCAGGCCAGGCGCATAACGGCATCTTCAATGGCTCGGCCCTCAAGCCCTCCGAAGGTTCCCTCTGCGAGAACTGCCCCAGCTATCGTCAAGCCGCTGACCTCGCTCTTGGATGAGCCTTGCTCGGAGAGGGCCAGGTGAATAGCTCCCGTGGAAGTGTCTATGACCCGCACGTCAATGGTCGTTCGGGCCTCCTCGCTGCCTGTTGCAATGCCCAAGCTCCCGTAGATGGGAATGGCCCCGCCGGAGGCCTTGCTGCTGAGCTCCGTGACTGCCCCCAGCAGGATGTACTGGACCCCTGCGACCTTGCCCAGCTCGGCGGCAGTGCTTGGGTCCACCAGGCCGGACTGCCCCAGGCGGACCTCCTTGCCCACGGTCTCCTTCAGCTGGCTGCGCTCAAAGACCGCAATGGTCTTGGAACCCGATAGGGAGCGAACCAGGAGATCCATGACGGCGTCTGCCTGTTGTTGAGTGACCCCGCTGGCTTTGCTCTCGAACTGGAGCACGCCCACACGGATCTTATCCGCCTCGTTCGCCTCGGCCCTGAAGGCAGTCAGAAAAAAGCTCAGAGTTAGAAACGCAATAAAGATACGGGCAAAATTATTTTTCAATTATGAGAACCTCGACTTTCCAAAGTTTTTAATTTCATGCTTCTGGAAAAAGGTAGGTCACCTTCCCAGCCCCTGCGCTTTCATGCTCTCCACGTGCTTCAGGACAGCCTTACGCGTCGCGGCTGCCAGAATCCCTTTCGTCTTTCCCGCGCCGAACCCTCCGTAGCGGGTGATGAGACCACCAAGGGTCTGATTGGAGGCTCCCTGTTCGGAAGCTGCGTAGGCTATACTCCCTGTCTGGTTGTCTATGATGCGAATGTCCAGGGTCACGTAGGCTGTGTTGGAGGCCAGCCCTGCCCCCCCAATCCCTATGGGGACTGCTCCGCCCGCGGCCTTGTAGAAATACTGGGTCACAGCCCCGGTCATGGAGTAGCGTGCGCCCTGGAGCTTCCCCAGCTCAGGCGCTGTGGACTCGTCCATCAGCCCCGACTGGCCCAGGCGGATCTCCTCAGCGACGTACTCCAGCTTCTCCCGTTCCACCAGCGAGAAGAGCCCCGCCTCGTACAGCTCTGTGACCATCATGTCCGTCACGGCTGCGGCGGGAACGTTGCCATCGGTCTTGTTCGTGAACTCGCGCACTGCCAACCCGGGCCGGGCCAGAGCGGGTGAGGTCAGAGTAAGGATCAAGGCAAGAGCTGCAGCCCCGCACAGGTATCTTTTTGCTTTCATGACTCTATCTCCCTCCGGTCATCTTTTTGACTGCTGTGACCACTGCAGCCTCAAGGGCCTTGTCCTGAGCCTCATCCTCGGTGTAGCCCACCTGTTTTCCCCTGGCAGTGTCGGCGTAGATCTCCTGCCCGCTTGAGGCCGTCACCATTACCGCAACCGACGCCGTGCCGGTGTAGAGGTCGAACTCATTCAAGACAGGGCGACCTGCGCGGACGTTCAGGGTGATCATCGTGCTGAACCCATATTGCTTCCCAAGGTTCATGATAGCATTCACGTCCCCATCCAGGGCAGCCACAGCGGCCTTGCTTTTGCGAATAGCCTCCAGCCGCTTCGGATCAACCACCTTATATCCCTTGGAGATCAGCTCCTGAGAGAAGAGGCTTGTCGCCAAAGCTGCATGCTGGCGTGACTCGCTCCTGGACAGGATAGCGATGGAGCCTTTCTTGGGCAGTTCCGCCGCTTCGGTTGTGCCTGGGAACAGCCCAGTTGTCATGAGAAGGAGGGCGACGGCAACGGCGACATACAATCTTTTCATGTTCATAACCTCCATATCTTGAAATTTGTCGGAAGAGGGGAGCGAAGGGCCTTACCCTCTGGGAGGCGGTTTCGTCACTCGCCGTTTCCGCCTATGGCTACAATCTGTTTTTGCAATCCCTTTAACGCTTCCTTCTTCCCGAGCAAGCTGCTCAGGGGAACCTCAATGTCCAAGAAGCAGAGCCCGTTCTCGACGAAGTCCCCTAAAGAGGTCACAGGTGGAGGGATTTTGCCGGAGAGGGTCACGATCCTCCTGTTCAGAGCGGGGTCTTTCAAAATATGGGCCCTCAGCAAGAGCAGGTTGCGCTCAGCGTCCAGAAGAGCGGCCCGACGAGCCAGAAGCAGGCCCTGAGAGCCTGCCTTTGTCACTCGCCCCACCCCGCGCGCATGGGCCCGATTGGCCTCCCAGTTGGCGTAAAGGTAGGGGGCGGTCATCTCCCGAAGCTCCCGGGCTGTTGGGCTGTGTCCTGGTCGGGCTTGTTCGGCTGCGACGGGTTTTGAGGCCAGCCATGAGGCAGTGGGGGATAGTGAGAGCAGAAAGAGGGACAGGGAAAGGGTGCCGAGCACAAAGAGAATGAATGCCCCTCTTCCGCCTTTCCTGCGTGAGGGGTGGGGTCGCGCCTGTCTCGCTTGTCCTATGTCCCTGCAGTCTCTCATGGTCCCTCACCCCCTCGCCCCTCGACTGTGGCGGTTGTGACGGTCTCTATTTCCCAGCCGGAGTCCGCCAGAACGCCGGCCAGGTCCTCGCCGGACTTGTCCGAGACCACATCCAGTTCCAGGGTCTTTCTTTCATAGAGCCTTTGATAGACGCCCGTCACTCCTTCCACGCCGGACAGGAACTCCTTAAGTTTGCGTGCGTCACCGAAGCTGATATCCGCAATTTTGATTTTGATCGTCTGGCCCGGGATTCCTCCGGCGGAGCCGGAGACCAAGGCGTAGGCCACCTTGTGAACCAAGCTCTTGCCCGCCTTTGACGCGCCAGGCTTAAGCCCTTTGATCGCTCCGTCCTCCTCGGAGACGCCCTTGGTCTTCTCCTCGTAGACGTCCGAGCCCAGCTGATAGGCGGAGGTTGCCAGCACCGCCTTCAGCTGCACGGTGCTCCTCACCCCATGGAGCAGGACACCGCTCACCCTCTGTTTTACAAAGGAGGAGGCGTAGGCCTTGCCGTAGATGAGCACGTCGGCGTTGAAGTCCCGGGCAAGACTGCGGAGCTGTTCCGGGTCACCCGAGGCCCTGGCCGCGATGAGATCAGCCTCCTCCAGACGCTCGGAGTGGGCCGCATCCACGATGAGGTAACCGGCCTTCTCGAACACTCGCAGCACCTCGCCCTCTGCTGTGGAGAGGAAGGAGGGTTTGTCCCCTATCCGCTCGTCCAGGAGGACCATCACGCGGGGGTTGCCCAGCGCGTCGATAAGCGCAGGGCCCAGAACCCCGTCCAGAGCCCTCTCGGCTACCTTGCAGATGGCCCTCAGCCAGAGTACTCCGTCCTCGTCCACCCACTCCTTCAGGATATCCACGTCCTTCACGAGGCCCTGGGTCTGGGAGAACACCTTGTCCTTCACGACCACGTAGTCCTTCATCTCGGATATCCCCGTGACCTGAGCCCCCAAGGCCTCTTCCAGCGCCGCGCGCATGAGAGAGCGCTTCGCCTCTTCGCGGGCCCTGTTCTTGGCGCCGTCCACGACAGGGGCGAACCCCTCAGCCTCCACTGTGATCATGGGTCCCTGGTCGGCCTTGCCTGCACTTTTTGCTCCCTCTGCCTCCCTGGGAGAAAGGGTCCCCAGAGAGAAAGCCAGGATCAGAGCCAGGATCAGAGCTCTCCTCATTATTTCGACACCACGATCACTTTGCATTCCTTGCGGAAATTATAGGAGCTGCCCCGCACCTTGGCAGCTGCGGAGTTGGGGATGACGATGTCTACGTTGTTCCCGCTCAGCTTGACTGCCTTGGTGACGATGGGGTTGGGGGCGACATGCACTTCACCCTTAGCGTAGTTCAGATTGTGGTAGTAGGCGCAGAGCCCGGATTGTAGGTAGCTGGCTTGGTCCACGAACTCCATTCCGTAGACGGCCTGGCCGTTCTGGTCCAGGACGCGGAAGCTCATGGCCGGCACGAGGGGAAGGTGGCGGACGTCAATGACCAGACCGGTGAACTTGCCCAGGGTCTTCTTCGGCTTGGGGGTCGAAGCCTTTTTTTCCGGAGTGATGAGGGGGGCTACGATGGGCCGGATCGAGGCCAGGCGAATCCGGCCCCTGATGGTGTAGGCCTCTCCATCCCACTCTCCGCCAAGAAGCTCCACATTTTTAATGACGCCCGAGACCTCCGTGCGGACCCGGTCCTCCGCCATGAAGTCGTCCATGATGGTGCGCGCGTCCAACTGAACGCCCTTGAGGAACTCCAGGAGGTTACGCTGAAGGTCCATGATGGCCCCCCTGCGTGCCAGGGCCTTGGCCTGAGCTCCCGACTTGCCCGCAGGGGCGACTGCCATGCCCTCGCACTCAATGAAGTTCTGCGTCCAGTCCAGGAGGCCGTTTTCCCTTACAACTACCACAGCACCGGGGCCCCCCTCCTGTAAGGGAGCCTCGGCTACCCTGATTGAAGGGGGCTCGGTTGCCCCGGTTGGCAGCCCCGCTCCAAGCACCCACAGCAACGCAACCACGGACAATAAAAACCTTCTGCGTTTCATGTGCAACACGTCCTTCATCATATTGTGTGCCCTGTAACCTTGCCGATGTTGAGGAAACGCTTGTCAAAACAACGGTCCCTTAATGAAATGCAGCTCAAACAAGGGGAGGATTGGCATGCTCAAACGAGAGTGTTTTTCATAATAAGCCTAACTCTTATGTGTTGTCAAGCGATGGGCGTGTTTTTTTGTATGTAGCAAGAAGGCAACAAAACTCTTTGTGAGGGGAGACGCATCAAAATGAAGGGAGGCTGGAAGCCGGAGCGCATTGTCCAGAACAAAAGATGATAAACAAAAAACGGGCCTGTGAAAGCTCATAAGCCCGCCTCGGATCGCTCCTGGGGACGTGGTTTCAAAAAATGCTCCCTGCTACCAGTAAGCATCAAGATTCGGGAGCGGTTTTTAATGAGCGTTCAGGATGGCTATAGTTTTCCCATGACTGCTGACACGAACAGGTTTTCAAGATTCAAAGGGAGCAAAAAGCCTCTCTTGGGGCAAGCAGCTCTCAGCGTTTGCAGAGGAGGACCGGCGGTTTAAGAGCGTCCGGGCATCTCCAAAGAGCTCCGGCCTCAGCTCAGCTATGTCGTCTGCTTCTGCTGCTTTTTGGCCCTGTTTTTCAGGGCCTTGTTCACCCTGAGAAAGGCGTAAAGGCCGAAGATCACTGTGTACAGAGCCAGCTCCAGCCCTCTTCGGGGGAGGTCGAAAGCGTACAGCGTCAGGATGTGGAGATAAAGCCCTGCATAGAAGAGATAGGCCCATCGCTGCAGCTGCTTCCACCGGCTCGCCCTCATCTTTCGTCTGACGCTGGGGAAAGAGGTGAGGAAAAGGGGGAGCATAATCAGGATCAAAAACAGCGATATCAAGGTCGCGGCGGCGTGATGTGCCGGAAGCCCCTGAAATCCGCTGAGCATGGCCTTGAAGTAGACCTCTCCATACCGTATGTTGTGCCCAAAAGTCAGGATACAGGCCAGAATGGAGAGCTCTGCCCGCAGCTTGAGAAGCTTCTGAACGAAACGAAACCGTGCAGGCAGAGCTCCGGCATACATCACCAGGATGAACAGGGCCCCGGCAAAGGACCCTCGAATCAGAGGGGCCACGAACACCACTCCCACCCATGAGGGCAGGAAGGAGCCCCATTTGAGGGGATGATAGCAAAAGCTCAGGACGGCAATCAAAATGGCCCCACAGTAGAAAGACCAAGGGTGTTTCTTCATGGGCCTCTCCAGGAACTGCACCATCAGGCAGGAGACCAGAAGAGCAAAGAGGATCTTGGTCTTTGAGAAGAGCGATAGAAGATCGAGAGTCTTCTCCGTTTTGCCCGCGGGCGCAGCCGCTTTGTCTTGCGAGCTTTCTCCGCCCTCGTCCGCAGTTCGCGCTTTTTCCAGCGCCTTCTCAATGGCCTGCAAGATCCCTTTGCTGCTGAAGGTTGCGCCGCTTATCGCGTTCACCTTCGTGCTCTGTGCTTCTATGACGTTCCCCAGAACTCCGAGAGCATCGTCAAAGTATCCCTCGTCCTCGGTGTTCTCCAGGATGGCGATGTTCGAGATCTTCCCTCCGGAGATCGTCACCTCCACCACGATTTTGTCCACGTACCCAACCCCTGAGCCGGTGTAGATACCATCGGCCAAAGCTCGCTCGTGCTCAGAAGGCGTTTTGAGGTCAGAAGTGCCGGATGCGGCGGCAGTTCCCCCTAAAACCTGAAGAAAGAGGGCCAAGAGGAGAAGAAGGCCGGTTGTGATAGCGAGTTTTTTCAGAGACTGTAACATGATATCGATACTCACCGTCTTTCAGAAGCAGAGGCCATGGCTATCAGGGCAGCTGCCGCGGCGGCCTCATTCCTATTACCATTTAACCGGGCGCTGATTGATTTTATATCTCAAGCGGCTCACCCATCTCCTATACCATTATCTTATCACGACGTCGACCATAATGCCGAAAGAACCCCGCGGAGAGATTTCCGCGAGGTTCCTCAAAAGACACTGCACCCCTGAGTTGGGTTGCAAAATGAAGGAGAGGGTCTGGTTTGTTCAGCGTTTAATTGACCGAGCCGTCCTCAAAGATATCGATTCCAAAGACCAGCATTGCCTGCCTTCCGGAAGTGCCACAGGGGTCGATCCCCTCTTCAATGGCGGGCTTCCCTTCGTTCTCAGGATTCTTAGCTACAGGGTAGAGGTTGAGCTTCTGGTCCCTGCTCAGCACGTTGGTCACAGGGTCTTCGTCCATGCCAAGCCCGTAGAGGAAGCGGAAGGCGGTCTCCTCAGCCGTGAGGTCGTAGAACTCGTCCTTGTAGGTTCGGATATCCTCCTGGTTCTTAGGATATTGCAGCTCTGTGTATCGTATTGCTATCATGGGTTTGACCGGCTTAAGGTACTCAGGCTTTGAGACCAGAACCTCTCTTGCCCCGAAACTGAACGCAATTCCATCGTCCTTGAGCGTCTTTCCGATCTCAGCATCCTCCCATTGCGGGGTCAGAAAATACCTCTCCCGCCCCATAAGGTTCTCATAAGTGTGCTTGTAGCTGTGAGTATAGCGTGGCTTTATCCAGTATTTTTCAGGGTTTTTGAACACTATGCCCGTTGGCTTGGAGCTGAAGAGCTCCGTCGCCTTGATCTCCTCCGGCGCGTCAACTGCCCGACAGGCCAGGGACATGCCTGGCTTGAACTCAAAACCGGCGTCCGCCAGAAGGTCCTCCAACAGAACCCCCTGAGCGCGGAAGGAGAACAGCCCGTGCATCACACAGCCGGCGCTGTAATGTCCCTCCGCTTTGCAAAGTCCCTCCATCTCTTCATAACTGTAAGTCTTAGTCCGGGTGACCTTTCCCTCTTTGTCGAACTGGCGAATCGTAAAGGTGGATGGACGGAGGTTTTTGACCTTAAACAAAAGCTCCATCGGCTCAGCCTCTTTGGACTCGATTCGCATCTCGTAGTTCACTTCGGTCCCGGGCTTCACGGGGAAGAGGTTGCTATCCAGGTCCACTCGGACGTCGGTGACCTTGTACTTTGCCTTGTCCACAAGGTCCTTCTCTGTGAAAGGCTCGGAGGAGCTTCCCGCCTCCCGAAGGTACAGGCCCGTCACGTTCTTCCCCCATCCGTCCTTCTGGGGTTCTTTCAACCGGAAAAAGACCGTGCCCCTTGCCTTCAGGACTGCCTCATACTGCTGAGAACCCTCTCCCTCCGCCGCATAGCCCCTGACCCCGAACGCCCCGAAAATCACCATTGCCAAAACTCCGAGCCACAACAAACGCCTCATCTGCTCACATCCCTTTCTGGAAAAATTTTTCGTGCACTCTGACCACTGACCACAAAAAAAGGAGGCCGCATCCCTGCGCGCCTCCCTGAAACTCCCATGAAAGTCTCAAAACAGACTTCACGCAGCTCACCGAATACCGCGGAGAGATCTGCCCGCTACTAGTCAAATTGGCGATCTGGCTTCAGCTTTGCCTGAGGCAAAAGCTTCACAGTGGCGGTTCCGCGCCGGATTCACACCGGACTTCCCCAAGTTTGACGAGCCTTATTTTTTTAGAATTCTAGCCTTTTACGCGCGAATTGTCAAGCGCGTTGTCGTGTGTGCGTTGTAGTGTCGTTGCTTGTTATTGCCCCTGCGATGATGACGTTTGGGCAACAAAGTCCTTTGCAGGGTGCGTTAAGGAGGTAAAAGAAGCCAAGAGACCGGAGCGTGCCGCTCAAGGCAAAGTAAGGCAGGTAAAATAAAGGGTGAGGAGCAAAAAATTGGGCCTGCGAAAACTCACAAGCCCGCCTCGGATCGCTTTTGGGATACAACCTCAAAGAACACTTTTATGTTGCCAAAAACATCAAGGCCTGGGAACAGTTTTTACACTGAGCGGTCAGGGTGACTTATTCCATGGCTGTTGCACAAGCAGTTCTTCAATTTCTTGAAAAGGGGGAATGAAGCTGCCCCCAAAGGAGCGAGAGAGCTCTAGAGGTGTAAAGCGGCCTTTAAGGAGTGAAACGACTCCTATGGGGCAAAGCGGCTCTCAGCGCTTGCAGAGGAGAAGCCAGCGGTTCAGGGTGTTCAGGCAGCTCCAGAGTTCCAGTCTCAGCTCGGTGACGAAGCAGGAGTTCTTAATCCAGCCCGAAGTTCCCAGCTCCGCATCTTTGCGGATATCCCGATACGACCAGGAGGGGACTGCAAGATTCCCTGGATTGCTGATGTGTAGGTCGGAGAGGACATAACCCCGCATCTTCTCGTTAGCCTTAGAGAAGTTGGTGTCGTTGATCCCCCGGATCTCTATTTTTTGATGCCCGCCGCCTGCCCGGCGTTCTGCGAAGCGTCCGTGGAAGGGAAAAACTCCCAACCCCTCCAGTTTCCTCCCGTCAGGAGCTATGCAGGTCTGCCCAAAGAGCAGTGCGGAGGCCCCATTGACCAGTATCAGTTTATTGGCAGCAACACTTTGAAGGATACCCGCCCGGAAGTCATCGTTCTCCAGAAGCTTCTCAGGGGTGTAACGGATCATGGAATGAGGAAAATACAGCGCGTCCGCTCCCCTTGGGAAGTTCTCCTCCCAAGGGTTGTAACGATGGATGTTACAACCCAGAGCCTGGAAGGCGTCAATGTTACTGTCTCCTTCCACGTTAATCCCATCTCCGACGACGGCTATGGCAAGGTTCCTGGCGGAATATCCGAGGGCCTCCGGCGGGGTCCAGGATTCATTAAAGAAGCTGAGGGCCTCCAATATTTTCCATTCCACCTGGCGTTTGGCATTTGCCAGCTGAAGAGAAGCACTTCTTATCTGAAAGATTCTGGAGGGAGCGCTTGAAGGTGTCAGGTCGTTTAAAAAGGGCCTGGGGCGCTCTATCTCCTTGGGGATGTAGCCTAGGCTGAGCGTAGAGGTCCGGCGGTTGTAATCCTGTTCCATAAGTTGGAACTCCCTGGGGTTCTTTGCGGAAGCGAAGAGAAGGCCCTGCACGTAGTTCCTGTCCCCTGCCTCTAAAGAGGCAAGCGCGGTAATGGCCATGTTGGAGGTGACGATGGCTGAAGCGGTTGAGGCAATGACAGGAACGATGCCGCAATCCAAAACCCGAGCCAGTTCCAACGGTTCCGGTTGCGCCTGGAAAGTCTTTTCGTCTATCTTCACCCCAAGGGGGACCAGGATCAGATTCAAGCCCCTGGGGTCCGCTGTTCTTTGAAAGTGTGTTTTGAGATTCCTGGCGCTGTGGAACGTGTAAAGATCGAGATTATAAACGGGCCCGTCCGTCAGAAGCTTGAGCAGACGGATGTCCTCTTCGCTGCGAGCGCTGCAGAAAACGTTGATTCTCATCCCCATGCTTTTCATGGCCTGACACAAGGTCAAGGCAGAAGGAACAATGCCTGGGCTAGATTCATCGGCGATAATCAATCGGGGTATGTTCACGGGTCTCTCCTCCTGCGCCAAAAATAAAAGTCAAGGGCTCAATTAAGTTA
>JAAYOR010000099.1 GCA_012520235.1 Fretibacterium sp.
TAATAATGATGCAGTTGGGCTAAGCATGCCAAGGGTCCCCCATCATCAGATCACAAATTCAAAAACGGTCTCCCCTTCCGAGCCAGTTAATACGTGGAGAGCAATCGCGTGGCGGTCAGCTATTTCTTTGGCGATAGCCAGTCCCAGGCCAAATCCTTTTTCCGGGGTGTCCCTGGCCCGATAAAAAGATTCAAAGAGATGGTCCCTTTCTTCAGGCTTGATAGCCTTGCCCTTGTTGATGACCTGAATTTTGACCTTTTTGACCGGGCCCTCGTCCTTAAATTCTCGGATGATTACCGGTTCACCCGGCTCTGAATACTTGACCCCGTTGTTGATGACCGTGATGAACATCTGCCTCATCCTGGTGTAATCACAGTCCACCATATGATAGGGATCCTCAATGTCCAAAACCATTTCAATCCCCTTTTCGCCGGCCAGGACCCTCTGACTCCTGGCCGCATCTTTTAAAATGGAGATCAAGTCTTCTTCTTGAAAGTTCATGGGGAAGTTTCTGTTTTTAACGGCATTGAGCTCCATCAGGTCCATGACCAGCCTCTCCAATACGCTTATTTCCTCATAAAGCAAACGATGGTAGTCCCCTATTTCTGTCACCGGAATAATCCCGGAAACCAGGCCCTCCAATGAAGCCTTCATGATCGTGACCGGAGTCTTGAGCTCATGGGACATATTGGAGATAAAGTCATTTCGCATCCTGTCAAGGTTCTCGCTCTCCTGACGGCTCTTTTCCAGTCTGACGGCCAACTCATCCATATTTCTTGCCAAATCCCCAATTTCATCGTCCTGGACCACATGGGTTTTGACCCGGTAGTCCCCGCCAATCATGACCTTGGCCACCGTATCGATCCGGTTGATGGGCCGGATAAACTTTTGGACAAAAAAGACCACCAGGATCAAGGCTATGAAGATGCCGAAAAGGACGGAAATCAGAAGAATGTGGAAGGCCGAGTCGATAAAGCCCCTTGCCAATGCGATGTTTTCATGGAGTAAGATGGCTCCGTAGATGGCTCCATCCGTATCTTTCAAAGGAGCCACCGCAGACAGAGTCCCCTCTTCAAAGATATTGTCAAAGGACTCCGTGGTAACGGTCTTACCTTCAAAGGCCTGGTCAATGGCAACTTTTTCATGCTCCGACAAATCCTCATAGGAGAGCTGGAGGTCCGGATTGCCCCTTTGGAAAACTTTGTCTGTCTTGTAAATCAGCCAGAGCTTGCCGCCCAGGACCTGGTCCATCCAATTGAGGAACCTGGGCGCCATCCGCATCTCATTGGGCCTGTTTCTTCCGGCCCCTTTTCGCCTGTGTCCAAGCACCGCCTCTTCTCTCGATACGAGGATATCCATATTTTTGGCAATCCCTTGGGCAATATTATCCGCCCTTCTGGCCAAGTCTTCCTTGTAGGCATTCACATAGGCCTTTCGGCTCAGAACCACAAAAATTCCACTCGCAATCAGGGAGTTGGCAATGATGACGATGAGAGAGTAGAGGATGAGTTTTTTGGTGATTTTAGTGAACTTGCTGAACTTATTCCTCATCTAATCGTCGGCCCCTTTAAATTTATAGCCCACCCCACGAATGGTTTTGATGGCCCCATCCAAACCTGGAAAACCGGCCAGCTTGGCCCTCAAACGCTTGATGTGGGTGTCCACCGTCCTGGAATCCCCGTAGTAGTCATAGCCCCACAAGGAATCCAGAAGGCTTTCCCGGGTAAAGACCTTGCCCGCATTGGAAGCCAGAGTCCACAAGAGCTCAAATTCCTTCTTGGTCAGGTCCACATTTTGCCCGTCCACTTCAAAAGTATAGGAGGCCAGGTCCAGCTTCATAGACCCCAGGGTCAGGGCAGGGTTTTGATCGGACTTCTTCTCAATCCGCCTCAGGATGGCCCGAATCCTGGCCATGACCTCGGCAACGGAAAAGGGCTTGACGATATAGTCGTCTGCCCCCAAATCCAGACCCATGATCTTCTCATAGTCCTCCCCTTTGGCTGTGATCATGATGATGGGGACCATGGAGGTCTTGCGGATGGCTTTGCAGACCTCATAGCCATCCTTTTTGGGCATCATGATGTCTAAGAGGACCAGATCGTAATCCTTTTTTTCAAATAATTCCAAGGCCTCCTCTCCGTCAAAGGCCGCATCCACTTTCAAATTCTCTTTCTCAGCAAATCTTTTTAAAATATCCACAATGTCCCGATTGTCATCTGCAATTAATATCCGACTCATGGCCACCTCCATGCCCTTATACATCAAAGGGCAAGGTTTCAAAACCCTGCCCCTGATCCTTTATCTGCAATCGCTCTTAGCTGTTGCCCCTATTACCGCCTCGCTGTGCTCCCTGCTGACCTTGCCCCTGGCCCTGCCCTTGCGAACCATTGGCACTTTGGCCTCTGCCTTGGCCCTGGCCTCCTTGCCCTCGACCGCCTCTCTGACCCTGGTTGTCAGCCCTGTTTTTATAGGCCCGGCCTTCGTTGCAGGTCAGGTTGTCAAGGCCTTTGTCAATGGCTTTCTTCAGGGTGTCATAGTGGCTGTGAGAGCCTTTAAGAAGGTTGTTGAGTACCCTCTTCAAACGGGCATCCTCCTCTTTTGCAATCAGCTTTTCAAGCATGTCGATGTCTTCCTGCTCAAAAGCCAGAGCAAAGGCCAGGGCTTCTTCTTTGGTTTCCGGAATCTTGATGTCTGCAGGCCTAGCCTCCTCTACTGAAAGGCCCAGTCTGGCAGCAGATTTCTTGAGCGCTTCCATGTGGCGGGCTTCAGACTCAGCCAGGTTGACAAAGACCTTGTCCTCCGGGTACTTTTTGGCAAGTTCCGTGTAAAGATAATTGGCCGTCATTTCCTCACCGATCATATCTACCATCTCGCTCTGACTGGCAGCCTCTACAGCCGCCCCCTTACCGATCACCATGGTCGAAACCAAAATTCCTACTACGAGCACCTTGGATAACTTCATATTGAACCACTCCTTTTTTTGGATTGTGAGGCCATTATAGGCGCCCTCTATGTCATCCAAAGGGCTTCAATATGTTTTTTCTGTGAACTTTAAAAAATTACGATACAAAATTAAAAATCCCCCCGGGGGCCTATGATCAACATAGCCCCCGGAACAAAGGGTATGGGTTTAACTCGGCATAAAGAGAACCGCTCCTTCTTTGAAAAGGGCGATATGACTTCGTGTCCATTCGTGTTTATCCGTGGTTCGTCTTTCCTGAGTTGGCTTTAGCAGATGGCGTCGTGCCTCAATGCTGAGCTCATGCAGGGTCCATCATCATCAGGGCAAAGACCTTCGCATTGTTGACGATATACTCTATCTCCGTGTACTCATCCGGCTGGTGGGCCACGCCGGAGCACTCCTGCTGCCACACCACGGCCGGAATCCCTCTGCGACGGAAAAACGCTGCGAAGGTGCCGCCCCCGATGCCTCCGGTTTTAGGCTCGACCGGAAGGACCTCTTTGATGGCTCGGCAGAGCAAGCGCACCACGTCGCTTGACGGGTCCGTAGGGGGAGCTGCATCGTTGCGCTTAACCTCCAGCTCTATCTCCGCCCCGGTGCGCAGGGCGACGTCGCGGCAGGTCTTCTCCACCACCTCAAGGACATCGTCCAGAGGGACGCTGGGGAGCACGCGGCAGTCAAACTGAAAGCGCTCCTTGCCGGGCACGGTGTTGGTGTTCGGGACGTTGGCGAAGCGGCGCGTCGGTTCAAAAGTAGAAACCGGAGGCTCAAAGGCTGGATCCTCCTCAGGGAAAGCTCGGTGCAGGGCCTCGTCCACCTCCACCGACAGGATGTTCGCCACACGACAGGCATTCAGCCCCGTATGGGGCAGGCTGGCGTGGGCCTGGCGCCCGGTCACAGTGAAGCCCAGCGTGAGCCCCGACTTCTCGGAGATCTCTACAAAATCCCCTGCGTCGTTGCCCCCGTCAGGCGCTATAACCAGGTCATCAGATCGGAAAAGGCCGCGCTCAAGCAGGGGCTTGACCCCAAAGCCGCTGCCCATCTCCTCATCCGCTACAAAGGCCAGGCAGACGGACTGTGCGGGAGTCAACCCCAGGTTCACAAGCGCCTTAAGGGCATAAAGGGACGCAACAAGGGTCATCCCGTTGTCGCTGACGCCCCGACCATAAAGTCGCGTTCCCCGCACCTCAGGCTCATAAGGATCCAGGGTCCACAGGGAACGCTCTCCCTCCGGGACCACATCCGTATGGGTGAGGATGCAAAGCCGGCGCGGGTTGCTCCCGGGATATTCCAAAAAGAGCGAGGGGCGGCTGCCGGTAGGAGAAACCGGGTCCTTCACCTCATGCCGCGTCACGGGCCCCAGCCCAAGCTCTTCCACCAATTTCTCCAGCTCCTGCACCTTTTCCTCCTCGCCCGTCCCCCCGTTGTGCGGCGAGATAGCCGGGATGCGGCAAAGGCGCTTCAGGGAATCTACCATCTCGTCCCTGAGCTGTTCCAACTCTGCAAAAATCTTTGTCTTTTCCGTCACGTGAGCTTCCTCTCTCTTTCAAGGCCCTATCGGGTCCGGGTTAAAAAACGGGCCTGAAGGCAAACGCCTTCAGGCCCCTCCGAATTACAGCTGCTTTTAAAGGAAAATGCCGCGGAGCTTCACGACATCGGCCACGCGCTGGATGGCAGCCATGAAAGCAGCCCTGCGCATCTTGACCTTCTTGCTCTGAGCGTAGTCCCAGACCAGCTTGAAGTTCCCCTTCATGATGTGCATCAGCCGGTTGGAGTACTCCTCCTCCGTCCAGAAAAAGCCCTGAAGGTTCTGAGCCCACTCGAAGTAGGAGCCGATGACGCCGCCGGCGTTTGCCAGGAAGTCAGGCACCAGCAGGATGCCCTTGTCGTCAAGGATCTTATCTCCGTCCGGGGTCACGGGGCCGTTAGCACCCTCCACAACGTACTGGGCCTTAACGTTATTCGCCGTCTTGTCGTTCAGGACACCCTCCAGCGCACAGGGCATGAGCAGATCGCAGTCCGCGGAAAGAACGTCGGAGACACCCTGCTTCTCAACACCTTCGCCGGTAAAGCCCTCAAGGAGCCTCTTAGGATGGGCCATCATGTGCTGGTAAGCTTTTTCAACATCAACGCCCTTGGAAGAGTAGTAGGTCCCGGTGATATCGCTGATGGCCACCACCTTGGCCCCGGCAGCCGCCATCGTTTTGGCTGTGTGGCTGCCCACGGCGCCAAAGCCCTGGACGGCCACCCTGATGTCCTTAGGGTCCTTGCCGACACGCTTCATCAACTCCAGTCCGCAGGTAGCCACGCCGCGCCCGGTGGCCTCGGTGCGTCCCTTGGAGCCCCAATAGGTGACTGGCTTGCCCGTGAACAGCCCCGGCTCCACTTGTCCGCGGATCTTACTTATGGTGTCAATGTACCACACCATCTCCTGTCCGCTCGTCCCCAAGTCCGGAGCAGGGATGTCCTGCCACGTTCCGATGATGGGCTCAATACGGGCCGCATAAGCGCGGGAGAGGCGCTCCTTTTCCTTCGCTGAGAGGGCAAGAGAATCACAAGAGACACCGCCCTTGCCGCCCCCGTAGGGGATACCCGCCAGAGAGCACTTCCAGGTCATCAGCATTGCGAGGGCCTCACACTCGTCGCAGCAGACATCCGGGTGATAACGGATGCCACCCTTAGCCGGGCCGATAGCTGTGGAGTGTTGGACGCGATACCCCTCAAAGACCCGGGTCGTGCCATCGTCCATCTCAACCGGGACGGAGACCGCAAGTCTGCGCTCCGAGTTGCTCAGGATGGCTATCAGGCCATCGCTGAGCCCCATCTCTTCCGCCGCCCCATAAAAGTTATTCAGAGCGGTATCCAGCAAAACGTTCGCCGACTTTCTCTTCGTAGAAGACATGACAGCACCTCCAAATTATGATTGAATCCGTACGGCAACCAACTGCAAAGTCCTCGTAAAGGCTCTCGGAAAGGTGAAAATCTCAAGGACCGGAAGGGGTAACGCTCAAAAAATATCTTTTAAGATCATAGCACATTTCACATTAAAAGAAATCCTGAGGTTGTTTTCTAAATTTTAAAGACAAATTCCGAGTGCCGAAAGTCTCCCCGGAGAGCCCTCAGGCTCAGAACGGGGCTTCCTCAAGCTTCAAGTCTAAGTCTGAGCTCTCTCCGGAACCGGGAGCGGGTTTCTCTCCGGCTTCAAAGGGGACTTCTCCATCCTGCGTCAAGAGGGTCACTCGCTGCTCGGCCTTGTCCAGAAAGGCCCGGCTCTCCTTCACCAGGCCTACGCCCTCTTCAAAGGCGAGAAGTGCCTCATCCAGTGAGAGAGGGTCTCCCTCCAAACGTCTCAAAACGACATCCAGACGCTCCAGACTGTCGGAAAAGTTCATAGATGTGCCTCCGAAAAAGTTTATAGATCTCAAACTTCGCACAGAGTAAAAAAGGACTCATTTCATGAACCGCGAACCACGCGGAAGACACGAACACGAAAAGAAAAAAACGAAAAACTATCAACCACGGAAAACACAGAAAGAACAAAAAAACAAAAAGAGATACGAAAAAGGCATAAAAAAGAAACAAAAAAAGAAAAACAGGATACATAAGCTTTCGCGATTTTAGCGTTTCGCGGTTAGTTTAGTTTCCAATTATACCGTTAAGGCACCTAAGAAGTTTGAGTCATTCATACTGCTCTTGACAAAAGTTGCAAACAAAATACAAGATCATCAGCTCATCGGAAGAGCGTCTGAAAACGTCCTTGACTTTTGTTTTTAAGGATGTCAGGAGCGAGGTTTTATGATAAAATTCTTCAGGTCTCTTTTCAGGCAATTCGTCCGCCTCTAAAGGGCTGAAAGGCCCCTCGTTCAACACAAGCTCGACAGGGCCGCTCCTTCGGGCAGAGGTTCCTCTCACCAGCAGCACAAGTGCTTTGCGAGCGGCCTACCGGTGGAGCTTGCAGTTCCCCACGAGCGCAACACTAAAAATGACGTCTGAATGACAGGGAGGGAAAGTATGATGGCAAGATTCTGTCAGTGCTGCGGGCGCGGGCCCGCAACCGGCAATGCCGTGAGCCATTCAAACCGCCACATGCGGCGTCGCTGGCTGATCAATCTCCAGAGCGTCCGCATTGATGCTGGAGACGGCGAGACCTTCAAGGCCAAAGTCTGCGCCAAGTGCCTCAAGTCCGGCTTCGTCAAAAGAGCCGCCCGATAGTCTCGGGTAGCGAGAACGTGGAGAAGGAGAAAATTCGGCCGCTTTTTCGATTACCCGTTTTTTAGGGGAATATCGAAGAATAATGGGGAGAACGGGGAGCAAACCGCATCCCCGTTCTCTTGGCCTTTCTTACTTTGGAATGGTCCCCAGGACGCCCTCTACGAACCAGCCCATGCTCCAGACCTCGTCGTCAGTCATCCTCTGTCCTTCCTTAACTTGGATCACGCTTTCCTGGTCCTTGATCGGGCCTGTGAAGACGTCCCATTCGCCGCTCACGATCCGGGAATGCTCATCCGCCACCAGCTTTTTCACTTCTTCAGGGACCGCAGAGCCAAAGGGCGCCAGTCCCACAGCGCCTTCCTTGAGCCCCCACCAGATGGCCTCGGACTTCCAGGTTCCCTCATGGACCTGCTTGACGATAGGACCAAAGAACTTCTCCCAGTTCCAGATAGGCGCCGTGAGGTGCATTTTGGGTGCGTATTTGCTCATGTCGTTGTTGTAACCGACGACGTAAACCCCAGCCTCCTCACAGGCCTGAGCCACGGCTCCCGTGTCCGCGTGCATCCCCAGCACATCGCATCCGGAGTCTATCAGTGCCTTGGCGGCCTCCTTCTCCTTGCCCGGGTCGAACCAGGAGAAGAGCCAGACCACCTTCACCGTCGCCTCGGGATTCACCTTCCGGACCCCCAGGGTGAAGGCGTTGATCATGCGGATGACCTCAGGGATGGGGTGAGCCGCAACATAGCCGATGTTCCCGCTCTTGCTCATACTGCCGGCCACCAGACCCGACAGGTAGCGAGGCTGGTACATACGCCCAAAGAGTGTCCCGACGTTCTCGGCTCGCTTGTAGCCGGAGACGTGCATGAAGGTCACATCAGGATATTTTTTAGCGACGTCAATCACAAAATCCATGTATCCGAAAGAACAGGCGAAGATCAGCTTGGATTTGTTCTGCCGGATGAGCTTTTCCAGCACAGGGACCACGGCAGGCCCTTCGGGCACCGACTCAACGATCGTGCCCTTCAGCCCGGGGAACTCCTGGTCCACTTTCAGGCGCCCCATCTCCTGCATATAAGTCCAGCCCCCGTCCCCAACAGGCCCGATATAGATAAATCCAGGGTTAATCTCCTCAACTGGGACAGGCTCTCTCGCAACAGCCGGGCCGACTGCCAACAACAGCGCGCACACCACCAGCAAAAACAGCCCACGTCTCTTCATCAATCACAGACCTCCTTATAAAGGATGATGAACTGCCCTTTTATTTTACCATTTTATTTGCCCACAGAAGAACATAAAAAAGAAACCGCGAAATACGCAAAAATCGCGAAAGTTTGTATCGACCTGTCTTTCCTTTTCCGTGTCATTTCGTGTTTTCTGTGGTTAGATTAAAGGGGGCCGAAGCCCCCCTCATAACCCAAAATACTCTCAGCGACCCGCTTTGAGGAACATCTTCTCGACACTGGAATCAACGAGTTCGTCGCTGGCTGAGTAAGGCAGGGTGAAGTGATAGTCGTTCGGGTATTTGCTGTTGACCTCACGTCCCACCTCCATGGAGTTCTCGCAGCGGGCCCAGGCTCGGCGCGCGACGCCACCCAGCACGTCCCACATCATGGCTGACCTGATGATCTCGTCCGTCTCAGGCCTGCCGTCGAGCACCAAGCCGAAGCCGCCGTTGATGCAGCGGCCGATCCCCACGCCTCCGCCGTTATGGAGCGCGCAGAGGGTCATGCCCCGGGCTGCATTCCCCGCAAAGGTGTGAGTGGCCATGTCGGCGCAGATGTTGCTGCCGTCCTTGATGTTAGCCGTCTCCCGGAAGGGGCCATCCGTCCCGGAGACGTCGTGATGGTCTCGTCCCAGCATGACAGGGCCGATCTTTCCTTCCCGAACCATCTCGTTGAACTTCAGGGCGATGTTCGTGCGGCCCTCCGCATCCTGGTACAAGATGCGGCACTGGGTCCCTACCACCAGTTTGTTCTTCTCCGCATCCCGAATCCAGACCCAGTTGTCATAGTCCTGATAGCGACGGTTCGGGTCAATAGAGTCCATGGCTGCCTTGTCCGTTGCCAGCAGGTCCTCATGTTTGCCGCTCAGGCAGCACCAGCGAAATGGCCCATAACCGTAGTCAAACAGCAGGGGGCCCATGATGTCCTCCACATAGGAGGGCCAGATAAACCCGTCGTAGGTGTTCTCTCCGTTCCTGGCTATCTCCTTGACCCCGGCCTCAAAGACGGAGCGCATAAAGGCGTTTCCGTAGTCGAAAAAGTACGAACCCTTATCCACAAGTTTCTTGATGGCCTCATAATGCCGCCTCAGCGATTGATCCACCCGACGGCAGAACTCCTCATGATCGTCCTGGATCATCCGGGTGCGCTCCTCAAAGGTGAGCCCGGCCGGGCAGTATCCACCGTCGTAAACTGCGTGGCAGGAGGTCTGGTCGGAGAGGAGGTGGACCTTCATGTCAAGGGTTCCGAGGTACTCCAGGAGGTCCACAATGTTGCCGTGGTAGGCGATGGAGAGGGGCTCTTTGGCATCAAGAGCTTTTTGAGCCCAGGCACAGGCCTCATCAAGAGAATCCGTCACCTTGGAGACCCAGCCCTGACTGTGTCGCGTTTCAATCCTGGATTTATCGACCTCCGCCACAATCGCCACAGCCCCGGCTATCTCGGCCGCCTTGGGCTGCGCGCCGCTCATGCCGCCCAACCCCGAGGTGACATAGAGGATGCCGCCCAGGTTCTCCTTGGGGCCCACCCCAAACTTCATCCTAGCCGCGTTGAGAATGGTATTGAAGGTCCCGTGGACGATGCCCTGAGGCCCGATGTACATCCAGCCGCCTGCCGTCATCTGGCCGTAGTTCGTGACTCCAAGCTGCATCCCGCGGTGCCAGTCCTCCTGATTGTCGAACAGACCGACCAGCAGTCCGTTGGTGAGGATCACCCGCGGGGCGCCGGGATGCGACTTGAAGAGACCCAGAGGGTGCCCGCTCTCAACGACGAGAGTCGTCTCCTCGGTCAACTCCTCAAGATAACGCTTGATGAGACGATACTGAAGCCAGTTCTGGCACACCTGTCCCGTCTCGCCATATGTGACGAGCTCATAGGGGTAAAGGGCAACCTCAAAGTCCAGGTTGTTGTCGATCATCACCTGAAACGCTTTGCCCGCCATACATTTGCCCTTGTACTCATTAATAGGTTTGCCGTAAAGCCTCCCCTGGGGCCTGAAACGATAGGCGTAAATGCGGCCTCGCGTGCGAAGCTCCTCAAGGAACTCGCCGGCAAGCTCCTGATGGAACTCCTCAGGAACGTAGCGCAGCGCGTTGCGGAGGGCCAGCTTCGTCTCGGCTTTGGAGAGGGTCCATCCGCGATCCGGCGCGCGGCGGATGTTCGGATCAAAGGTCGGAGCTGCGGGCAAAGGCCCCTCAAGACGAATGGTCATGGCATCATGGTTCTGCTTGTTCACTTGGATCATGTTCGTCACCTCCTGAAGATTGCGCGGCCAAAAGAAAGATAGAACCAAGAATGGACACGAATAAACACGGAGGAAAAGACAAAGAAAATATTAGTGCGATTCATGTTCATTA
>JAAYOR010000100.1 GCA_012520235.1 Fretibacterium sp.
AACAATTAGGGGTGACATTTTCTCTGGCTATTGACAGGACTCAAAGGAGTTATAGGGGATAAGCTCACAAAAACCTCAAAAAAGAAGAGCAGGCCCAAAAAGCAGAGCACGCTCATATCAGGGAAAACCCTAAGGGCAAAGAGAGCACGGAAAAATCCGGTCGGCTCCCTCTCCTCCATAAGCGAACGGCCGGGGCGTCCACCCCGGCCGTCTGTTGTTCGGCAGTAAAAGGTTCTTTGTACTCGCCTAGGGCAAAAGCCCGTTGTAGAGGATGAGCAGCAGAACCAGAGGAAGGAGGTAAACGACATGGTACTTCCACCAGTCTGCCACACGGATGAGGCCTGTGGCTCCCACGTTGCACTCTCTCTGATAGTTCTCGAATTTCCAGACGAAGGTGAGATAGAGCGAGCCAAGAAGGGCGGTCACCGGCATCATGATGTTGCCGGACAGGTAGTCGGCAAAGTCAAAGAGACTCAGGGCCTTATCCTTAATTGGGATAGTAGGCAACATGCTCTCACCACCAAGAGAGTAGATGGCGGGAATGCCAAGCAGGAACATGATTATAAGGCAGCCCCAGGTGGACTTCTTGCGGCTGATCCCAAAGAGCTCCGCAAAGCTGGCAGCGGGCGCCTCCAAATAGCCGATGCCGGAGGTGAAGCCGGCCAGAGCAGCCAGGAAGAAGAACATGGTGCCCCAGAGCCGGCCTCCGGGCATCTGACCGAAGATGATGGGGAGCGTCTCGAAGACGAGCCCGAAGCCGCGCGCCGTCGGGTCCATGCCGTAGCAGAAGAGGGCCGGGAAAATCACGAGACCTGCCGTGATGGCAAAGCCCGTGTCCATGGTGATGACCCAGCAGCTGTCCACAGGGATGTTGCTATCCGGCTCCAGATAGGAGCCATAGACGATGGCGGTTGCGATACCAATTCCGATTGAGAAGAAGGACTGGCCCAGAGCGGCCAGAACCGCCTCCCACGTTATTTTGCTGAAGTCGGGCGTGAGGTACCACTTGAGTCCTTCCATGGCAGTCTTGGCTCCCTCGACGCCTGCCGGGGGCTTCATGGTGATGGAGCGAACGGCCAGGACCACCAACAGGATGCCGAGGATGGGCAGCATCCAGGTGCAGGCCCTCTCGACGCCTTTTTTCAGACCCTGAGTGACCGTGATGCCCAGAGTGGCGACCACAAAGAGGGTATAGGCCAGCATCTCCACGGGGCTGTTCATGAAGGCCTTGAACATAGCCGCAGTCCCCTCGGGATTCATCCCATGGAATGCGCCCATGATGGACTTGACGGAGTAGGCAAACATCCAGCCGATGATGACCATGTAGTAGGACATCAGGATGATGCAGGCCAGACAGCCAGTCCAGCCTATGATGCTCCAGGACTTAGGCTTTATCCCCACGATGGGAGTCAGACGGGTTTTGCGCCCCAGCCCCACCTCAAAGATAAAAAGAGGAAGGCCTATCAAGATACAAATGAGGACGTAAACGAGGACAAAAGCTCCCCCACCGTAGGTCCCGGTCAGATAGGGGAAGCGCCAGATGTTCCCCAGGCCGATTGAAAATCCCGCAGCCGACAAAATAAAGCCGATCCGACTGCCCCAAGTCTCCCGTTTTTCAGTCATACAAGAAACACCCTTTCTACTTTAAAATTTGCCGCCGCTCTCTTTCGACGGCTGTAACGGCAAAACCCCTCTTGCTTCCAAGGACCGGGCCGCCTCCCGGTCCTTTTTCGGCAAAGCAAAAGGGCATTTGCTTCAATTATCTACCTAACCTCCTATCGTCTTCCGAAGGAGGCTGCGAAGCGTCCAGAGCGAGTCCCAGGGAGAGATCCCGAAGGGCGCGCAACAGCAGCTGCTCGTCTATCAGGGCAAAATCCTCCTCCGATCCTGGGGTAAAGCTCTCGTCGATAGCCCGCTGCGTCTCTAGTCGCTCCCGCGCTTTATCCACTGCCAGGATCCCCGGTACATCGTAGCGCCGGGCGCCCTTCTCAATGAGAATAGAGCGGTACGGGGCCCGCATCAGGGGAATGTTGGGGGGCAGAGGCGCAGACACAAGCCGGTACCCCTCCTGCAGCAGCGCCTCCACCCTGTCTAAAACGTCAAGTTGAGAGCCATCCGATCGATGCACGAAAACAACCCCATGGGTGACCGCAAAGGGCTCGGTCACCCTGGGGTTGTTCGTCACGATCTCAAGCGTCGTCCTTGCCTTATCCAAAACGGCAGCCCTAAGCGTCGCTTATTCAAAGACGGTCTGATAGGTTATCTCGGTCTCCATGGCCTTGAAGGCACGCAGCAGGAGCTCGCGCCGGGTGGCCTTGTCCCCGGCCTTCCCCAGCTCAGGCGACCCTGTGGGGTGCGGGATGGCAACACCGGGAACTATTCGGTTTGCGCCGACCGTCAGCATGATGGGCACGATGGTGGCTATCTGAACCACGGGAATGCCCGCCGCGTTCTCAATTTCCCTCGTCATCGATGCACCGCATCGAGTGCAGGTGCCTCAGGTGGAGGTGAGAATTGCAGCGTCAACCCCCGCGTTTTTGAGCTCCTCTCCTATCTCCTTGCCAAACTTCTCAGCGAAGGCCACCGCAGTTCCCGTGCCCGTCGTCGTATAGAAGATGGGGTGCAGCTTGCCGTAGACACCCTCCTTCTCCAGCTGGCGCATCACGTCCAGAGGGACGACCACGTCGGGGTCCTCGTTGGCCCAAACTCGGTCGTAGCCCCCATGCACCGATTCGTAGTTCTGAGCTGTCATGTCGTCCAGCGCGGAGATGTCGTACTTGCCAAAGCTCTCGGCTGAGGAGACGCGGATGTGATCGGGGTTGCCCAGAGGCACAACTCCACCCGAGCTGACAAGGGCAATCGTGGCGTGCTTGAGGTCCTTGACAGGCGCTGCGGGGGGGATTTTGTTGAATTTGGGCATCTCGTACTCGGTGCGGAACTCCTCGCCCCTCAGCTTCTTGAGCAACATCTCAACAGCACGCTCGGCCCCGCTCTTCTCGTGGATGAAGTTCTTACGGATGCCCCTATGGATATAGCCCTCCAGCCGCGCAGGCCCCAGCTTCTCGCCAGAGAGCAGTTTCCCCGCAAGGGCGGCTATGCCCTTCAGGGCTTTGCCCATGCCGCGGGCACTGTCCGCACAGGGGACGATGTAGGTCTTCTTGGAGTAAAGTTCCACGCCGGGGTTCTCATGGTACATGGCAGTCACAGTGGGAATGCCCAGCTCGGCAGCAGTCGTGGCTGCGATGTCACCGCAGGCAAAACCGTAACGCCCTGCATTGAAGGCAGGACCGGCGACCAGAAGATCGGGTTTGGCGTCCTGAATCATCTTCAGGCAGGCAGCACGCGCCTCGTCTGTATGCTCGCCGTAATAGCCATCACCGCAGATGACCGTGCCCACGATCTCAGCCTTACCCTCAAGCTCCTTGGCAAGCCCGACGCCGGGACCCACCAGCTCAGCCTTAAACAGAGGCGTCTGGTCCGCCTTATCTTCTCCACCAATGCCAGCGTAAAACTGATTTATGTAGTGCACCACACGTTTCATAGTGTCGTCCTCCTCACTTTGGCGCTTTCGAAAGCAGTGTCCTTAAATCCATTCACAGCCGACTCGGTTGAACCCGATCTCTGCCGTCGAGGCGATGATGGCCTGCATCTCAACGAACATTGAGCCGTCCTCGCGCAGACTCTCGGCCGCGCCGCCGGAGAGATGGGCAATGGTCTCGGGCCAGCCGATGACCTTGTCCATCGCGGGAACCTCAAGCATCTCGTTGACGTTCCCGGTGGAGATAAAGGCGGTCATCTCCGGCGTGGCGTCGGCCAGACTCTGGCTGGCCCCATCGGTGCCGGCAGCTTCATCGGAGACAACGACAGACTTGATCCCGGCATTTTCAAAGTTCCTGGCGTTCAGGCACAAGTCCGTGTCTGGGTTGCCGTAGCCTTCCTCGGAGACGATGACCCCCTCCGCCCCCAGCTCTCTGGCAATGGAGAGGTTCATCTGAGAGGCGCGCAGCTTACCGTCCATGACCGTGCTCTCCTGGGTGGGGATGACGCCCAGGAAGTTCAATTCCTTGCCGTGGCGCGCGTAAAGAGCCGCGACGATGGGGTTGTGCACGTGGTGCCACGTGGTGTTCTTGTCACAGGCCGAAACGCAGTTGCCGGAGACCATGGCTCCATCCAGCACCTCGTTAGGGTGCAACAGGGTGGGCAGGCTCGGGCGAATGTCCGCAGCATAAACGTAGGTATCATGCAGCAGGCCCTGAGTGATGTTCATGCAGACGTAGATGACCTTGGGCAACTGCGGATATTTGGCACTCTCCTCGGGAACCGTGCCCTTCTCGAACACCTCCACCACGTCCGCAGGAGCGTCCTTGCACTGCTCAGCCAGCCAGACAGCCAGCTTCAGTCCCCCCTCCCGCAGGATCAGCTCGTACTGATGGGGATCCAGATCCTTAATGGGCTCCACAACCATTATGATATTCTGGGTTGCAGAGAAGGGAGTGTAGACGGCCCCGGGGCCGCTCATATCCACAAAGCCCTCCTGGAACGCGACGATGGGACCGCAGGTGAGCACAGCAGCGCCGTCCAGGACAAACGTCTTTCCATCCCCGCAACGCCCCATGGGCGCAGAGAATCCTGGATAGTATCCCCCCTTACCCGTGAGCTTGACCCTGGGCTCGATAGCGTCTTTGATGGGAATGATGCGCGTGCTCTCGCCCGGGCGCGCCAGCTCCAGGTCCACCTTGGCAAAACGCTCCTCTTCCTTCACGCAGTTGATGGCAGCCTGCTTGTTGACGTAAAGCACGCCATCCTTCACACAGGTCTTCTCCCCCCACTGTACATCTCGCACCTTAACCTTGTGCAGTTCCAGCCTCATGCCAGTGCCTCCTTTGTCTGTCCGGGCCTCGCTCCGTAAAAAGAGCCGCCCCCCTTTTCTCGATTGAGCCGGTGAGTCCCTCCCGAGACCACCACGCCCGACCTTTCGCCGCACACTTTTTTCTATTAAAAATGATAACTTGTCAAACAGCCTTATTCATTATAATATTGCACATAAATAAAAGGTGTATTAAAATAATTTTTGTGCGACAAGACAAAAAATCCGTTTTTCGACCCCCCCTAACAAAACATCTCCCGAAAGGATTTTGATGATGAACGCAAAAACAGCTCAAAGTATTGCTGAAACAACAAGTGAAGTTATAGGATATGGAGTTTTAGTCACAGATGCGAAGGGTATCATCATCGGCTGCAACGATAGAGAGAGGCTAGGGAAAATTCATACTCCTTCGCTGGCAGCCATGAGTTCTCAGGAGCCTTCCCTCACCAGCAGGGAGGAGGCTGCAAAGCTGACCGGAGTGAAGCCCGGTTACACGATCCCTCTCGTCCTTGCCCAACAGGTCGTCGGGTCAATAGCCATAGCCGGGCCTCCGCAAAGAACCAAACGCTACGGACTTCTGGTAAAAAAGCAGGCGGAGATACTCCTGAGAGAACAAGCGTTTCTGGAGCTGCAGCTGCGCCAGCAGCTGGCCATGAGGGATCTTGCTGAAAGCGTCCTGCTCTACCGACCGGATGAAGACTCCTCGGCCTCCTTGCTTTTGCACGGCAAGGAACTGGGTTTTGACCTTAACCGCTGTCGTATTGCTGTGGTGGCAGCACCCAGGAGCACTGATCTTGAGGAGGAAAGAGACAGAAATTTCAATGAGACGGTCCTCCACAGGGTCACCAACTTCTTTGCGAACCCCTCGCATTTCATTGCGCCTCTCAGGAATCAGCAGCTCATCCTCTTTCTGGCCCTGTCCTGCGGGGACAACAACGAGATGGAGGCGACTGCCCAGGCGCTCTGCCAGGCTCTGTGCGACCACATGGAACAGCATGGGGTCACCTTAGAGATTGGTATCGGGCTTGAGGCCGGTAACCTTCCGGAACTCTCCCTGTCCGCCCGCTCGGCCCGCAGGGCGCTTCTTGCAGGGCGAGCGTTGGGCGGAGCCATCCATTCCGCGCGGGAGCTGAGCCTTGAGATCCTGCTGAGCTCCCTCCCTGCCCTCGCCCGACGACGGCACATCAGCGCAACACTGGACTTTGTGAAAAAACAGGACGAGGAGCTGCTGAGGACTTTCCTTGCCTGGTGTGAGAACCCCTTTGAGCCCGCGGTGGTCTCAAAAAAACTGGCCATTCATCGTAACACCCTTTTATACCGTCTGAAAAAAATCCGGGAGCTCTCAGGGTTGGATCCCTGGAACTTTCGCAACTGCTTCTCGCTATGGAGCGCTCTGACACTCCAACGGCTCTTTGCGGCGTCGGAGGAAGAAAAGGAAAAGGAGCGCTGAGCTCTTTTACCTCTAAATCGTGGAGATTTTGTTTGCCTCCGCCCCTGGCATTCTTTATCATAAGGCTGGGCAACGATCTTACAAGAGGTTTGGAGAAGTTTTAACGAGAACGGGCTTGCCCCGCTCCAGCCTCCTTTGGGGCTGAATCCTAAAAGTCAAGTCAGGATGTGATGCGTGTGACACAACTGCAAGAATCTCAGAGATGGATAAAGGACCTGCTCCCGCCCGAAACCCCAGAGGGACAGAGGCGCGCCGTAGAGGAGGACGCTCCCTTGATCGCTGTCGACGCAGGAGCTGGAACCGGCAAGACCTGGGTGCTCTCCACCCGTTTCTCCCGCCTCCTATTTTCAGAGCCCGACTGCCTGCCCCGGCACATCCTGACCCTCACCTTCACGGAGGCAGCCGCAAATGAGATGCAGGAGCGCATTCAGGCCCGGACTGAGGAGCTCATCCTCAAGGCAGGAGAATCTCTCTCCCCCGAACGAAGCCAGGCCATCCTTGAGGGGTTTGATGAGAATTGGATATCCACCATCCATTCTTTTTCAGCGCGCCTCATCCGAGACTCCGGTCTTGCCCTTGACATAGACCCGCAATCGGCTGTCATCAGCCAGCCCCAGACGGAGGCCTTCTGGCAGGAATTTGAAAGGGCTCTGGACTTCCTGAGCCTGAAGGAATTTGCCCAGGCCTTCGGGACAAAGACCCAGCAAGAGCTTGCATCAGAGCTTGATAGTGACCCTGTTTTATGCGCTGCCCTGAGCCTTTGGAAAGCCTCAGACCTGAGGACCCTGGCCGAAGGAGTTGCGGAGCTCCATGCCTCGCAGGGACACTCGCCAAACTCCCTCTTGGAGTGGGCTGAGGAAGCGGAGAGGGATGACATCCCTCAGGCAGCTCAGGTCAGGAAACAGCAGGCAGAACAGATAAAACCTCTGCTGGAAGAGACCTGGGAGACGTGGAAGCGCATCTTCTCGGAGCTTCACGAGCCCATCCAATCCGGAGCTCTTGAGCAGTTCAAAAAAAACAAGCCAAACGCCCCGGAGGTGCTGCTTCAGGCTCTTCTGGAGCGCTGGAGTCCCATGAGCCCTGAGCCCTCCTATGAAGAACTGAGAGCGTTCTTTCTTGAGGCTGGAGCACTCAAGGGCAAGAGCTCCAATCTCTTCACTGCCATCAAGGAACGCCTGGGAAACACGGTCGGAAAATGGGCCAACTCCCTTGAACTCCCCCTGGCGCTCTCCGTCCTTTCCCCCTCTGAGCCTCTGCCGGAAGAGGAGCGCCGCCTGCGCGCCACCCTGCTACGACTCTGCGCCCTGGCATGGAGCCTCTGGGACGAGACAAAACGGCATCATGGGCTGCTCTCCTTCACAGATATGATCCGATATGCCCGGGACTCCGTCTTTGAGGGGCACCGTCCAAAGGGCTTTCGTCACGTCCTCGTGGACGAATTTCAGGACACGGACCCCCTTCAGTTCTCCCTTATAGAAAAACTGAGGGAGAAAGAAGGGGCCCGCCTTTTCGCCGTGGGCGACCCCAAACAGTCCATATACAGGTTCCGCCACGCCGACCTGAGGCTCTTCGCCGAGACGGCGGCCCACGCTGACTCCCGCGTGACCCTCGACCTGAGCTTCCGCACGCGAAGAGCTCTTCTCGACCGTCTGAACAAGCTGTTCGCCCACATCTGGAAGGAGGGTCTGGGAGCGCGGCCCCCCATGCAAAACCTCTCCTTCACCCCTCTTAAGGCCGCCCCACCCCGAAGAGAGGCCCCCGAACGGGACGAGGGGACGATGCCCCCATACACACTCCTGGTCACGTTAAAAGAGGGGAGAAAGAGCGCCACCTCCGACCTGGCCCAGCAGCTGGCTCAAACTCTGACCGGCTGCATCGCCAGGGAGCTGACCGTCTGGGATAAACAAAAAGGAGAACTGCGCCCCGTGCGCTGGAAGGATTGCACCGTCCTGGTCCGAACGCGCAGCGCGAACACACACCTTGAAGCAGCCTTTCAGGAGGCTGGGATTCCCTTCGTCTTTGAAAAGAACACGGATTTTCTCTCACGAGGTGAGGTGAACGACGTCATCTCCCTACTCCGAGCGGTCTCCGACTTCGACGATGACGCGGCCTTGGCAGGCTGGCTCTCCTCCCCCCTCTCGGGCGTCCCCCAAAACCGGGCCGTTGAATGCATCATGATGACCTCGTCCGCCAGGACCTCCCGCTTCTATGACGTGATGCAGGAGGTGCTTCCGGAGGCCGCGGAAAAACTGCGCCGCCTGAGAGCCTTGGGGGCTCTCAAAGGGCCTGCTTCTGCCCTGGCGGAGCTCTTGAAAGATCGCCGCTGGCTTACCGATTACGATAAAAGCTATCGCGTCCGCGCTGTTCGAAACGTCGTCCACGCCCTGATGCTGGTCCGCGAATACGAGGCCCTCTCCCTCTCTTTGGCCGGCTGCGCCCGATGGCTGGAGATAGCTCTGCGTCGGGAGGCAAAAATAACGAGCCCGAGCGCCGCGGCCCCGGAAGCCGACGTCGTGACGATAACCACCATCCATGCCTCAAAAGGGCTGGAGTACCCAGTCACCGCCGTCTTCTGCGCGGACTCCAGAGCTCGAAGCAATCCGCTTACCCCCTCCAAAGAGCTGGGGCTGACTTTTTCCTCCCTCCCAGATCCCCTTCAACCTGAAGAGGGTGAAAAGGCTGAGCCCTATCTCCACATTGTGGAAAAAGCGCTTGAGCAGGAGGAGGCGCTCGAAGAAGATCAGAGGCTGTTTTACGTGGCAGCCACGCGTGCCAGAGATGCCCTTTTCCTTTGTGGCGCTGTGGGGCTGACCCACGATAAGGGCAAAGAAAAGCTGAACCTCCCTAAAAACAACTGGACATCCTGGGCTCTGACTCAGCTCATGGAGCAGGAAAACTGCGACGACGCCCTCCAGCTGCAGGACGAGGCCGTCTGCTTCAACCTCCCCTCAGAAGAACGGCTGAAATCTCTTTCGAGCGACAGGGAAGATGAGGAGGAGAATGAGGAAGAGGAGGCAGCAGAGGGGACAGAAGTAGCGGAAAACGCGCCCCTGAGAAAACTCCCTCTGCCCGACCCAAAAAACCTCTCTCTTTCCTCCCTGTCGGCAACCTCGTTTGCCCTTCATCACTGGTGCCCTCTGGCCTGGAGACGTCGGCATCGACAGGGGCTGGATCTGCGCTGGGAGCTACCGGACGGAGAGGAGGAGCAGGTGGGCGGCGCTGAGGTGGGCTCATTAGCTCACTGGGTTCTGGCGCGCTGGAACCTGGATGAGGATGAGTTGGGACTCTGGTTGAGGGGGGAGCGCACTCTGGCCCGGCTGGACGCCTCTCTGAGGGAGACCTGGCGCGACGAAAAAGCCAAAGCCAACCTTGAACAAAGACTCTCCGCCCTCTCCACCTCGGAACTGGGCAAAATCCTGAGGGACGCCATTGACGGAGGGGCGCAGCGCGAATCCAGCTTCAGCATCTCAGTGGGAGAGGACCCCCAGGTTGCCCTCATCGGAGCCATGGACGTCCTGTGGCAGGACGCGGAAACCCCCGGGGCCTGGCACATCCTCGACTATAAAATAACCACAGCGGACACTGCTCCTGTCCCCCTCTACACAGAGCAGCTGGCCTTTTATGCCCTTGCACTTCGGCTTTTGACGCAAAAAAAAGAGCTTCCCTTCTCCAGCGTGGAGGTGGGGCTGCTCTTTCTCAACGAGACCCCTGAACTCAGGCATCGGATGCTCTTTTCAGAGAATTACGACTGGGAAACCCTGAGCCAAAGGGCACTTCACACAGCTCAAGAGGCAGCCACCGGAGCCTGGCCCCCGCGCCTGGAACACTGTCGGCTTTGCCCCTGGGCCCTTCGATGCCCTCAAAGGGCCTGAGACCCAATTTTACAAAACGCACACAGCAGGACAGGAGAGAGCACACGAATTCACAAAGACCGCATTTTCCGTGTCAATAGCCAGAGAAAATGTCACCCCTAATTGTTCAGATAAAATGTCACTCCTAAGTGCTCAAAGGGAACGCAG
>JAAYOR010000101.1 GCA_012520235.1 Fretibacterium sp.
CAACCGCCCTCGCAAATGCCTTGGATTTCGAACCCCAAAAGAAGTCTTTTTGAAATCTCGGTGTTGCTTTTAGCTTGACAATCTAGCATCCAAATACTATTAGTGCAGGTTATGAGCAGACAGAAAAAGCATTACTCAGCAGAGTTTAAGGCGTATGAGATCATAGACCTCTTAGCGGCGACAAGACGCACAACGAGTTGTCCTATCTCATAGGATCAGAGATTGTCCCGGTGACGTTGAGCGCCTGGCACAAGACTTTTAAAACAGAGCATGATAGCAACGGCGGCGATTTGGTAACTACCAGCTCGCCGCCGTTTGATGTTGTGTGTCCGGTGAGCGCACGTTCTAAAGGGTGAAAGTCCCTAGTCTGCCCGGTAGTGGGAAGGACCTAGCTGAACACCAAGGGTGTCCATCGCGAGGTGGAATCTGAAGAAAGGTGTAGGCAAACCTCTGGCCCTGGACCGTAGGTTTTGCGCAGCAACGAACAGAAACCACATATAAGGCCGGGAACTGTGGGGAAGGCTGCAACACAAGCTTAAGCCCAATAACTACACGGAACAGTTCAAGGTAGATGTGGCAGGTACACGGAGGGAAAGAACGTGTGAGTACCCGGGGAGACCTGGCCAGCGGTGAAGAGCCGTAGTAACAACGAATGGTCAGGGAGTAGCTTCGCTAAACCTACGGGCTTTCAGCCCTTCGGTCCAGCAGAGGCCATAGTACCTGGCGCAAGCGAGGGAAGGGCCGAACCTTAAGACGTGATGTCACTGAAAGTTATCCAAGCCGAGATGAAGAAAGCACAAAACGCTGCTGGAGCAGCGGCTGCCGCTGGAGGGATAGCGCGGAACGTGAAGAGGAAAGCGGAGCGCTTATTGGTGAAGGAATGACCGAAGCTGTATATCACGAATGTCGTCGGAAGATTGACGACGTAAACTAAGGAACCGCCGTATACCGAACGGTACGTACGGTGGTGTGGGAGGTCCCCCGGTCAACTAATGGCCGGGGTCCTACCCGATTTGCAATGATTTTTTCAATTCGTAAAAAAATTGTTTTATTTGTATTGCTCAAGAATGCCGCCGAGTCCACGAAAAGACATGGTGCTGATGATCTCCGAGATTTCTTCGATAGACTGACGGGAACCGGAGTTAAACCACAGTTGATAAGCGGATACCATGCCGGTAATTGAATATTCTAAGGCAACATCAGCTATTCGCTCGCTGATCTCAACTTGCTTCAAGAGAGTTTTCTTCGCTTTTTCTTTTAGCATGGCAACCAGTTTGCTGACCAGGCTGACATTTCCCTGCATGGATAGAAGGTGTCCATAAAAATCCAGATCGTGATTGATGGTTGCCGTCAAGCGCTCAAAAGTGCGGCAAGGGTCCTTGAGGTCGCGTTTGAAATCAAATTCCCCTAAAAGGGATTCAAATGCCATAACGACCTCGTTCTCAATTTCATCCACAACTTGATATATTCCTTTGTAGTATCGGTAAAAGGTTTTTCGGTTGATCTCAGCAAGCTCAGCAATATCACGCACCGTAATTTCATTAACGTCCTTTTCAGAGAGCAAGCTCGCCAAAGCGTTTCGGATCGCTCTCTTTGTTTTTCTTGTTCGCGGGTCTACAGCCTTTGACTTTCCCATTTCCTATCCTCCACAGTATTTGTCATATAGTGGCATTTGCCACACTTGGAAAGTTTTTGTGGGCATTTACCCACACTTTGGCTGAATCTGTCCCTTGATGCTATCTCTCAAAGCCATCATACTACCCATGTGTGGCATAAGTCAAGAAGTGAGTAGAAATTTCGGTTGAGCGTGATGAGCATAATGGGAGTGGGAAAAACTTGTGATGGGTAACGTCTACTCCAAGAAGATCATGGGGATAGACCAGCCCAAGGTGGTGCTTCTCTCCAATGGCGCGGAGGTGCGGCCACTCCAAAGCTCTGGCCATCTTCGGGGCCCTCTCGACGGCGCGGAACTTCATCGTCAAGGGCGGTGTAGCTCTGGTTCGCGAAGAGTTAGGCGAATAACTGGATTGAGGTGGAGAAAATCCATGATCAAAGATAACCGAATTTGTGAGCTTCTTGGGATAGAATATCCGCTTTTGCAGGGAGGGATGGCTTGGGTGGCCAACGCATCTCTGGCAGCCGGCGTGAGCAATGCCGGTGGCCTGGGGGTCATAGCAGCTGCCTCAACGCCTCCCGATATCCTGGAGCAGGAGATACTCAAGACCCGCTCCCTGACGGATCGCCCCTTTGGGCTCAACATCATGCTCATGTCCCAGACTGCTCCGGATGCCTTGGAGCTGGCCGTCAAACACCAGATCCCGGTGGTCACGACGGGGGCGGGTTCGCCTGGCAGAGTTTTAGACCGCCTCAAGCCGCTGGGCACGACGGTCATTCCGGTCATCGCCTCGGTAGCTCAGGCCCGCCGCGTCGAGAAGCAGGGGGCGGACGCCATTGTGGCTGAGGGTACGGAGGCCGGAGGGCACATCGGGGAGTTGACCTCCATGGTCCTGACGCCTCAGGTTGTCGATGCGGTGAAGATCCCGGTTGTGATGGCCGGAGGCGTGGCTGATGGCCGGGGTGTGGCTGCGGCCTTTGCCCTTGGGGCGGAGGGTGTTCAGTTGGGCACGCGTTTCATCTGCTGTGACGAGTGCACCGTGCACGACAACTTCAAGCAGGCGGTGCTCAACGCTCGGGATCGCAGCACGGCCGTGACGGGCGCCAGGACGGGTCATCCCATCCGTTGTCTGCGCAACAAGCTGACGGTGGAGTTCGAAAAGTTGGATGAGCGCATGGCTCCTATAGAAGAGCTGGAGAAGCTGGGCACGGGCAGGCTGCGCGCGGCAGTCGTCGAGGGCGACGTTGAATGGGGCTCTTTGATGGCGGGCCAGTCTGCGGCCATGGTCTCTGAGATCCTCCCCGCCAAGGTCATTCTGGAAGAGCTTTTCTCCTCAGCCCGGGACGTCTTGGGACGGATATCCGATTCCTGGGGGCATGGTGTATGACAGCAACAAAAAGGAGGTAAAAACGATGAGCAACTTCATCAAAGAAATCAAAGAAAATATGCAGAAATTTGTTGTCAAACAGGCCCTGAACTATATTGAGGGCAACCCGGATGAAAATCTCCCTAAACTTATGGCTTGGGTGGACAAGTTTACACCTGCCGACTGGTATGTCGGTCAGCGTAATGCGATCCGCAAGGCTATCGAGGAGAAAAACAACTGGTATCAGCTTATGCTGAAGATTTATGAGCTTGATCCCGGCGTCCGTAAAGCCTTCTTCCAAAACTTCGCGCTAAATGCGAGCTTAATAGGCAGTGCAACGCAGGAAGAAGTCCGTGAAAGAGAAGGGTGTAATATCCCTTGGGCAATTCTGCTCGACCCGACTTCTGCATGTAATCTGCACTGCATTGGTTGTTGGGCCGCCGAATATGGCCATAAACTGAACCTGAGCCTGGAAACGATTGATTCCATCATCCGTCAGGGCAAGGAGCTGGGTATACATATGTATATCTATACCGGCGGTGAGCCGCTGGTTCGTAAAAAGGATCTCATCAAGATCTGTGAGATGCACTCTGATTGTGTGTTCCTGGCCTTTACTAATGGAACCCTGATCGACGAGGAGTTCTGTCAGGGGATGCTACGAGTCAAGAACTTTGTTCCTGCAATTTCTTTGGAGGGCTTTGAGGAGGCCAACGATTCCCGTCGTGGCGAAGGTGTGTATCAGAAAGTTGCAAACTCTATGCACCTGATGAAATTGCACAAATTGCCTTTTGGTATCTCCGTCTGTTATACCAGCCGCAACTGGAAGGATGTCACAAGTGAGAGATTCTTTGATTATATGGTCGACGGCGGCGCTCTGTTCTGCTGGTTCTTCCACTACATGCCCGTTGGAAATTCTGCGGTCACCGAACTGCTGCCTAAATCGGAACAGCGCGAGGCTGCTTATCACCGTATCCGTGCTTTTCGAGAAACAAAACCGATTTTCACGATAGACTTCCAGAATGACGCCGAATATGTAGGCGGTTGCATTGCCGGCGGCAGAAGCTACCTGCACATCAATGCCAAGGGTGACGTGGAACCTTGCGTGTTCATCCATTACTCCAACTGCAATATCCATGACACCAGCTTGCTGGATGCCCTCAAAAGCCCTATTTTTATGGCATACCATGACAACCAGCCTTTTAACGAGAATATGCTTCGCCCTTGTCCCATGCTGGAGAATCCGGAGGTGCTGCGCAAAATAGTTAAAGAGACTGGCGCGATTAGCACCGATTACGAAAACATGGAAAGCGCCGACCATCTCTGTGATAAAACCACGTCTTACGCCGAAGACTGGAAGGTCACGGCAGACAAGCTCTGGCATGGCTGCGGCGGCTGTACTGATTGCAGCAAGGGAGATTAACGTACGGCGGCTTATCATGGAGTTATACTCATTTCTGCTATAGATTTGTCAAGCGACAGTCGTCTGCGAAGTTTGAGGTCTTTAATAAGAATTAATGACCTCTCCCAAGACGCATGGCGTTATAATACTCATGGATAACAGGCGACCGGCTACTTTGGGGCCGTTTTTCTCCAAGGCTCCGAATGCCGAGTCGATTGCTTATGTCGAATTGAAGCCCCACGGCTTCGCCTTCGACTCAAAACGCGGAGTAAATCCATCCGCAGACAAGGTGAAGCCTTCCATGGAGCCTTCCATGGAAGGCTGAGAAGGTACTCTGGAGTATTACACAGATGCACGCAGATTTTTTAAAGGCTTTTTTAAGAAGCTTTTAGATACCGTCTTGAAAGTCTTTTTCTTTTTCAATCAATGTTTTTTAATTTTTTAGTTTCTCTCAATCTTTTTGGTTTTTTCATCTGTGAAATCTGCGTAATCTGCGGATAGTCTTACGCGGATAGTCTTTTCAGGTGTTGCGTTTAGTGTAAATCCGAGCAAAGCAGGTGACGCTCATGTACGATCTTGTCCTTAAAAACGGCACTCTCGTCCTACCCGGTGGGGTGGTGACGGGAGACCTGGCCGTTCGAGATGGTAAGATTGCCTCCGTAGGGAGCGTGGAAGGTGCGGCGCTCGAGACCGTGGACGTCTCGGGCCTCGTGCTCCTGCCCGGGGCTGTGGACCCTCACGTCCACATGGAGCTGCCCGTGGGGGGCGCGCGTTCCTGCGACGATTTTCTTGACGGGACCCGTGCCGCGGCCGCCGGAGGCGTTACGACGATCCTCGATTTCACCGTGGGGAGCCGGGAGACGACGATGCAGGAGGACCTTGAGGAACGCCTTGCGGCTGCCTCCCGCTCCGTCATCGACTACTCCTTCCATTCCGAGGTGGTGGGCTGGACGCCCGAACGTCTGGAGGAGATGCGGGCTGTGGCTTCTATGGGCGTCGGGAGCTTCAAATTCTTCACCGCTTATGGAGATTCCGGCCGACGCACGGAGAACGGCCCGCTCTATGAGTCCCTCCGGGTGATCGCGGAGCTCGGGGCTGTGGCCTCGGTCCATGCGGAGGACGAGAGCATGATTCAGACCCTCCTCGCCATGATGCCGGAGCAGGACAAGGCTTCCATGACGGCTCTGGCCGCCTCCCGCCCTTCGCTCTGCGAGGCGTCCGCGGTCCAGGTCGTCGCCTGGCTGGCCCGGCAGGCCGGCGCTAAGCTCCACATCATGCACCTCAGCTCCGGGATGGGGCTGGAGGAAGTGCAGTGCGCCCGGGCCGAGGGCGTCGACATCACGGCCGAGACCTGCCCTCATTACCTGCTCCTGACCGAGTCCGTCTACTCCGGACAGGACGCTCGGTTCTACTCCGCTTCCCCGGCGCTCCGGGAGGACGCGGACCGGGAGGCGCTCTGGCGCGGGCTCTCGTCCGGCTCAGTCGACTTCCTTTCAACGGATCACTGCCCCTTCACCCGGGCTCAGAAGGCCTGGAAGGGTGCTTTCGACCGCCTGCCCTACGGCCTGGGGGGCGTGGAGCTGATGTTGCCTCTGGCCTACTCCGAAGGGGTGGGGGGAGGCTGGCTGTCCCTGCAGGACCTGGCTGACCGCACCTCAACGGCTGCGGCACGGCGCTATGGGCTCTGGCCCCGCAAGGGAAGCCTTCTGCCCGGCTCGGACGCGGACGTGGCGCTCCTGGACCCGAAGGCGACTTGGTGCGTCTCAGCGGACTCAATGATCTCGACCTGTGACTTCTCCCCGTTCGAGGGCCTGGAGGTCCGGGGCCGGGTGGTTTCGGTCCTGTCGCGTGGGGAGTTCCTGCTCCGGGACGGCGTTCTGACGGCCAAGCCGGGCCGGGGCGTCTTTTTGAAGCGCGTGCCGGGTTCGCACGGGCTCATGAAAAACATGAAAAATATGAAAAACGTGAAAAAACGAGGTGGAGGGATGAAGGACGCATGAACTGGAAGAGGCTGGTCCGGGCGGTAGGGTACGCGGGCGTTGTGTTTTGTAGCGTTTTAGGGGGTTATTTTTTCTATCGGGAGGACCCGATCAGCGGAGCTCTGTCCCTCTTTCTGGCCGTCCTGCTCCTGTTCGGAGCCCGTGGAAAAGCTTCTGCCCCCACCCCTGAGCTTGAGCCTGAACCGGAGTCGGTCGGAGAGGTGGACTTCCGAAAAGGGCTGCAGGAGCTGCTGCTGCTGGTTGCAGACGAGAGCCTGACCTCGCTCAAGCAGATAGGGCGGACCATGCCCTGCTCCTCGGCGGAGGTCGCGCGGCTGGAGGACCGAGTATTTTCCCTGCTGACCCTGATGGACATCGACGCGACGGAGCGAGCACGGCTTGCGGGGGAGTTTGACAACCTTAAGGACCGGGCCCGGCTGAACGAGGGGCGCCGCGCCTTCAGTCAGAGTTCCCGGCTTTGAGGGGGCCCGTGAGGGCCTGAGGAGGTAAAGGCCCCCTGCGTAGTAGGAGGCGCACTTATATGGAGGTGAAGTTGTTTTGGACAAGAAACAGAAGTTTTCACTCTGGTATTTTGCGTTGACGCTTCTCATCGTCTGGCTGTTTAGTGACCTGGTCTACAAGCCTCTGATAACCAGGCAGATGGAGGTGCCTTACAGCACCTTCCTGGACGACCTGGCTGGGGGCCGCATCCAGGACGTCAGTCTCAGGGACGACCGGGTGCTCTATTCGCTCAAGCGCGAGAGCGAGAGGGTTCGGCCCGTCATCCGCAGTGCCGTCCGGATTCAGGATCTGGACCTCGTCTCCCGCCTGAGTGAGGCAGGGGTCGTCTTTGGCGGGGTCGCTCAGACTCGGAGCATTTTGGACACCCTGTTCAGCATCCTGCTGCCGTTCCTGCCGATGATGCTCATCTGGTACTTCATCTTCAAGAGGATGCAGGGCGGTGGGAGCAGCGTGATGTCCCTGGGACGCAGCAAGGCGCAGGAGATCCAGGGCGAGATGATGGGCGTGAGGTTTTCCGACCTCGGCGGCGTCGGGGAGGCGGAGGTTGAGCTACGCGAGATCATCGATTTCCTCAAGGAGCCTGAACGCTTCAACCAATTCGGCGCCAAGCTGCCCAAGGGCGTCCTTTTGGTGGGTCCTCCCGGCACGGGCAAGACGTTGCTGGCCAAGGCCACGGCGGGAGAGGCGGGTGTGCCCTTCTTCTTCATGACCGGCTCTAGTTTCGTGGAGATGTTCGTCGGGGTTGGGGCGGCCCGCGTGAGGGACCTCTTTGAGCAGGCCAAGAAGAAAGCTCCTTGTATCATCTTCATTGATGAGATAGACGGCATCGGGCAGTCCCGCGCGCGCGGCGGCATGATGGCCTCCAACAGCGAGCAGGAGAACACCCTGAACCAGCTCCTGGCCGAGATGGACGGTTTCAGCTCCAACACGGGCGTCGTCATCATGGGGGCCACCAACCGGCCCGAGATCCTGGATCAGGCGCTGCTCCGGCCCGGCCGTTTCGACCGGCAGATACAGGTTGTCCTGCCAACCGAAGAAGGGCGGCTGGAGATATTGCAGATCCACACCAGGGACATGCCCTTGAATCCGGACGTCAACCTGGAGGCCATCGCCAAGATAACCCCCGGATTCTCCGGTGCGGACCTGGCGAACATCGCCAACGAGGCGTCTTTGCTGGCCGTGAGACGCGATGGTGAAAACGTCGCCATGGACGATTTCGACCTTGCTATCGAGCGAGTGGTGGCCGGCCTCCAGCGCAAGACGCCGCTCACCGAATCCGTGCGTCGGCGAGTGGCCTATCACGAGATGGGTCACGCCCTCGTGGCCTGTTACTCCCCCTGCTCCGACCCCGTCCACAAGGTCAGCATCATCCCCACGGCCAAGGGCGCTCTGGGCTACACCATGCAGATGCCGACCGAGGACCAGTACCTCATCGGGGAGACTGAGCTGAGGTCGCGCCTGGCCGTGATGCTGGGCGGTCGGGCCGCGGAGCTCTTTGTCTTCGAGGAGGCGTCCACCGGAGCCTCCAACGACCTTGAAAGGGCCACGGAGCTGGCCCGGCGCATGGTGACGGAGTTCGGCATGTCCGAAAAGCTGGGCCCGGTCCGTTACGCGGGCTCAGGCTCCATGTACCTCCAGAGCGGGACAGTTTCCCGTTCGGACCTCAGCCCTGAGACGGCCTCGGCCGTCGACGAGGAGATCCGCATCCTCGTGACCGAGGCGCAGGAGAGGGCTCTGGACATCCTGAAGGAGCATGAGAAGGTGCTGCACGAGATTTCAGGTCTCCTTCAGGAGAAGGAGGTCATCACCGGCGAGGAGATAGTGGCGGTTGTGAAGCGGGTGGAGAACGTGGATATTACCTTTGACTGCCCTTCCCCCCTCCCCAAACGCAACTCCTGAGCTCTGTGTTAAAATAATGATGGAGGTCGCCCCGCCGGTGTAGCCTTCCGGCGGGGCGGCTTTTTTTAAAAACTATTCTAAAAGGGAGTGGATGTGCATGAGAGGAAAGAAACGTCATGTTCTGTTGGCTGTCCTGACGGTCTGCAGCATCTTCTTCGCAGCGTCTTCGGCTGCGGCTGTGGACAAGACCGGATGGCCCGATCAGCTCCGTTTTATGGCGGGGCCTCCCGGCGGCAACTGGTTTGCCCTGGGCACGGCTCTGGCGGATATGTGGACCTCCTCCGGCCTGCCTCAGACCACCAGCAGCTCGGGCGGGGGTGTCTCCAACATCATCAACGCCGGGGTGCGCAAGGGGGACCTGGGGTTTTCCGTCACCTCCTTGTTAGGGGCTGCTATCAAGGGCGAGGCTGATTTTGAAGGCAAGCCCGTGGACAACGCGGTCATCATGAGCAACCTCTACACTCAGTACACCTATTTCATCGCGCGCAAGGACTTTGCGGAAAAACACGGGCTGAAAACCGTAGGGGACATCATCTCCAAAAAACTCCCCGTGCGTTTCGCGACCCTCAAGCCGGGGACTGCGTCGGAGTTCGTGGTCAAAGCGCTCTTCTCCAAGGGCTACGGGATTGACTACAAAGACGCCTTCAAGAGTTGGGGCGGCAGCGTCGAGTATGCCTCTTACGAGGGCGGCGCCGACCTTATGGCCGACAATCACTTGGACATCTTCACCTTCTCGGTGGGTAAGATCGCGTCCATCGTGATGAACATCGAGAGCCAGACGGACGTCGTGCTCCTCTCGGTCGAGCAGGAGGCGCTGGACGCTCTGGCCGAGGCCTACGGGACCGTGACCTTCACCGTGGAGCCGGGGCGGTACAAGTGTGTGACGGAGCCCATCAAGACAGTGGGCGACTACACCTGCATTGTTATCCGCAAGGATCTGCCTGACTCCCTCGTCTTTGAGCTCAACAAGGCTGTCTGGGAGCACAAGGAAAGCCTGGCAGCGGCGGTTAAGGACATTAGCGAACTGGAGCCCTCGATAGCGCTTCCTGCTAAGGTTCCCAGCCATCCCGGCTCGGAGGCCTTCTGGAAGACCGTAGCGCAGTGACGGATTGAGGCCTGAAAAAGAGGGGAGGAGGGGCGTGTGCCCTTCCTCCCCGCGTTTCTCTAAGGGGGTTTTCCATTGAGAAAATTACAGGGTTCCCTGGCCCGAGCACTTTACGTTTACGTGTTTCTGATGGGGGTCTTCCACCTTTTCACAGCTGCGGCCGGTAACTACGAGGCCTACCTGCAGCGCACCATCCATCTGACGTGGATCCTCCCTCTGGCTTTTGTCTTTTATCCCGTGAACTCACGCGCTCCTAAGGATTTCGTGCCTTGGTACGACTGGGTTGCCGCTGGACTTGCGGTGCTTCCTGGGCTGTATGCCATAGTCAACTACACCGCTATCACGGAGCGCATCCAGCAGGTGGACCCTCTGACGACGGCCCAGCTGGTCCTGGGCACTATCCTGGTGGTCCTGCTCCTGGAGGGGACGCGGCGCATTGTGGGGCTGCCTCTGGCCCTGATAGCCGGCCTGTTTGTCCTCTACATGCTCTACGGGCACCACCTTCCGGGGCTGCTGCGGGGGTTCTCCTTCTCCTACGCTGAGGTGATAGAGCAACTCTACCTGACGGACGAGGGCATCTTCTCCATGCCCCTCGGGGTCTCGGCCACCTTTGTCATGATCTTCCTGATCTTCGGCGCGTTTCTGGAGAAGAGCGGCGCCGGCTCTTGGTTCATGGACGTGGCTCAGGCCTTCACCGGGACCACGCCCGGAGGCCCAGCTCAGATAGCGGTGGTCAGCTCCTGCCTCTTCGGCTCCATCAGTGGCTCGGCGGTCGCCAACGTCTACGGGACCGGTACCTTCACCATCCCGTTGATGATCAGGATTGGCTACGCCCCTTATTTTGCCGGGGCGGTTGAGGCTGTGGCCAGCTCGGGCGGGCAGATCATGCCACCCGTCATGGGGGCGGGCGCGTTTCTGATGGCCTCGTTTCTGGGCCTGCAGTACCGCGACATCATGATAGCCGCTATCTTTCCCGCCCTGCTCTATTACGGGGCCCTGTTTCTGATGGTGCGCCTGCGAGCCCTTAAGATGGGGCTCCGGGGCCTGGACCCCTCCGAGCTCCCTGCCAAAAAAGACGTCCTGAAGCGCTTTCATATGATCATCCCCATCGCGGGGCTGGTCTACTTCCTGCTGGTTGGCTACACGCCCATGAGGGCTGCTCTGGTGGGGGTCTGTCTCGCGTGGTTCGTCTCGTTCTTCAACTTCACTCCCGACACGACGCCGAGGCAGAAGGTGGCAGCTGTGGCTGTGGCTCTCCTGACGGCCCTCCTGACTATCTTTCTCCTGTACAGGCCCGAACTCTGGGAGTCACTTCCCGGCAGCAGGCTCTTTTGCGTTGTGAGCGCTTACGTCCTGATGGCCTCCTGCTTCAATCCGGGCATGGACGTCCGGGCCGTCCTGGACGCGATTCAGGACGGTGCGCGTGGGATTCCTCTGGTCTGTGTCGCCTGTGCCAGTGCCGGAATCGTCCTGGGGGCAGTGGCTCTGACCGGTATCGGCGGTAAGCTGGTGGGGTTTGTCATCTCCTTTGCGGGCGATATGCCCTTCTTGGCCATGATGCTGGTGATGCTCATCGCGATATTTCTGGGCATGGGACTGCCCACCACCGGGGCCTATATTCTGGCCTCGGCTCTGGGCGCCCCCATCCTCATCAAACTGGGCATTTTGCCCATCGCGGCCCATATGTTCGTCTTTTATTATGCCATCATCTCCAACATCACGCCCCCTGTGGCCCTGGCCGCCTACGCAGCCAGCTCCATCGCGGGCTCCAACCCTAACAAGACCGGGTTCCAGGCCATGCAGCTGGGGTTCCTGGCCTTCGTCGTCCCTTTCGCCTTTTGCTATGATCCGGGGCTCCTGATGCAGGAGGACGCGGTGGGCATCGCCTGGTCGCTGGTCAGCGGCGTGGGGGCCGTCTTCGCCTTTGCCTACGCCTGGATGGGCTACATCAGAGTCCCTATCCCTATCTGGCTGAGGGTCGTCCTCATCGCTGCAGGGCTGCTCTGCCTGTCGCCCATCAGGCCGGCCATCGTGCTGGGGGTGCTCCTCATCATCGGGGGTTACTGGCTGGGTCGCGGGAGGCCTCTGTCTGCAGCCTCCTGAGGCAGCAGGGCCCCTATAAAAAAAGCGCACAAAAAAGAGCGGGGCTTCGCATATTTTTGCGAGGCCCCGCTCTTTTTTCTATCCGCTCAGAACATGCGGCGTTTCCAAAGCCAGTAGACAGCCCCGCCGCTCAGGCCTGCGGCCAGGAGCAGCAGCAGGCTGAAGGCGGACGGGTTCCCGGCCAGGGGCACTTTCACGTTCATGCCCCAGAAGCTTGCGACCACTGTGGGGATGGAGAGGATGATGGTGACGGCAGCCAGGAACTTCATGACGATGTTGAGGTTGTTGGAGATGATGGAGGCAAAGGCGTCCATCATGCCGCCCAGGACGTTGCTGTAGACCCGAACCATGTCATAGGCCTGATCGTACTCCACGATGACGTCCTCCAGAAGGTCCTCGTCCTCCTCCCTGAGCTTGATTAGCTCTTGAACCTGAGGGTTTTTCAGCATCCGTACCAGCTTGTCAACTGCCACGCGGTTGCTGCGGAGCGCGCCCATGAAGAACGTCATGCCCCTCTCCAGGTCCATCAGCTTGAAGAGCTCTTCGTTCTTCATCGACTGGCGCAGGGCGTCCTCTATTTTGTCGGACATCCGGTTCATCTCGTTGATGTACTGGAGGTAGGTGCCGGCGGTCTTGTAGAGGATCTGGAGCAGGAATCGCGTGTGCTTCCAGGTGCAGAACCCGCTGACCCCTCCCCTGGGGCCGGGGAGAATCGAGTTCTCCTCAAGGCAGACCGTGATGAACGTCTGTTCTGTGATGACGACGCCCAGCGGCAGGGTGTCGAAGTCAAAGCTCTCCGGGTGCTTTGGGATGTTGATGACCATGAGGACGCAGGCGTTGTGGTCGGAGTCCTCGTCTTGTTCCTCAAAATCGATGCGGCTCAACTCCTCCACGTCGGTGGCCGCGGTCAGGAAGTCCAGAGGGACCTCCGCACGGCGGGCCACGTCTTCCAGCTCCTGCCGCGTTGGCGCGATGATGTTGATCCAGCTCCCCGGTCGTAGGGTGTCGAGCGACAGCTCCTCGTGCCCCGGGGCCTTGCTGGTGTTGTGTGTCCTCAAAACCGAAATCAAGAGTCATCCCCTCCTTGGCCTTTCCTCCGGAGGGAGAGCGGCCATCTTGTCTGAATTGCCTTTAAGTTTAAACTGAGAAGTCAGGTTAAGGAAGCGCTCATTCAGTGATCGTATGTTACCCACCCGTCATCAGCGCTTCCTTTTTCTGTTTGGGAAAGATGCCGTCCGGATGCGTCCGTACCCTGAGATGATGATGAAATGCTCCTCCCATGTTTTGGGGTGGAAGACCCTGATGGTGGCCGACGGGGTAAAAGTGTTCCACTGCGAGGAGTAAAAGATCTCTGAGGAGTTCCCCTGAAAGCAGAAAAGATACCCCTTACGGGCCTCAAAGGTTTCCCGCTCCCGGGGGTTCTGCCAGGTCAGAGTGAGGGTGTTGGAGATGAGATCCCTGACCCTCAGGGTGAACCCCCGCCTGGTGCGGGCCGACCGTGCGACGGACCGGAGCAGCCACAGCTCCGCCCGCTGCGCCTCTTTGTGAGCCTTTTGAGACGTCCCGTCAGGCCCGGGAAGGAGCGACAGTCCTGTGGCTAGCAGGGCTGAGAGCAGCAGTGCTGCCAGGAGTTCCGCCAGCGTCAGGCCGGGGCGTCTGAGGCGCGGCATGGGTGCAAGGACAGGCCTTAGTTCCGTGCGGCTGTCATGCCCAGGTCAAACACCTTGAGGTTGGACTCCAGGTGCTTGGGGGGCGCCAGCTCCCTGAGCGCCTGGACGACGCTCTCTTTTTCAAAACCCTCCAGCCCCAGGCCCGCTGCGGTCCCCAGGATCAGGACGTTCAAAAAGAGGTAGTTGCCTCCCATGTGTTGGTTCAGGATCTCGTGGCCTGCAAAGCGGCAGGTCCGGATGCTCCGGTCCGCCAGGAATTTTTGAAGGCTCGTGTTTTGAAAGACTGCCTCGTCCCCCGCGTTCACGAGAAAGACCCCGCCTTTTTTCAGATAGAAGAGGTTGCGGAGCCCCTCAGTCTGGTCGAAGGCCATCAGAATGTCCGCCTGGCCCCGCCTCACGAGGGAGCTTTTGTAGTCCCCGACCTTGAAGTGGCTGATGACCGAACCGCCGCGCTGCGCCATCCCGTGGACTTCGCTGCCGATGACGGTCCGGCCCCTGTCGATGGCCATCTGGCCCAACACTCTGCTGGTGAACAGGATCCCCTGCCCCCCGATTCCGGCGATGATTAGCTGCATGTGTCCGACTCCTCTCTGCACAAGTTTATACAAATTGAAAGCCTGAAAACCTGAAAAAATCTCAGGCTCGTTTTTCCGGCGTACTCCCCGGTCAGCGCTTCTCCTCCAGGATCGCCCCGTGGGGACAGGCTGCTCGGCACGCGCCGCAGGAGATGCAGTAGTTTGGGTCGATGGACGTCTTTTTGGTCCTTTCATCAAAGGAGAGCCCGGGGCAGCCAAAGTAGTCGATGCAGTAGCGGCAGCCCACGCACTTGTCCGGATCCACGGTCACGGGTATGACGTCCTGTTTGGGGCGCAAGAGCATGCAGGGGTGCCGGAAGATGACGACGGCCGGCTTCCTCTCTGCCTCAGCGTGCTGCCACGCGCGCTTGACGGCGTCGACCCCAGCGGCGTTGTCGTAGGCAGGGACGACCTCCACAAACTCCACGCCGCATCCGTGGCAGAGTTTTATTAAATCCACGGCCACGCCCTCGTCCTCCTTGCGCGGCTTCTCCCCGAGCCCGGGGTGGGACTGGCCGCCGGTCATGGCGGTGGAGCTGTTGTCGAGGATGCAGAGCACGAAGGAGTGCCGGTTGTAGACGGCGCTCAGCAGGCCCGGGACCCCCATGTGGTAGAAGGTGGAGTCTCCGATGGTCGCGACCACGGGGCGCGACTGGCCCGAGACCTTGTGGGCCAGGTAAAGGCCCGACGATGAGGTGACTGCCCCTCCCATGCAGATGCTGGTGTCGATGCCCTTCTGGTTGATCCCCAGAGTGTAGCATCCGATGTCCGAAGGGTTGATGGCGCTGGGCAGCGCCCTGCGGATGGAGAGGAAGCTGCTGCGGTGCGGGCAGCCGGCGCAGAGCGTCGGCTTGCGCGGCGCGAGGCGCAGCTCATCCATCAGGGAAACGAACTCGGCGTCCGGGGCCTCGGGCTCCTCGCCTAGTGCCCGGGCCAGCAGGTCCGCCACGACCTCCGGCAAAAGCTCCCCCGCCTCAGGGACAAATCCGTTGGAGCGTCCCATGACGCGGGTCCGGTTCGTGAGCTGGAGCTCAATGACGGGGTAGCTCTCCTCCAGGACCAGGATCCGGTCGTGCCGGGCCACGAACTCGTCGGCCATCTTTACGGGCAGAGGGAAGGGCGTCCCGATCTTCAGGATGTCCACGTCCTCCCGGCCCTGCTCCACCAGCACGTCGCACAGGGAGGCGAAGGCGATGCCCGAGGCGATGACGCCCAGCCTGGCGGGCTTTTGGGCCTTGACCTCAAAGTTGTAGCGGCCCCAGTCGTGCTCGAACTCCTCCTGAATCCGGAGCAGCCGTGCGTTGTGGCGCGGGTGCGAGGTACGCACGATGGCGGGCAGAGGGCACCAGCGCGCCGGGTTGCGCTCAAAGGCGACGGGTAGTTTTGGCGCCGGGGCTCGTGAGGAGGGGAGGTCGAGGGCCTGGCGCGAGTGGGAGATGCGCGTGGTGGGCCTCAGCATCGTGACCACCCCGTGGCGCTCCGAGAGGGAATAGCCGTCCGCCACCATTGCCGCGGCCTCCTCCGCGTCCGCCGGGTCGAGGCAGGGGACCTTGGCGAACATGGCAAAGAAACGGCTGTCCTGCTCGTTCTGAGAGCTGTGGGGGCCCGGGTCGTCCGATGAGACCAGGAGCATCCCGCCCTTGAGCTCGTAAAGCGCCGTGGTCATGAAAGGGTCGGCCGCGACGTTCAGCCCGACGTGCTTCATGACGCAGCAGGCCCGCGCCCCGGCAAAGGTTGACGTGACGGCCATCTCAAAGGCCACCTTCTCGTTGGCGCCCCACTCGACGACCATCTCGGCCTCCAGCTCATCCGCCCTTTTGGCGATGGCGGGGAGGATCTCCGAAGACGGCGTCCCCGGGTAGGCCGTCGCGACCTGGCACCCGGCCGCCACGATGGCTCCGGCTATCGCCTCGTTGCCTAAAAGCAGCGCTTTTTTATTCATCTTTCAACACCCCTCATGATCGTTTTGCTGTAGCTATAAATCATTATAATATAATGGGAGAAGAAGGCAGGAGCGATTCTGAAAAAACGGAAAGAAAGGGCGGTGGGGAGCGTATGGCGAAGGCGGCGGGGCGTTACGTCTGTGGCGAGTGCGGCTCTGTCACGACGGCACGCACGGGGCGCTGTCCGTCCTGCGGGGCCTGGGGATCGCTTGAAGCTGAGGTTTTGATGTCGAGGCCTGCCCGGGCTCAAGCCTCCGGCCCCGCTGTACGGCTGGTGAGCTCCCTTGAGGTGGTGCCGCCTGAGCGTATCTCTACCGGCATCTCCGAGCTGGATCGGGTGTTGGGCGGTGGGCTGGTCCCGGGTGGGGTGGTCCTCATCGGGGGCGAGCCTGGCATCGGCAAGTCCACCCTGCTCCTGCAGGCGGGCGGGCAGATGGCCGCTCGGGGGGAGAGGGTGCTCTACATCTCGGGGGAGGAGTCGGAGTCGCAGGTGGCCCTCCGGGCCGCACGCCTCGGGGCCGGCTCCGGCGGGCTGCTGCTCTGTTGCGGGACGGATCTGGAGGCAGCGCTTGCCAGCGCTGAGGGTTTTGACCTTGGCCTCTTCGTGCTGGACAGCGTGCAGGCCATGAGGGCGGAGGGCGAGCCCGGCTGGCCCGGAACCCCCAACCAGGTGCGGGCAGTCGCGGGCCGGGTGGTGGAGAAGGCCCGGAGCCTCAACGTCCCGGCCGTCATGGTGGGGCACATCACCAAGGACGGACGTCTGGCTGGCCCCATGCTGCTGGAGCACATGGTGGACACCGTCCTGACCTTCTCCGGCGAACGTCCTTCCTCTCATAGGATGCTGCGCGCGGTCAAGAACCGCTATGGTGGCACGGAGGAGCTGGGGGTCTTCGAGATGGCGGAGGAAGGGCTGCTCCCCGTGGAGGACAAGAGCGGGCTCTACTGGAACCGGTCGGACTGCGCCGTTCCGGGCGTGGCGATGACCGTGGCCTTGGCCGGCGCCACGCCCCTTGCGGCGGAGATACAGACCCTGGCTGCCCCGACGGTGTTCCCTTATCCGCGCCGCACGTCACGTGGCATTGAGCTGAACCGGTTCCAGCTCCTGACCGCCGTGATGGAGAAGCGCTGTTCCCTGCCCTGTAGCGGACATGACCTGTACCTCAACGTGGCGGGCGGCCTCTTCATCCAGGACCCTTCAGCCGACCTTGCGGCCTGCATGGCCCTGGCCTCGGCCGTGAGGGACACGCCGCTGGAGGGCGACGTCTGCTACCTGGGCGAGGTGGGGCTCGCCGGGGAGGTGCGGCCCGTCGCGCGCCTGGCGCTGCGGCTGAGGGAGGCGGCCCGGCTGGGGTTCCGCCGGGCCTTCGTCTCCTCCCGGGAGCGGGAGCTCCGGGCCCGGGGCATCGAGACGGTCCCGGTGGGGCACGTGGCGGAGGCTCTGGGATAGAAGGAGTGACTCAAACTTCGCACAGACTAAAAAAATAAATCCGCAGATTGCGCAGATGAGACAGATTAAAAAACTGAAAAAGACTGATTGAAAAAGACTAAAAGAAAAAATCTGCGTAAATCTGTGTAATCTGCGGACCATTTTCGAGACGCACCTTTCGCGGTTAATTAGTCTTTTAGGTATTGCGCTTAGATAGCGAACCTAAGTTGCAATGCCTTTTGCTATACTATGGATAGACAAGATTGGACCATACGGAACGAGGTGGGGCTGTGGGCAGCAAGGAAAATGACCGGGAGTTGAGTTCTAGGAAGAAGGATCGTGCCAAGCCTCGCAGGGATGATCTCCTCTGGAAGGATCTGATGGTCCGATTCTTCGTCCCCATGCTTCAAGCCCTTCTCCCTGATCTGGCCGGAGATATTGATGAAAAACGGGAGGTCGCCTTCCTCGATAAGGAATTGGTTCATCTGGTCCAGCTCGGTCCGCAGCCAAAGGGCGATAAACGCGTTCAGAACCGTTTCGTCGACCTTCTGGCGGGCGTTCCGCTTCGCTCGGGAGAGGATGCCTGGATTCTGCTGCATGCGGAAGTTCAGGGTCGAGGCGGAGACGAGGATTTCCCTTTGAGGATGTATCGTTACCGTTGTCTGCTGGAAAGTCATTACAATAGGCCTGTGGTCGCCCTCGCCCTTCTCATTGAGCCCTTGCCCGAGGCTCAGTCCTGCGGGGTTTACCGCTGGGAGGGCTACGGGACCCGGGTGACCTACGAGTTCCCGGTGTTCAAGATCTTCG
>JAAYOR010000102.1 GCA_012520235.1 Fretibacterium sp.
GCCCTCTTCCCGCTCGTCTGGATGGTGATCATTTCCTTCAAGAGCGATGCTCAGATGTTCAACACCACGTTCATCTTCGATCCCACCCTGGATAACTATCGGGAGGTCCTTCTGAAGACCAACTATTTCAAGTGCTTTCTGGACAACCTGATCATCAGCGCCGGTGCGGTGCTTCTCTCCATACTTGTGGGGGTCCCCGCGGCGTATTCCCTGGCCCGTTTCAATTTCAGAGGCAAAGAGGACCTGGCTTTCACCATCCTCTCCTTCAAGTTTGCGCCTGAGATCCTCGTGGTCCTCCCCCTGTTTCTCATCTATCAAAAGATAGGGCTCTATGATACGTATCTGGGCCTTATATGGGTGTATCAGCTGATCACCTTGCCTCTCCTCGTCTGGGTGCTGAGGGGCTACTTTGAGGACATCTCAATGGAGGTTGAGCAGGCAGCACAGCTTGACGGCTACACGCGCCCTCAGATCTTCCTCAACATTCTGTTGCCCCTGATCAAGCCGGGGCTCGTCGCTTCGGCGCTTCTGGCCTTCATCTTTGCCTGGAACAGCTTCACCTTCCCGCTTCTGCTCAGCGGCTTCAAGATCATGCCTGTCACGGTTGCCTCGCTGCGCTACATCGCCTCCGACACGGTTCACTATGGGCAGATGGCTGTGGCTGCGGTTGTGACTGCCACGCCCGAGATAATCCTGGCGCTCCTCATTCAAAAACATCTTGTCCGCGGACTCAGCTTTGGTGCGGTCAAGGGATAGGGGTTGTTTTCATGGCTCACATTGCTTTGGAAAAAATTGAGAAAACCTTTGGCAAGGTTCAAGCTCTCAAAGGTGTGGACCTGGAGGTGCGTGACAAGGAGTTCTTCGTGCTCTTCGGGCCCGCCGGAGCGGGCAAGACGACGATCCTCAAGACCGTCGCCGGGATTGAGTTCCCCGAGCGGGGTCTCGTGCGCTTTGACGGGGAGATCGTGAATCTCGTGGAGCCCTCGGCCCGCAACGTCTCCATGGTCTTTGAGAACTACGCTCTGTACCCTCATATGACCGTGTTTGACAACATCGCCTCTCCTATGAGGAGCCCTCGCTACAAAGAGAGCGAGGAGACGATAAGGGAGAAGGTGCAGAAGGTTGCCGACATGATGGGCATCGGACATCTTATGGACCGCCTTCCCTCTCAGCTCAGCAACGGGCAGAGGCAGAGGACGGCTTTGGGACGCTGCCTTGTGAGATCTCCCAAGGTCTTTTTGATGGACGAGCCTCTGGCGCACCTTGACGCCAAGCTGCGGCATCTGATGCGGACCGAGCTGAAGGCGATGCAGGCTCAGTTTGACACCACTACCATCTATGTGACCCACGACTATACGGAGGCGATGAGTCTGGGGGACCGTGTGGGCATCCTGAACGAGGGGAAGATCGTGCAAATAGGGTCGGGGGATGCTATCTACTACACGCCGGCCAACGAGTTTGTTGCCAAGCTTGTGGGGGAGCCGGAGATCAACCTGATGGACGCGGAGTTCGTGACCGAGGAGGGCGAGTTGAAAGTGCGCCTGGACGAGGCCCCTCAGCTCTTTCCTGTCCCGACGGATGTGGCGGCGGTCCTGCGGGATAACTACGACTCGGTGAAGAAATGGCGGGTGGGTGTGAGGGGCACGAACATTCCACACTCCTTCGAGCCTCAGCTGACCAGTCTGGAGGGGGTCGTCTACAACCTTGAGCCGATAGGCAACAAATCTATTCTGACGGTTAAGGTGGGGGAGAGGCTCTATCAGTCCGTGGCCAAGAATGATATGAAGGCCGAGCTGGATACCCGAATATACCTGGAGCCCGACATCACCCACGCTCTTTTCTTCAACGGAGATACGGGCCAGTTCGTGACTCGTCATAATCAGGCTGAATTGCTGCAGGGGCGGTGAGACCATGGCTCAACTCATATTAAAAAACGTGTACAAGCGTTATGAGAACAAAAAGAAGAGCGCTCAGGATTACGCAGTCAAGGATTTCTCCCTGCACTGTGAGCATGGCGAGTTTATTGGGATCCTGGGTCCCTCAGGTTGCGGCAAGACGACGACGCTACGCATGATCGCTGGTCTGGAGGAGATAACTGACGGAGCTATCTTCATCGGGGACAGGAAGGTCAACGACCTCCACCCCAAGGACCGTGGGATTGGGCTGGCCTTTGAGGACTACGCTCTGTACCCTCCTTTGAATGTCTACGAGAACATTGCCTTCAACCTCAGGGCTCAGAATCTCCCTGCGGACGAAATAGACCGTCGTGTTCGGGAGATAGCGCCTCTCATGAAGGTGGAGACGCTGCTGGACATGAAGCCGGCGGGGCTCTCGGGTGGTCAGAAACAGCGCGTCAATATCGCCCGGGCGCTCGTCCGACGCCCTCAGGTCCTTCTCCTTGACGAACCTCTCTCCCATCTTGACGGCAAGATGCGCCAGGTTCTGCGCACCGAGATCAAGCGCATCCACAATAAGATCAAGTGCACAACGGTTTTGGTGACCCATGATCAGATGGAGGCCATGTCCCTGGCCGATCGCATCGCTATCATGAAGGATGGTCAACTTCAGCAGTTTGGCACTCCTCTGGAAGTGTATGACAACCCCGTCAATCTCTTCGTCGCAGGCTTCATCGGCGAACCTCCGATGAACCTCATGAAAGTCACCATCTCTGGCGAGGGCGAGCGTTTTTACTTCGAGTTTCCTCGACAAGGCATCCGGGTGCGAGTGCCCAAAAAATATAGTCCGGTCGTGAGAGAGGGCATGGAGGTCATCCTGGGGGTGCGCCCGACGGACATCTTCATCACGGAGCCCTCCGAGGACTCAGAGGTGAGTGTGGACGTCTTTGAGAATCTTGGCGATGAAAAGCGCGTCAGCATTGATGTTGGCGAGGAAGATTTCCTCACGCTCACGACAGAGGACGAACGTCGCTACACAAAGGGCGAGCGGATAGGCCTTATCTTCCATGAGGAGAAGACCCATATTTTTGACCCCGTGACAGAGGAGAGGATTCTGGGAGTCCAGAAGTAGAACTCCAATTCCGTCTGCTTCCGTCTGCGTGGTGTTGTGTCACAGATTACGATTCAGGTGACTTAAGGAGGAGGACTCAAACATGGCTGAACTGCCGAAAAAAATGAAAGCTCTTGTCGCTCATGCCCCCAAGGACTACCGCGTCGAGGAGGTTGACGTCCCTCGTGCCGGCGAGGGGGAGATCATCATCAAAGTCGAGGCGTGCGGGATTTGTGCCGGCGACTCCAAATCTTATCTCGGTGCGCCCCGCTTCTGGGGGGAGGAAGGACGCCCCTCTTACATCAAGGCTCCGGTCATCCCCGGGCACGAGTTCATCGGCCATATCGTGGAAATGGGTCCCAAGGTCAAGGGGGACTTCCAGATAGGCGATCGCGTGACCTCTGACCAGATAGTCCCCTGCTGGGATTGCAGGTTCTGCAACACGGGGCGTTACTGGATGTGCCAGAAACATGATGTCTATGGGTTCCAGAACAACGTCAATGGTGGCATGGCTGAGTACATGCGGCTGCCCAAAGAAGCTCTTGTTTACAAGGTGCCCAAGGACCTGCCCATGGAGGCTGCCGTTCTTATTGAGCCCTATGCCTGTTCCAAACATTGCGTGGACCGGGCTCAGGTCACCAACGAGGATTTTGTGGTCCTCTCAGGCGCTGGATGTCTGGGGCTGGGCATGGTTGGCTGTCTGAAAATGCGCAATCCGGACAAGCTGGTCGTCCTGGACCTCAGCGACGAGCGCCTGGCTCTGGCTAAAAAGTTTGGGGCTGATATCGTGATGAACCCCAAAAAGGAGAACGTCGTCTCCAAGATTCTGGAGATGACGGACGGTTATGGCTGTGACATTTACATTGAGTCGGCAGGACATCCCTCCTCGGTCCAGCAAGGGCTGGATGTTATCCGCAAGCTGGGGCGTTTTGTCGAGTTCAGCGTGTTCGGGCAGCCTGCGACGGTCGACTGGAGCATCATCAGCGACGAGAAGGAGCTGGACCTTCTGGGCGTCCACCTCAGCCCTTACTGCTTCCCGCCTGTTATTAAATGGATAACAGAGGGCCGTCTGCCCACAGAGGGAGTTGCTTCTCACACCTTCTCGCTCGATCAATGGAAAGAGGCTTTTGAGCTGGCTCTGAGCGGTGAGGGTGCCGTCCGCGTCGTCCTGGTTCCTTAGCGATGCGATCATTCCGGAACCGGGAGAGAAGACGATGAGGGGGTGAGGACGGGGCTCAAAGGACAAAAGACGTGTGCGCGGTTATAAAGACAAAAAAGCGTCATTGTTCAAAAAGGAGGAAGTGAAGAATAATGAAGAAACTTGGAATTCCACTACTCGTGCTCACGCTGGCGCTGTTTTCCTTCGCAGGGGTCGCCGTGGCTGAGGAATTCAACTGGAAGCAGTGCGAGGGACAGACGATCAAAATCCTCTTCAATCAGCATCCTTATGCGGAGGGCATCATCCAGAAGATCCCCGAGTTTGAGGCTCTGACTGGCATCAAGGTGGTCCACACCATGATCCCTGAGGAGAACTACTTCGACAAACTGACC
>JAAYOR010000103.1 GCA_012520235.1 Fretibacterium sp.
CTACTGTCCCAACCAGCGATGTTATTCGTACTGTATCAAACCTCTATAGCCTTGTCAAAGAACATGTCACACAGCTGGTCGCTGCGGAGAGCTGCGATATATCAACACAGAAAAAAGCGCCTTGTGGGCTGAGGACGTCGGGCTGCAATTGCCCATTATGTCGCGCCAGCCGAGGCGCTTTCTGAGAAAGGAGATCGGAAGGGGCAGAAAGCCCCAACGGAAATCCTTCTCGGGAAACTTAATGTATCAACTAAAGCCGACCTTATCAAGGAGCTTAAGACCTACTTTTATTGCTGGGGCAGGCCGAGAGGGCACAAAGCCCCCCCTGTGGTCACAGCCCTTGCCTCTGAGAACAGAGAGGAAACAGCGAACTGGGGATTTTTCTGACTCGATAAAAAAAGACACATCCGTTTAAGGGTTTCTCCTGCTAGGAACAGTATCAAACATCTTCATTTGCCTCACAAGCCCTTAAATACGCACGGAGGGGCAATGAGCCCTATAGGACGATGCAAAGACCTGGAGGGTATTTAAAATGCCGCTGGGGCCGAGTTGACGGGTGCATTTTTATGGATTGAGCACAGAAAGGGGCGTCCGGGGCTTGCTGCGGGATACCCCCTTAGGCCGAGTAGTGAGCTGGAGGCGATAGCTTCAAATCTTCCTTACTCTGTGGCGACGTGGTGCGACTTCATTGACGAGGCTGCTTTCAGCGTGTGCCTTTCTCAGGTCGTCGAGTGTAAGGGCAAGGTACTTCTGTGTGGTCGTCAGGTCGCTGTGTCCCATCATGTCACGCAGGGCAAAGACGTTCATGCCTCTCCGTAGCATCCCCAGGGCTGCGGCGTGTCTCAGATAGTACGGCGTGATCGTCTTCCCCAGCCGGGCCGAGTATCCTCTCAGCCTGTGTCCCCAGGAGTTGGGCAGGTATTCTGTCCCGCTCTCCGAGCAGAACACCGGAGCATCTTTCCAGGCGGGATGATGCGCGGCCATGAGTGCCTGCACTGCGAGCCCCGTTTGAATCGTGATGGGGATCGTTCGGGCTTGTCTTGTTTTGGCCACAGGGGCGGGGATCGTCACGAGGAGCCCCGCAAGGTCAAAGTCCTCGACCCGGAGCTTGAGACTTTCTCCCGGTCGTGCGCCACAGTCCAGAGAGAACAGTATCAAGGCATAGTCTCTCAGCCCTGTGAAAGTTCGTTTGTTTGGGAGCCTTAGAAGCTCTGCCAGTGTGTCCGGTTCGATGTGGACGATACGACCCACGGGGCGGCGTTTCTTGAGACCGGTCAGAGGATGGGCACAGGAGAAAAGCCCTTCTTCGATGCTCCAATCGAAGAATTTTTTGATGTACTTAAAGCGTATGTTATAGGTGTTTGGGTTGATGTCGTCACTTAGGTAGGAGAGTGCGGCGGCGCGGTAATCCTCTGTGCCCTCGGGGATTCGTTTAGAGAATGCTGCTAAGTGTGCGTGGTAATCCTTTAAGGTACGTTCCGCCAGCCCCTCGGCCCTGCGGAAGGTCAAAAAGAGCTTGATGGCGTTTTCCAGATTGGACATCGGGCTCATGGGTGTGCCCGAAGAACAAAAAGGTTTTTAGAGCGACGGCCTACACAATTCACTACAGTTTGCAAAGTCGGTATTTGCAAGTGTTTAGTGCGCCTGTAGCTCAGAGGATAGAGTGACGGCCTCCGGAGCCGTAGGTCGGGCGTTCGAATCGCCCCAGGCGCGCCATCCTATTACTCTTAACGGTTTACCCGTTTTAATCCCTTTGGGCGTTCGTCATGAGTGATGGTCCCTTTTATATAGTAACCTTTCCTTATTTGTTAGGGGGGCTGTCCTCCTTGGCTTGGTTTTGCGGGCTGTGCCTGGGCACAGCCCGCAGGATTTTTTTGGAGGGGAGTCGTCGCGCTCAGTTCTGTCTCAGGCGTTCAATGAGCTCAGCCTTGGGCAGGGAGGCCTGTTCTCCGGTCTCCAAGTTCTTCAGTGTCACAAGGTCCTTTTGCAGCTCTTCAGGGCCCAGGATGCAGACCCAGGCTGCACCGGATGCTCCTGCTGCCTTCATTTGAGCTTTGAAGCTGCGGTTTCCGGAGTCCTGCTCGGCGCTCACCCTATTGCGGCGCAACTCATGAGCCAGGACCTGCGTTGCGGCTCGCGCTTCTGGGTCCTGAGCTACGACGTAGACCTGGGTCTGAGGGGATCGTCCGAAGGAGCAGCCTTGCTGTTCCATCACGAGGACGATGCGGTCGAGCCCGGCTGCGAACCCGACACCCGGCAGGCTGGGGCCTCCGATGGACTCGGCGAGGTTGTCGTAGCGGCCTCCACCGCAGACCGCGTTTTGAGCTCCCAGGTCCCCGGAGAGGATCTCATAGGCTGTCTTGGTGTAGTAGTCGAGCCCTCGGACCAGCCGCTTGTCAAGATGATAGGCAAAGCCCAGGCGTTCCAGGCCTTCCTGTACCTCCTGAAAGTGATCGCGGCACTCGTCGCAAAGGTGGTCGTGAACGGAGGGAGCCTCGTCGGCGATGAGCCCGCAGTCGGTCTGTTTGCAGTCAAGGATGCGCAGAGGGTTGCGCTCCATGCGTCCCAGACAGGTGGCGCACAGTCTCTCTTTGTGTCTGCTGAAGTGCTCCAGGAGCGCGCGGCGGTAGAGGGGTCGGCAGGCAGGGCAGCCCACTGAGTTCAGGACCACCTCCAGGTTTTTGAGCCCCAGCCGCCGGAAGATCTCCACAGAGAGAGCTACTATCTCAACGTCAGCCATAGGGCCCGGGAGTCCCAGGCACTCGGCATCTATCTGATAGAACTGGCGATAGCGTCCTTTCTGGGGGCGTTCGTAGCGAAACATGGGGCCCCAGCACCAAAGCCTGGCGGCTGTGCCGGGCGAACAGAGCCCGTGTTCCAGTGCGGCCCGGACCATGCCAGCTGTGGCCTCAGGACGGAGGGTGATGCTGCGGCTCCCCCGGTCGAGGAAGGTATACATCTCCTTTTCCACAATGTCTGTCGCCTCTCCGACACCGCGCGAAAAGAGCTCTGTATGTTCAAAGAGGGGCAGGTGCATCTCGGCATAATTGAAGTCGGCCATTGTCTCGGCAGTCACCTTTAACACATAGCTCCATTTCCATGATTCCTCGGGCAGGATGTCCCGCACGCCCCTCGGCGCTTTGATGTCCATGTCATCCGTCTCCGTTCCTAAAAAAATATCCGAACCTGAGGCGAGCGGAAGTCGGCGTCTCCTCAGTTCGCGGTTTTGTGTACCGACCTTCAGTATATCTCAAGCGTTTTTTTTTTCCATCTTGCAGCTGATGATTTATCCCCTGAACTTCAGGATTTTCACGCAAGGTGATACAATAAAGTGACAGAAATCCGGTGTGAGAAAAACGCTGCTTCGGCCTCGCCGTCTTTTTTGAAAATTTTCTTCGGGAGCGGAGACGAGCGTCCCGGCATGTGTCTTATGGACCGGACATAACGGTCTTTATCCTTCGCCGGGGCGAGTTTTTTTGCGCACGTCCTGGCTTTATCTGCAAAAAGCTTGAAAGGGGAAATGTAGGGAAATGAGTAAACTGGCAATCGTCGCTGTCGGGGGGAACTCTCTGATCCAGGATGAGTCGAGAAAGACGGTGGAGGATCAGTATGAGGCTATCTGTGCCACTGCGTCCCACATAACGGACATGATTGAGAGCGGCTATAATATTGTGGTCACTCATGGGAACGGGCCTCAGGTCGGATTTATTCTGCGCCGCTCCGAGATAGCTCAGGAGGTCGAGGGGATGCATCCTGTGCCGCTGGTGAACTGCGGTGCCGACACCCAAGGGGCCATAGGTTACCAGCTCCAGCAGGCCCTGGACAACGAGTTTCTCCGGCGTGGTATCTCCAAAACCGCGGTGACGGTGGTGACTCAGGTGCTCGTGGATGAGGAGGACCCGGCCTTTCAGAACCCCACAAAGCCTATCGGATCCTTTTACACTCAGGAGCGCGCCGATGAACTGAAGAAAGAGCATCCTGACTGGACCTTCATCAGCGACGCAGGCAGAGGCTACCGCCGGGTCGTGGCCTCGCCACAGCCCAAGGAGATCATAGAGGCGTCCGTCATTGATAGCCTCCTGCGCGAGGGATATTGCCTTGTTGCGGTGGGCGGTGGCGGGATCCCGGTTATTCGGCGTGCCGATGGGGCTCTGGAGGGGCGGGATGCCGTCATCGACAAAGACTTTGCCTCAAGCCTCCTGGCAGTCAGATTGAAGGCTGACCTTCTGGTGGTCTCAACCGGCGTCCCTCAGGTCTTTGTGAACTTCGGCAAGCCGGACCAAAAAGCGCTGGGCCGGGTGACCGTAGGCGAGCTGAAGCGTTATGCGGCTGAAGGTCACTTTGCCCCAGGCAGCATGTTGCCAAAGATACAGGCTGTTATTTCCTTCCTTGAGGCACCCGGCAAGGAGGGACGGAGTGCCCTCATCACCAGCCCGGAACTCTTGGGTAAGGCTGTTGCTGGTGGGGCGGGCACCCTTGTGACGCACTGAGGTCCATTGAGCCCTCTCTGAAAGTAGAAAAATCAAAACTTCGGGCGGAAACGAAGCTTTTGGGCACGGAGGAGCCTTGGCACAAGCTGTTCTGCCCCGAGCTGAGTGGGCACCCGTGTCTGCCACACTCAAGATGGAGCGAAGCCCGTTCAGCCCTTTTCGTCAGGAGGCCTGTTACATGGGAACGGCAAGAAAGAAGATAGGGGAGATCCTGCTGGAGGCGCGCAGTATCACTCCCGATGCCCTTGAGAAAGCCCTGAAGGCTCAGGCGGATCCAGCGGGCTCAGGCGGGAAGCGTTTGGGCGCTGTGATGGTGGAGCTGGGAATTTTGACGGAAAAACAGGTCACCGAGGCTCTGGGGCTTCAGTTTATGATGCCGGTCGTCGACGTCAAGGACTATCTCTCCAACGTTGCAGCTATCAATGCTCTGCCCCGCAGTCTTTTGGAGCGCCTGAAGGCGTTCCCTCTGGAGTTTCAGAACGACGGAAGAGCCCTCCTGGTCGCCATCTCCGACCCTCTGGATCTGACCACTCAGGACATGTTGCAGATGGCTTCCAACATTGAGCTCAAGTTTGCCCTGGCACCCGCGGACGAGATTGCAGAAGCGCTCTCCTCCGACTTTACGGGTAGCTTGCTCACCTCAGCGGTGAGGAGGGGGGCCCCTCCTTCGGATCCCTTTGGTGCGGGAGGGCTGAGTGCAGGCGGTTCGTTTCTTCTGGGCACAGGGAGGGAGGACTTTACCCCTCAGTCCCTCGTGACCCCGAAGGTGTCAGCAGTTATTGAGGCGCCAGAGGCCGAGGCTGCGGTCACGAGTAGCGGGGAGGTCTATCACCAGACCGGAGCCGTTACCTCCCCCTCTTCCGAAGCAGCCCCAGACTCCTCCGGGGTCATTATCACGGGCGAGGGTAAGAGCGAAAAGGAGGACGTGGGCGCCTCTATAATCCCCAGCTTCGCCGCGCTCCACGCTGCACAGCCCAAGCTGGGGGACCTTCTCGTTCAGGCGGGCGCCATCCAGGAGAACCAACTGATGGAGGCCCTGCAGCTGCAGAAGTCTTCGGGAAAGCGTCTGGGCGAGATACTGGTCTCTGAAGGAATTATTACGGAGACCCGGGTGGCTGAGGCGCTTTCGATGCAGCTTCGGCTTCCTATGTTCACGCTTACCCGATATCGCCCCATGCCAGCTGCCATCAAGCTGGTTCCTCGCAGCGTGGCCGAGCGCCTGGACCTGATCCCACTCTCTATCGTGGAGGGGGACCTTCTGCTCATCGCCATGGCGAACCCTCTGGACCTCCTGGCCCAGGATGAGGTCCGTATGTTGACGGGGCGTGACCTGAAGATCGGTATCACGACCCTCACGGAGATCCGGAAGAACCTGGATCGTCTCTATAACCTCCAGGACAACCTGGAGGACGCCATAGTCGAGGTGGAGGTTGAGGGAGAGAGCAACGAGCTTGACTTTGACTCAGGCTCGGACGATGCCCCCATCATCCAGCTGGTCAGCAACCTGATGCAGCAGGCGGTTCGGGAGGGTGCCTCAGACATCCATGTTGAGGTGTACGAGAGCATGGCCCGAGTACGCTTCCGCGTTGATGGTCAGCTGTACAGTGCCTTTGAGTATCCTGTGGCGCTGCATCCAGCGGTTTCGGCGCGGCTTAAGATAATGGCGGGCATGGACATTGCGGAGAAGCGCAGGCCCCAGGATGGGCGCATCCTCATCCGCACGGACGGACGACGCATCGATCTGCGCGTCAGCGTTCTGCCCACCATCAACGGGGAGAAGGTCGTCCTGCGTATCCTGGATCAGGAGAGTAGCAACGTTGGGCTGGACCGCCTGGGGCTGGAGGCGGACGACATGGAAAAGATCGAAATGTTCTGCACTATACCCTGGGGCATCATGTTGGTGACGGGTCCCACAGGGAGCGGCAAGTCCACCAC
>JAAYOR010000012.1 GCA_012520235.1 Fretibacterium sp.
GTGACTTTATCACAGAGCAATGACAGGTGACTTTATCACAGAGCAATGACAGCACCATTTGCCCCTTGCAAAAAAACAGAAGCCCTGATAGAATACCCGAGTACTTTTGAAAAGCCCGGGTGGCGGAATTGGTAGACGCGCTAGATTCAGGTTCTAGTAGTCGAGAGGCTGTGGAGGTTCGAGTCCTCTCTCGGGCACCATAATGAAGTAATACGTAATATAAAACGAAAGGATATGGTCCGTCGAGTCGATTGACAGGATTATGTCCTTTTGTTATTATTAAAATTCGGCACAAAAATTCCCCAAGAGGCAAGGGAGGTCCTTAAGTCCATGCCCGAGTTCGTCCCGGTGAGCAGGAAAAGGCAGCGCTATACGTTTGGGCGAGCGCACGATCTGATTGAAATGCCCGACATGATCGAGGTGCAGCGTGACTCCTATCAGTGGTTCTATCAAGATGATGTCGATCCTGATGCGCGTTCGATGCAAGGATTGCAAGAGCTTTTGCACGAGGTTTTTCCCATCGAGAGCTATGATGGCCAGTTTGCGCTTGAGTTTGTGCGCTACTACCTCGATGCCCCGACCCTGACGGAAGAGGAAGCGCGCCAACGGGATATGACCTGGTCGCGCCCCATCCGCGCGACAATCCGCCTGAGAAATGTGAAGGCGCAGGAGTTCAAGGAGGAGGAGATATTTCTCAGCGATTTTCCCGTGATGACGGACCGGGGAACCTTCATCATCAACGGGACGGAGCGGGTTGTCATCAACCAGCTGGCGCGCTCGGCAGGGGTCTATTTTTCGCGGGGAGAGACTCCGGGCCAGGATTCCTGTTCGGCAAAGCTCATCCCCGATCGCGGTGCATGGCTGGATTTTTCGACGGCTGCGGGGGACATCGTCTCCGTCAACATTGATAACCGTAAAAAATTGCCCGTCACCCTGCTGCTCAAGGCCTTTGGCAAGGCGAACAACGATGAGGTCATGGAGCTCTTCGGGGCAGACTCCACCTTCATGGAGTTTGGTGAGGAGATGAAGGGGCAGCTCTCAGCTGAGGACATCTTTGAGCCTGATGGCAAACTGCTCGTCGGGCGTGGGCGCCCTATCACCCGAGATATTCTGGAAAAACTTGAGCAGCTGGATTTGGACCATCGAGGGGGCATTGACGTCCTGGGGCTTGAGCCTTCTTTGGCCCTGACGCTGGAAAAGGACCCTACTCAGAGCACCGATGAGGCAATGCAGGAGATCTTTCGCCGCCTGCGTCCCAATGAGCCGGCGCGGGTTGAGAACGCTCGCGAGTACCTGCGCTCGCTTTTTTTTGACCCGCGCCGCTACACCCTGGGCCGGGTGGGGCGCTATAAGCTGAACCGTCGTCTGGGTCTTGATATCCCGGAGGATAACCGTCTCCTGACCCTTGAGGATCTGGTCGCAATAGTTCGGGAACTCTTTGCCATGAGAGCTCTGGACAAAAAGAGCGACGATATCGACCACCTGGGCAACCGCCGTGTGCGTTCTATCGGAGAGTTGCTCCAGAATCAGATGCGTATCGGACTCTTGCGCATGGAGCGCATTGCCAAAGAGCGCATGACGACCATCCCTAACCTCAGCACGGCAATGGGGCGGGAGCTCATCAACGTCAGACCCATCGCGGCCGCGCTGCGTGAGTTTTACGGCTCCGGTCAGCTCTCTCAGTTCATGGACCAGACGAACCCTCTGGCCGAGGTGACCCACCGCCGCCGTCTCTCCGCCCTCGGGCCAGGGGGTCTCAGCCGAGAGCGCGCGGGGTTTGAGGCGCGTGACGTTCACTACACGCACTACGGCCGGGTCTGTCCCATTGAGACTCCGGAGGGGCCTAACATTGGCCTGGTCTCCTCTCTCACCACCTATGCGCGTCTGAACCCTTACGGCTTCCTGATCACCCCGCGCCGCAAGGTTAAAAACGGCCGACTCACCGGAGAGATCGAGTTTTTGTCGGCGGACGATGAGGATCAATATTACGTGGCGATGGCGAATACGCCCCTGGAGGAGGACGGAGTCACTATCAAGGGTGAGGAGTGCCCCACGCGCTACCAGGATGACGTGGATACCGTGCCCATCGAAGAGGTGGACTACATGGACGTTTCGCCCAAGCAGATAGTCTCCTCCTCCACGGCCCTCATCCCCTTTCTGGAACACGACGACGCCAACCGCGCCCTGATGGGCTCGAACATGCAGCGCCAGGCTGTCCCCCTGATCCAGCCCGAGGCTCCGGTCGTGGGCACGGGTATTGAATATCGTATTGCCAAGGACTCAGGCTCCTGCGTCGTGGCCAGGGAGACGGGGGAGGTCCGTTATGTGGACTCCGAGCGCATCGAAATTCGGCCTAAGAAAGGCCGAGTTCAGGTCTACAATCTCATCAAGTTCAGGCGTTCCAACCAGGGCACTGTCATTCACCAACGGCCTCTTGTTTCCAAGGGAGATGTTGTCGCCAAAGGAGAGATCATCGCTGATGGTCAGGCCATAGATAACGGTGAACTGGCCCTGGGACAAAACGTCCTCGTCGCTTTTGTCCCTTGGGAGGGCTACAACTTTGAGGACGCTATCTTGTTGAGCGAGCGGCTGGTGAAAGAGGATAGATTCTCTTCTATCCATATTGAGGAGTACGAGACGGAGGCCCGGGAAACCAAGCTTGGGCCCGAGGAGATAACGCGCGACATCCCAAACGTGGGCGAGGATATGCTGCGGAACCTTGATGAGGACGGAATCATCCGCATCGGAGCAGAGGTCAACTCCGGCGACTATCTGGTCGGTAAGGTCACGCCCAAGGGCGAGTCGGACCATAGCCCTGAGGAGAAACTGCTTCGCGCCATATTCGGGGAGAAGGCACGGGAGGTGCGTGACAACTCCCTTAAGCTGCCTCACGGAGCCCGAGGCAAGGTCGTTGCGGTGAAGGAGATGGAGCGCAAGGACAATCCCGAAGCGCTCAGCCCTGGTGTCATCCGCACCGTCAAGGTGTACATCGCCCAGTGGCGCAAGATCACGGTAGGGGACAAGATGGCAGGACGCCATGGCAACAAGGGTGTTGTCAGCCGTATCCTGCCCGTGGAGGACATGCCCTATCTGCCGGACGGAACTCCGGTGGACGTGGTGCTGAACCCTCTGGGTGTTCCCAGCCGTATGAACCTGGGGCAGGTGCTTGAGACTACTATGGGGTTTGTGGCTCTCCACAACGACTGGCATGTGGCAACTCCGGTCTTTGAGGGGGCTGAAGAACATGAAATATTTGAGAACATGCGGGCTTTGGCCTCCAGGAAATACCCTGAGCTGACCGAGGACGGTATGATCGAACTGCGCGACGGCCGGACGGGCGAGAAGATGGCCAAGAAGGTCACCATTGGCTGCATGTACATGATGAAACTCATCCACCTGGTGGACGATAAGATCCACGCCCGCTCCACCGGCCCTTATAGCCTCATCACGCAGCAGCCGCTGGGGGGTAAAGCTCAGTTTGGGGGGCAGCGTTTCGGAGAGATGGAGGTCTGGGCTCTTGAGGGCTATGGTGCAGCCAACGTCCTGCAGGAGATGCTGACTGTGAAATCTGATGATATTCGCGGGCGCGACAAGACTTATGAGCGCATCGTCAAGGGGCAGAGCCTGGTGAAGCCCGGAGTGCCGGAGAGCTTCAGGGTGCTTATCAAGGAGCTTCAGGGGCTTGGCCTGGATGTTGAGGTTCAGTATGATGACGGCTCGGTAGGAGGTATGGCGCTTGAGGAGGACGAGGAGGAGAGGAGCGCTTCTGCGTCGCCTGATCCCAGAGACCTATTTAGGGAAGGGGCGACCGACGAGGAGGTGGACTCCGAAGAGAGCGAGGAGCCCGAGAACGTCGAGAACGCGGATATTTTTGACATGTCGGTTTTTTTAATAGACAAAGATGAGGACGAGGACGCGCTTCCGGAGGGTATGGATTTGGTCGAGCAAGAGGAAGAAGAGGGGACTGACGGGATATGGCGCGAAAAGAGATAGTGGGTGTAAGGATCAAGTTGGCGACCCCGGAGCGCATCCGGGAGATATCGAGCGGCGAGGTCAAAAAGCCCGAAACCATCAATTATCGAACGCTTAAACCCGAAAAGGACGGGCTTTTCTGTGAACGGATTTTTGGCCCGACCCGCAGTTACGAGTGCGCCTGCGGCAAATACAAGCGCAGCGGTCCCAAGTTCCGCGGCATCGTCTGTGACCGGTGCGGCGTCGAGGTGACGGACAACCGTGTGAGGCGTGAACGGATGGGGCATATAGAGCTGGCTGTCCCCGTCGTGCACATCTGGTATCTTCGGGGGATTCCCAGCCGTCTCAGCCTCCTCCTGGGCGCCAGCGCCAAAGAGCTGGAGAAGGTCGTCTACTTTGCCCCCACCCGCAAAAAGGAGGGGGCCTGGAAGGTCCTCTCCGAAGGCAAGCGGCCGGATCTTGCCCGCAAGGGAGCTATCATCTCCGAGAGCGAGATGAAGATTCACGCTCATTATGATCCCAAGTTTAAGGCCGAGGAGGCCTTTATGCTGGAGAGCGTCGATAACGTTCCGGTCAGCGAAGGGGATGTCCTGAGCGCTCAGCAGGTGGCTCGCTTCAAGACCGACTATGGGGACGAAACCTTTAAGGTAGAGCCTGCTTTCGAGCTGCTTGAGGATGTGGAGGGGATTGAGCGGAAACAGGGCGATGTCGTCTCCATGGCGCTTCGTGACGAGATATCCGAGCAGGCCAAAAGAGACGATCTCTTCCGGCGCGCTTCCATATCCAATGGCGAGGCCTTCATCGTGACCGGCTCCATGAAGCTGCCCTTTGCTAAGGGCGACATCATTTCAAGGAGTGAGTTCGAGCTCTTCCACCAGAAATATCCTGGGCGCTTTACTGCAATACGATGGGCCATCACGATCGATGATCCCTGCTACCTTGTCGTTGAGTCGGGCGCGTCGCCCTTCTCTAAAGCTGACGTCATCTACGATCGTGAGCAGGCTCTGTGCGAAGGGTATGACAAAAAGTTCGAGGCCGGCATTGGGGCTGACGGTGTCAAGACCATGATTGACCGGTTGGACCTGGACCTTCTGGCAGCCTCGCTGCGTGAGGAGGTGGCCGAGAGCAGCGGCCAGAAAAAGCGCAAGTTGGTCAAGCGCCTTCAGGTGACCGAGGATTTCAGAAAGAGCGCTTCTTTGCCTCAGTCGATGATCCTTGAGGTGCTCCCTGTCATTCCACCGGACCTGCGGCCCCTGGTGCAGCTGGACGGAGGACGTTTTGCCACCTCCGACCTCAACGACCTCTACCGCCGGGTCATCAACCGCAACAACCGGCTTAAGAAGCTTCAGGAGCTCCGCGCGCCTGAGATCATCATCCGGAATGAGAAGCGGATGCTTCAGGAGTGTGTGGACGCCCTCATTGACAATGGCCGGATGGGCAAGGCTGTGTTGGGAGCGGGAAATCGCCCGCTCAAAAGCCTGACGGACCTACTCCGGGGCAAGAAGGGTCGTTTCCGCCAGAATCTCCTGGGTAAGCGCGTGGACTATTCCGGCAGGTCTGTCATCGTCATCGGGCCTCAGCTTAAAATTTATCAGTGTGGTCTGCCCAAACAGATGGCCCTCGAACTATTCAAGCCTTTTGTTGTGAGGCAGCTCGTTGACCGAGGGCTGGCCCCAAACGTCAAGAGTGCAAAGCGCATCATTGAGCGGGGACGTGAGGATATTTGGGGGATCCTTGAGGAGATAATCAAGGATCATCCTGTTCTGCTGAACCGGGCGCCTACGCTGCACCGTCTGGGCATCCAGGCGTTTGAGCCGGTCTTGATGGAGGGCAAGGCTATCCGCTTGCATCCGATGGTCTGCACTGCCTTCAACGCAGACTTTGACGGAGACCAGATGGCTGTTCATGTCCCTCTTTCCATTGAGGCCCAGGCCGAAGCGCGGCTTTTGATGCTCTCGGCTAACAACCTGTTGCTCCCAGCCAGTGGACGGCCTGTTGTGACTCCAACTCAGGACATTGTCCTGGGCATCTATTACCTGACGGATATGAGGGAAGGGTTTCCGGGGGAAGGGCTGCACTTCTCCGACCTTAATGACCTGCTATCGGCGTTTGACCACGGGGTCGTTCACGTCAACGCTAAGGTTTGGCTTAAAGAAGACCTCTCATGGACTACTCGTCCCGAGGGACGGCGCAAATACCGTAGCGGCAGCGGCAAAAAACCTGAGATTGTGGAGAGCGCTCAGGATGTTCGGGCTCCTGAGGGTGCTACGGTCTTTCTGGAGACCTCGCCGGGGCGGGCTCTGTTCAATCACCTCATCGCCCCGGACCTGCGCTATCTGAACCGCCAGCTCGATAAAAAGAACATTGGGCGCCTCCTGGACGACGCTTATGACTGCATCGACCGAGTTGCGTTGGTGGAGATGCTCGACGCGGTGAAGTCCCTTGGATACTACTGGGCGGCCAGGAGCGGCATCAGCTTTGGAGTCGGCTCCATCAGCATCCCATCCGAAAAGGCTGTCATCACAAATGAAGTGCGCAAACAGGATGACTTTTTCAAGGAAGAATATGAGATGGGCGTCATGACCAAAGAGGAATACATGGGTCATAAGGAACGGATATGGTCAGACGCGGTCAAGAAAATAGCCGAGAGCGTGGCTGCCAATATGGCCTCCGACAACTCGGTGCGCATGATGCTGGACAGTGGCGCGCGAGGCAACGCCGGGCAGATGGGGCAGATGGCGGGTATCCGAGGGTTGATGTCTGATCCTACGGGGCGCATCATCGACTATCCCATCACGGCGAACTTCCGTGAGGGGATGAACATGCTGGAGTATTTCATCTCCACCCACGGAGCCCGGAAAGGGCTTGCCGACACTGCTCTGCGTACGGCCAAGTCAGGGTATCTGACGCGGCGGCTGGTGGACGTGGCTCAGGATCTGATTATCACGGAGCAGGACTGTGGAACGGACAAGGGCATCTGCATCCAGGCCCTGAAACGGGACGGGCAGGATAAGATTCCTCTCTCGGACCGCATCATGGGGCGCACGGCTCTTGAGGACATCTACTCTCCGGAGACCGGGGAGTTGCTTGTGAGCAAGGGAGAGCTCATCAGCTATAAGATGTCCGTTGTCATCGACAAGAGCGGGGTGGAGAAGGTGTGGGTCCGGAGCCCTCTGGCCTGTGGGCTCAAGAGAGGGATCTGCCAGGCCTGCTATGGCATGGATCTCTCCTCCCGCGACATGGTCCCCATCGGAGAGGCGGTCGGAGTTGTGGCTGCCCAGTCCATAGGAGAGCCCGGGACGCAGCTCACCATGCGCACGTTCCATACGGGCGGCGTGCGCATGACCGGCGAAGACATCACTCAGGGTCTTCCCAGGATTGAGCAGCTTTTCGAGGCCCGCCGGCCGCGCAAAGTTGCCTTTTTGGCCGGGCTGGATGGGGTCGTTGAGGAGATTCGCCATTCTGATGGTAAGCGCAAGGTCATTGTCGTCTCACATGATGATACCGAGAGAATCGTCCATACGATCCCAGCCTCTCAGGAGCTGCTTGAGAGCGTGGAGGAGGGCATGGAGGTCACGAAGACGACCCACCTGACTGCCGGCAATGTGGACCCCCAGCAGCTTCTGGAGGTCTGTGGGATTGGCGCGGTCCAGCGTATGCTGGTGGATGAAATCCAGGAGGTCTACAAATCACAGGGAGTCTCCATCAACAACAAGCACATTGAGGTCATCCTGCGCAAGGTTGCGCCTCTGAACCGGGCCCGGGTGGTGGAGGAGGGGGACACCTCTTTTGTCGCCGGGGACCTCGTCTGGCTCAGCGATATTGAGGAGACAGAGGCTGCCATCCGCATTGACAACGAACGGCATGTCTCCGAGGCTGTGCGCATCTTTGCGGGGGACATCCTGAAGAGCGTCGAAAAATCAGGAGAGGAAACCGCCCATCTGTTGGGCAAGCCTCTGGACGAGGAGGCGATAAGACTTCTGCTCACGCCCGGAATGATGCTCTCCAAGATCCTGCTGGAGCACAAGGGGCGCGATATTGAGGTCATCATCGGAGAGGCTGCTTTCCGCAAACAGATGGAAGGCCTTGAGCTGGTGGAGGCATTTTCCACCCCAGACGGGCAGAAGACCATTGAGCCTCAGGTGCGCCTGAGCGCAGCACACCTGCGCCTGATGACGGCAGGAGATCCTCAGCTCGTTCTGCTGCGTGACCGGGAGGCGCTGGAGAAGGTGAGCGGGACAAAATGGTTGGCAGAAGCCATCGAAAAAGAAGGAGAGGTCGTAATTCCTGCGGATGCTGCGGTCAGCCAGGAGATTGCCGACCTGGCTGTGGAGCTTAATCTTCCGGAGATCAAGGTCTGGCAGAACGTCGAGCAAGTCAACGTCACGGACATGTTCCGCAATGACCTCATGAACAATGACGATATCTGGAGCCGGGCTTTACAGAGAGCCCTGGATCGGGATGGGAACCCTGTGACGGACCTGTCGCAATTTGTGGATGCACGAGTAGTCCAGGGGCTTGTCTCAGGAGAGCTCTCGGCTATAGAGACCTCAGAGGGGCTCGTGACGCGCCGCAGTTTGCTCGTCCGCTTTCTTCACTCGAAGATCTATGGCAAAGTGTTGCTGGAGCTGGTCTTCGATGGTGATACTGATGAGGAGCTTGCCTCCGGTCAGGAGATAGACAAGACGATGTTGGAGGCGATAGCGGATCGGGATCCGTCCGAGATATTCGTGCGGCCCCTAGCCTCCAAAAGCGAGAGTGTGCCCCTCCTGCACCACGCAACCTTCGTTCGCAAGCTGCGCGAGAACCCTGAGTGCAAGCCTTTTATTCACGGTATCACCAAGGCGGCTCTGGCGACGGAAAGTTTCCTGAGCGCGGCCTCGTTCCAGCAGACAGCGCAGATTTTGGCAGGCGCTGCCGTCAAAGGACAGTTGGATCCTCTGCACGGGCTCAAGGAGAACGTCATTATCGGGCATCTGATCCCGGCCGGCACTGGGGCGGAACCCTTCCGTGTCCTCAGCAACCGCCCCGACGATGAGGGTACGGGCAGAAATAGGCCTCCTTATGAGAGGAAGGAGGAGCATCGGGAGGAGGAGCTGCAGGCGTCAGTCACTGTCGCAGAACCGACCGCTTCATAGACTATCGGAGCTATGCGAGTGAAAAATGACGGGGCCGTGCTTTTGCACAGCCCCGTTTTTTGAGAGTAGGGGAACGGAAAGAGGCTTGTTTTCAGGAGAGGGTTTTATTCTTCATCTCGCATCTCCCTCAGCCCCTCCTCCAGGGAGATGTGAGCGCGATACCCCAGGAGCTTCTGAGCCTTTTGGATTGAGGCAAGAGAATGGACAATATCTCCCGGACGGAAGGGCTCGTAAACCGGTGAGAGTTTTTGGCCCGGCGCAAAGATGGCGCATATCTTTTCAAAGAGTTCGTTCAGGGTCGTCTTGAGCCCACAGGCGATGTTGAAGACCCGGCCCGCAGCTTCTGGTACTGCAACAGCCCGGATGTTTGCCAGGACGGTGTTCCTGACGGAGCAGAAGTCCCGGCTCGTCTCTCCGTCTCCAAAGATAACGGGCGAAGCTCCCTGCCTCAGGGCTTCGATCCAGCGCGGGATCACGGCGGCGTAAGCCCCGTCCGGATCCTGGCGAGGGCCGAATACGTTGAAGTAGCGCAGACCCGTGCACTCCAGACCATAGGCGCGGGTCCAGAGGCTTGCATATTGTTCGTTCACCGCCTTGCTGAGGGCATAAGGAGAGAGGGGCTCTCCTCTCATTTCTTCGGATTTGGGCAGAGCAGGGTCGTCACCGTAGACGGCGCTGGAGGTCGCGTAAACGACCCGGCGGACCCTACAGGAGCGTGCTGCCTCAAGGAGGATGAGGAACCCGTCCACGTTGACGGCGTTGAAGTCGAGAGGGTGTTCCAGGGAGAGAGGGACCGAGGCGAGGGCGGCGTGGTGAAGGATAAAATCGACGTTACGACAGGCTTCCAGACAGGTGTCTTTGGAGAGGATGGACCCTTCCAGAAAAACAAATCGTTCTGCCGCGCCGGGCCCTGCTAAAGCCAGAGCTCGGTCAAGGTTCTGTCGACGGCCTGTGCTGAAGTCGTCGAGCCCTACGACCGATTGCCCTGCGGACAGGAGCGCTTCGACCAGATGCGAGCCGATGAACCCCGCCGCGCCGGTCACGAGCCATCTGCGCTGCCCCAACGCCTCTAAAATCTTGTCCGTCTCGTCACGCCGAAAGAGCTCGACATAAGGGTTTTGCGTCGCGTTTGTCACCTTTTTATCCAGTCCTCTCGGTAGGGGGCAAGTTTTCCCATCTTAAAGTTACCGTGTCCAGGGTTGTTTTTGCTGTAGGTGCGTTCGATCATTGAGGCGGGAGCTTCAGCAGCATCCTGCGAAACGCGTGGCGCCGGCCGTCATGGGAGGAGAGCCTGAGTCATCTCGTGGAAGCTCATAAGGGCCTGCTCAGGAGTTATGTCCGCCAGGCAGTCCAGAGGGCAGTCATGGTTATTGCAACCGGCTTGCGGGCAGGAGACGCAGAGTTCTCGGAACCAGGGTGTGCGATATCTCGGTCCCCAGGAATCCGTGACCCCGAAGAAGCCCAACGTAGGCGTCCCGACGAGGGTTGCGAGGTGCAGGGGCCCCGTGTCGTTGCCGATGCCAAAGCTACAGGACTTCGCCACCGCTGCCATGAGGGGGAAGGGCGTTTGTCCCACGAGGTTGAGCACGGCGGAGTTTTGTAGCGCGCTCTCAATGGCCTGTGCGGCCTCCATCTCCTTGGGTCCGTGCCCGTTGAGCACGACACCCCACCCTTCGGCCAGGAGGGGACGCAGAAATTCGATCCAGTGAGGGACGGGCCATAATTTTTTGGGCCTGCCGGCTCCGATGGCTGCGAAAAGCCGCTGTTGCGGCAGGCCCTTGAGCAGGAAAGCGGCTTTGTCGATGTCTTCGCTCGTTGCAAATAGGGCTGGCTCAGGCCGATTGTTTAAGTCCATCCGCATCTTGTCCAGATATTCCCAATGGGTGGTCGTGTAGGTAAACTGAAGGCAGCGGTTGTAGCCGAACCTGATGGGAGCTTTTGAGAAGAGGCTGAGCAACGCCGCGGCCCCGCCCCGCTCCATGCTGATGATCCACTGGTAACGCCCTCGGATGGAGCGAAGGGTTTTGAAAAAGTCCCAAGGACGTTTTTTGATGTCCCATGTGAGCACTTCGTCAAGATAGGGCTGGTTTTTCAGGATAGGACTGTATTCGGTTCGGGTTAAGAAGGTGAGGTGGATATTCGGGAAATATTTTTTGAACTCGCGAGCTGATGCGGCAGACTGAAGCACGTCACCGAACCAGCTGAAACGGATCCATAGGAGTCGATCTCCATCTTTAGGGCGGATGACGCTCATGATGCACTCTCCTTATGTTTTTCAATCAAAGCTTGCCGGGTGTGCGGCAGAAAAAGCGCTAGCCGTCATAGGAGGAGGTCCTGCGTCATCGAGCAGAAGGCCGCAAGGGCCTGCTCAGGGGCTATATCCGCCAGGCAGTCTACGGGGCAGCTATAGTTATGACAGCCGGCTTGCGGGCAGGAGACGCGCACTTCGCGGAACCAGGGCATCCGAAATCTCATACTCCAGGAATCCGTGACTCCGAAGAAGCCCAACGTGGGCGTCCCGACGAGGGCTGCGAGGTGTAATGGTCCCGTGTCGTTGCCGACGGCAACGCTGCAGGACTTCGCCAGTGCCGCCATGAGGGTGAAGGGCGCTTGTCCCACGAGGTTGAGTACGGCGGGGCTTTGCAGGGCACTCGCAATGGTCTCAGCGGCTTCCATCTCCTTAGGTCCGTGTCCGTTGAGCACGACGCCCCATCCTTTGGCAAGGAGGGGGCGCAGAAATTCGATCCAGTGAGGGATGGGCCATAATTTCTGAGGTTTGCTGGCCCCGATGATTGCGAAAAGCCGTCGTTGCGGTAGCTCTTTGAGTAGGGAAGCGGCTTTGTCGAGGTCTTCACTCGTTGTAAATAGGGCTGGCTCAGGCCGATTGTTTATGTCCATCCTCATCCTGTCCAGATATTCCCAATGGGTGGTCGTGTAGGCAAACTGAAGTCCGCGGTTGTAACCGAGCCTGATAGGAACTTTTGAGAAGAGACTAACCAACGCTGCAGCTCCGCTCCGATGCAGACTGATGAGCCACTGATAGCGCCCTCGGGTGGAGCGAAGGATTTTGAAGAAATCCCAAGGGCGCTTTTTGATGTCCCATGCGAGCACCTCGTCAAGGTAGGGCTGGTTTTTCAGGATGGGCCCGTATTCGATTCGAGTCAAGTAGGTGAGGTGGATGTTCGGGAAATGTTTTTTGAACGCGAGAGCCGATGCGGCGGCCTGAAGCACGTCACCAAACGCGCTGAAACGGATCCACAGGACTCGGTCCCCATCTTTGGGGTGGGTGAAGCAGTTCATGATGCCGCTAGGGGTTTGTCTGGGGAAGCGTCTTTTCCCATTCGGCCGGGTTCTTGAGGATATCGGCGACAATTGCCGAGCCCACGCGGAAGCCGTTGACCATGCCGATGGAAAAACCGCCGCTTGAAGCGTCAAGGCTTTCCACGACCGTCTGGCCCGGGTGGGGCTGATCGAAGTTCACGATGTCCCGTATCACAAGATAGCGATCGAGGAGTCCGAGGGAGCGCAGGACGATGGCAAAGGCGTTGTCTTCCATCTGGGTTACCCCATATTCCGGCGCGCCATGCAGCTTGCAGAGCTCCATGGCCTGTTGGGAAGATCCCTTACCATGCCAGTAGTTGTCGCCTGTAACGCTGGCGCCTGTGCGCAGGGAGGGTTTGGCGCGTGCTGCCTCCTCCTGATACTTTTGACGGTACGCCTCGGCTTTGGGGTCGTCCTGAAACTCAACGGTCTCCGCAGCCTTCAGGGCTTTTTGAGCCAGTGCGGAGTTGAGGGCGATGGAGGCGTTGTCCTTATAGTTGTCAGGAACGGTGAACACAGGCTCTCCCGGAACTCCGTCGGACTCCTTCCAGCAGTGTCCGAGGTCGAAGTCCACAACCCAGTCGCAGATGAAGACGTCGCCAAGCGTCCCTCGCTGAGGCGCAACTCCTGCGCAGCCTGAGGTGATGAACCAGGTTTCCGAGAAGTCGAAGCGGGGGTCTTTGAGGATTGCCATGAGGGTTGCTGCAGCACGGGCTTTCCCCATCCCGGTGACGGTTCCGGCCACGCCGTCCTCGTTGACGAAGACAGGAGCGTAAGCGCCCGGCACGTCGAAGGAGATGGAGCGATCCAGCCAGAATTTTTCGTACCAGTGTTGGAACTCACCGGCAAAATCGCCCGTGTTTTCCCCAACCTCGAACATGGAGAGCACGAACGCTTTCACAGTGACAGGCTCCCCGGATTGAGCCGGAGCGGCAAAGAGGGTGCATCCTGCCAGGAGCACCAGCGCCAAAACCTTCTTCCTCATCCTGCGAAACATTCAAAAAGACCTCCCGAAAATGAAAGTGGCGTTGCATCAGGTGCCATAAGTTTAGCACACAAAATAGTGCGTGGGCTTTAGTGAGCAGGATGGTGCAGGACGGGGTTGCCCCCGGCCAGCACCATCAATCTTGTTAAGGGGACTGCGAAATAATCCTTAGTTTTTCCTCTCCCAAAGGGCCGAGGCTATCTGCACGGCGTTGGTGGCGGCGCCCTTACGGATCTGATCGCCACAGACCCAGAGGGCCAGAGCATTTTTTGTGCTCGCGTCGCGTCGTATGCGCCCCACCCAGATGAGGTCCTGGCCGGAGGTGTCAAGGGGCATGGGGTAGACGTTGTGAGCAGGGTCGTCCACGACCTTCACGCCGGGGGCTGCGCGCAGCAGCTCTCGTGCCTCCTCCGGAGACAGAGGGTGTTCCAGCTCAATGTTCAGGGACTCGGAATGACTGCGCAGCACGGGGACGCGTACGCAAGTGCAGCTCACCATCAGGTCGGGCTCATGCATGATCTTACGGGACTCGTTGCGCAGCTTGAGCTCTTCTTTGGTGTAGCCGTCCTCTGAAAAAGCGTCGATGTGAGGGATGAGGTTGAAGGCTATCTGGTGCTGAAAGGTCTCTATCCTTAAAGAGCTGTCCTGTGCCCATGCACGGGTCTGATCGATGAGCTCGTCCAGCCCGGCTTTGCCTGCGCCGCTGACAGCCTGGTAGGTCGAGGCTACAAGGCGGCGGATGCGCGCCTTTTTGTGGAGGGGCCAGAGCGCGACAAGAGCGATTATTGTGGAGCAGTTGGGGTTGGCAATAATCCCTTTATGCCGGGCGATGTCCTCTGGGTTGACCTCTGGGATGACGAGAGGGACGGAATCGTCCATGCGGAAGGCGCTTGAGTTGTCAATGACGACGGCACCGCTCTCAACAGCTTGAGGTGCCCAGACACGGCTCACATCGCCCTCAACGGAGAAAAGAGCGATGTCGATGTCCTTGAAGCTGTCGGGGCCCACAGGGATGATGGGAAGCTCCTCTCCACGCCACACGGCCGACCTTCCGCCGCGCGAGGCCAAGAGACGAAGCTCGGCTATTGGGAAATTACGCTCCTCCAGAATTTTAAGCATTTCCATACCGACGGCGCCCGTGGCGCCAAAGACGGCTACTCTTGCTCCCATGGTACAACCTGCCTTTCAGATAACAAACTATGTGAAATAAAGGCACATCAAGGTGGAGGGGGTTTCCGCCTCGATGTGCTTTGAAGCTTTCCTTTTGTTAGGGAATGCTGAGCAAATCAGCGGCTCCTCAGATTCCCTTCAGCTCCGCAGCCTTCATATCAGAGTCTATCTGAGCGCGGCACTTCTCGGAGGCCGGGACCAGCGGCAGGCGCAGAATGTCTGCGCAAAAGCCCAGGCGGCAGACGCCGTATTTTACGGGCATGGGGTTCGTCTCCATGAAGAGGTTCTTCATGAGGGGGAAGAGGCGCAGATGCAACTCGCGCGCTGCGGCAACGTCGCCGGCCAGGCACGAGCGTACCATATCCGAGGTCTCTCTGGGAGCGATGTTGGAGAGCACGGAGATGACGCCATGTCCCCCGGCGTTGACGAGATGAAAGGCCTGGTCGTCGTTTCCGGAGAGGATGGAGAAATCAGGGCGTACGGAACGCAGGAGCCGGATGGTCTCGTCCACCTGAGCCTGGTTGCCTGAGGCCTCCTTGACGGCTGTGATGTTCTTCACCTCGGACAGGCGGACGACGGTCTCGGGCAGCAGGTTGACGCCCGTCCGGCCCGGGACGTTATACATAATGATGGGCAGGCTGATGCTCTGAGCGATGGAGCGGAAGTGCTGGAAAAGCCCCTCCTGCGAGGGCTTATTGTAATAAGGAGTGACCACGAGGACGCCGTCGGCGCCAAGTTCCTCAGCCTTGCGGCTGCTCTCAATGGCGTGAGCCGTGTTATTGCCGCCGGTCCCGACGACAACCGGGACGCGCTTGTTGACGTGCTTGACGGCAAAACGGATCAGATCATCCCGCTCGGCTCCAGTGACCGTGGGGCTTTCACCCGTCGTCCCCAGGACGACCAGAAACTCCACCTTATTCTCAATCTGCCAGTCAATGAAGCGGCCGTAGCTTTCGAGGTCGGTCCCCTTTTCGGTAAAGGGGGTCACAAGTGCGGTTCCAGTTCCTTTAAACATCATGTCAAACCCTCCTGTATTCTTTTATCCTCCACGTGTGTCTCTCCAATCGGACGCCCAGACGTCGTCCGATGCCCGAGCTTTCAAACGGGCAAAGGTCGCTCGCCTGTTAAAAAAAGCACGTCCCCACGATCGACGTAGGGACGTGCTTTGCACGCGGTACCACCCTGCTTGAAGAAAGCGCTAACAGCGCGTTCTTCCGCTCAAGACCCTTGACGCGGGTCGGACGTAGGCATACTACCAGTCTTCGAAAAAGACCGTTTCTGCCTCGGCTCCATGAGTTTTGGGTCTTTACACCAACGCCGGGATGCCTCTCAGCCTGTGGATATCCCTCTCTGTGGCGCATCCTGAGCTCAGACGCCTCACTTCATTGCCTTTACGCAATCAGATTAGTCAAATTATAGCTTTTATTTTTGCTCTGTCAACTCTTGAGGCGCAGGCATTTGCCCCAAATCACTCACCGCAGCAGGAGCTGGAGCAGCCGGAGCAGCCGCCGCGGCAGCCGCCGCTTTTCCAGGCGTTCACCACAGGGACAAAGACGTCTACAATCTCGTCAATTTGCTCTGCGCCCTTATCGGAGTCCTTCAGGTCCAACATCTCCATGATCTCCTTAGACGTCTCTGCTCCATCCATAATTTCCTGTACGACATCCCGCAGAGTGATTCCCTTTTCTTCGCAGACAACGGTTGCGGCAGAAGCCTTAGCCCAGTTCATGAGAGTTCCTCCATCATTTTTTAAGGTGTTGAAATCGGTGCAAAATAATCAAAGCATCCGTTCTCCAGCCTGATTTTGATCTTTCTGGCGGAGGCTTGAGCAAAAGCAATCGAAAAAGCCCCAGATGGGTAAATCGAAACAACGCGAACAATTTTACAACAGAAGGAAGCGGGGCGCAAACGTTGGCTTCCTGTGAAAACCTGCGCGAAATGCGTATTTGGCTACGGGCGTCGTTTCAGCCTGTGAGGAATCTATCCGATGATGATAAGATAATCAGGATGCCAGTTGGCACTTCTTAAATCGGCAAGCTGAGGAGGTTTTGCTATGGAACGCGCGGGAATCATCACGATGGGTGGTAAGCCCATGACACTTCTGGGGAAAGCTTTGAAGGTAGGGGATAAGGTTGCGGATTTCACGCTCCTGGACGAGGGGCTTGCCCCTCTTAGCCTGAAGGATTTTGAGGGGAAGGTGAAAGTGTTTTCCGTCACCCCCTCACTGGACACGCCAGTCTGTGATCTTCAGCTTCACTGGTTCAACGAGGATGCAGCCGGGCAGCCCGGGGATGTCGTGGTGCTGAACGTGAGCATGGACCTGCCTTTTGCCATCAAACGCTTCTGCGCTACGGCCGGAATAGACAAGGTCAAGGCTCTGTCCGACCACCGGGACGCCTCCTTTGGCGAGGCCTTTGGTGTCCTGATTAAGGAGCTTCGTCTCTTGGCCCGTTCCCTCTTCATCCTGGACAGGGAAAATGTGGTGCGCTATGTTCAGATAGTCCCCGAGCAGACAAAAGAACCTGATTACGAAGACGCCATGAAGGTTTTGAAAGAGATCCTGTAACAAGCGCCGGCCCGGACCTTATAAAAACGGCAGGCGGAAAAAGGATTATGCTCCAGCCCCTTTGACAAATGTTCAGGAGATCTCTTTCGGGTGTTTTCAGCGGGCTTTGGGAAGGATGTAAAAATGAAGGGCCGTGCAAAAAGGTATGGCCCTTCATTTTTAGGTTCAGCCTCTCAGGCAATGGAGGTGCAGCGGACGTAGTTGATACCGCTACCCTTGGAGGAGCGCAGCGTCCCTTCTACTGTGACAGGGTCGTTTTCCTGTTTGAGTTTCAGAGCTTCGCGGAGGGCCTCGTCATAGACGCGGACCACCAGAAAGTCTTTGCGCGGCAATCCGTCGGTCCCAATGCTCTCCTGACGGACGGCGAACTGAAGGTATTTACCGGTCGCCGTCTCTCCCTCGGAGGAGCCTTTAAGAAAGTGCGTATGGCCCGATATTTTTACGCTGTTCTCCAAATTCAATAAGAACACCTGCTTTCCTTAGTTTGAATGTCTTATGCCTCATATTATGCCGTGAGGCGGGGCAGATGTAAAGGAGGCTTCAGAAATTTGGGGCGGCACCGGGGCCCCTGCTGTCCATCAAGTTTAACCGCGGATAGAGACGAACGAACACGAATAAATACAAAAAAAGGGACCGCGAACCACGCGAAAGAGAAGAACAGTTCAAAGTTATCAAGTTTATAAAGTTCAAATTAAGGGTTGAAACA
>JAAYOR010000104.1 GCA_012520235.1 Fretibacterium sp.
TAGTCACGGGCTTTTTCATCCGCTCCGCCTCTGCCACGGAGACAGATGGACCTCCGGGCGCTGCAGTCCTGGGCAGAGCTCTGGAACGAATGGGGAAGCGGGTGGAGCTCTGGACGGACGAACGAAACTTCGGGCCTCTTGTCGCCTGCTCGGCAAGTATCGGAGGTCCTGAGGTTCATCTTGCTGAGGGAAGCGAGTCTACCGAGAGCGAGCTGCTGGTCTTTGTGGAGCGCCCGGGACGAGCTCCGGACGGTTGTTACTACGACATGAAAGGGGAGGACGTCGCTTCTGTCGTGGCTCCGCTGGACTTTCTTGTCGAGAAAGCCCTGGCGGAGGGCCGTCACGTTCTGGGGGTGGGGGATGGAGGGAACGAGGTTGGGATGGGGCTTCTGCGCGACGAGCTCACGCGTCTCCTCCCGAACTATGCGTCCTTTCTCTCCTGCGTTTCCTCCACGGTTTGCCTGCCGGTGGATGTCTCCAATTGGGGCGCTTATGCTCTTGCCGCGGCCCTTTCCGTCCCGTTTGGAAGCTGGCAGGGCCTGGAGCCTGAGGAGGAGCGGACGATGCTTGAGGCCCTCATTGCTTCAGGAGCCGTTGACGGGGTCTCAAAACGCAAAGAGCTCTCTGTGGATGGGCTTGCACTTGAGCAATTGGAGGGAGTTGCGTTTCAAATCAAAGAATGGTATTTTAATCAAAGCGTCGGTTCGCAATGACTGCCATGCTCCAGGCAGAGAGTGGAAAAGTTTTTGTTTTGCCCGCTCTGTGCCGTCTCGTTGGGGGGTGAACGTCATGCGGCGAAAAATAAGGCCCTTTTTTACGATTGTGACTCTCTTTGCCCTCGTTTTGCCGCTCCTTTCGTTTTGGATGATTCGACAGAATAGCAACAAACCGAGCGACTCCTTCTTAATCCATAACGTGGCTATCAGTACAGATGTGGACAGGCATCGACGCCTTACGGGGACGGTCTCCCGCTTCCCCTACGGAGCGAGGCAAGTCTGCCTGCGTTTTGATTATAGCCGAGTTACGGCGGGCAGCTATATCACCTTGGAGTGGAAATGGAGTGGTAAGCTGGTGCAGTCTCATTCATACCGGCTGGATGAGTCTTCGGGTTCCAGGGCTTATGCCCTCCTGCTGGAGAGCGGGCAGCCTCTTCAGCGTGGTGCCTACTCGGTCGGTATCCGCTATCGCACGGAGCGTATCCCGGAATTTCACTTTGAGATCTACTGACTGTCCCTTTCTCCGCCTATTTTTGAAGAGAAAAACCCTTTTCTTCCCTTTCTGTCCTCATTTCCATTTCCCCGGCATCGTTCCATTCCATCATGGATAAACTTTCGCAGAGGTGAAAATAATAATGCATTTCAGAGAGCAGGTTTTTTAACGATATGGCTAAACAGTTGCAAGAAGGAGTAGAAGCTCCTGAAAAGCGCACTCGGACGTCCAGAGCGGCAGCCAAAGATACAGAAGCTAAGGCAGAAGCCAAAAAGACGAGAACTAAAAAGGCGGAGGCCGAGGCTGAGCAACCCTCTGAATTGGTTGCTGAGACGGAGATGCCGGCTCCCAAGGCATCAAAGCCCAGGGCTCGCCGCGTGAAAGCTCAGGAGGAGGAGAAATCGGAGGAGAAGGAGTCACCGAACGCGTCCTCAGCACCTCCGGAGCTGGAGGTGCTGGAACCTGAACCTGCTGAATCGGAGCAGTCTGCTTCAGCTTTCCTTGAGACAGAGCCCCCCTCTTCCTTCACAAGAACCCTTCCTCCAAAGCCCAAACACACATACGGTTATCTGGCAGCCCAGACCCTGGTCCGACTGAGGGCCATAGCCAAAGAGCTTGATGTCCCTCAACTCACCTCTCTTCGGAAGGATGACCTTATTCTTGCAATCTTGAAAGCTCAGGCCGAGAGCCTGAACTACAAGTTTGGAGGCGGGACGCTTGAGACTTTCTCCGAGGGCTATGGCTTCCTGCGCCCCCAAGGCATGTTGCCTACGGACAACGACGTGTACCTCTCAGTAACTCAGATTCGGCGCTTTGGGCTCAGGGATGGAGACGTCATCTGGGGTATGATTCGCCCACCCAGGGAGCAGGAGCAGTATGAAGCGCTCCTTCGGGTGGAGGTGGTCAATTTTTCCGACCCTGAGCAGTCGCGGCGCCGTCCGCAATTCAGTCAGCTGACCCCCATCTTTCCCAACGTTCGCATGAACCTGGAGACGACACAGGGAGAATTGGCCACCCGTCTGGTGGACATGTTCGCGCCCATAGGACTGGGACAGAGGGCTCTCATAGTCTCTCCTCCAAAGGCCGGCAAGACAACGCTGCTCAAGCGGATCGCTCGGGCTATTTCCAGGAACTGCCCTGACGTCATCCTGATGGCGCTTTTGATCGACGAGCGCCCTGAAGAGGTGACGGATATCTCCCGTTCCATAGATGGGGAGGTTATAGCGTCCACGTTTGACCGGCCTGCTAATGAGCACATTCGTGTGGCCCGACTGGCTCTGGAAAAGGCCAAGCGCCTCGCGGAGGCGAAACGTGATGTCGTGATTCTTCTGGACTCCATCACGCGTCTGGCTCGGGCGTCCAACCTGACGGTCCCCCCTTCAGGGCGCACCCTTTCCGGCGGGCTTGACCCCGCGGGGCTTCATTTTCCCAAGAGCTTTTTCGGGGCGGCCCGAAACTTTGAGGAGGGGGGAAGCCTGACCATCGTCGGCACGGCTCTGACGGACACCGGAAGCCGCATGGACGACGTCATTTACGAGGAGTTCAAGGGTACGGGGAACATGGAGCTGCACTTATCCCGTAAGCTGGCGGAGCAACGCATTTTTCCGGCTATTGACATCACCCGATCCGGGACAAGGCGCGAGGACCTGCTGATCCCCGAGGACGAATTGACCCGTCTTTGGGTCCTGAGAAAACGTATTGTTGGAGTGGACGAGGCGGGAGCTCTTAGTCTGATCCTGGATAAGCTTCAACAGACCCCGAAAAACCGTGACTTTCTGATGTCCATCAAGACGTCTTAAGACGCAATGCAGACGGCTCTTACGGGGAAAACTCATGAATCTTAAATCCTTTTCAAACGTCCGGCCCTTCATCTCCTCCCTCCTGCGTGTGCTATAATGACCAGGATTTGTATTGACAGCTTGCCGTGAAGGCAGAACAGAAAACTGTGCCGGAATCATTAACAGGCGCTGGAGGGCCCTTTGAACTGAAAAAGCGCGGACCTCCGAGGTCTGGGTTTGCTTCAAGGAGAGCCTTGCTTCAGAAGGGAGAGCCTTTACTTCAGAAAAGGTTGAGCGTCTCCTGAGCTTGTGAGCCGGCGGTGGGGAGGTCTGTTTTGAAAATACTGAATCAAGAGCGGGATGAAGTTCCACCCATTTCGCGAAAGACGAGCAGGACAGAAAAAAAAGAGGGTTTTTCTTGGGGTTTTTGTGCGGTGGTGTTTGGCTCCTTAGCTTTGGCTGCTTTCTTAATGCTTTCTGCTGGAGGGCGTTTTTCCGGGATAGCCTGGGGAAGCCTGATGGAGCGTCCTGACGAGCAGGAAGTTCTGGAGGAGGGCTTCATCGTCATTGACCTCAGTGACGTGGATTTACCGAAAGGCCTTGTGGGTTCATCAGGGGCCCTTACTGAAGAGCCCTCCGAAGTTCCCTTAGCCTTCCCACCCGGTTCAGCATCCCTTTCAAATCCATCTGAGGAGACAGCTCCTTTGCCCTTGGATGCCGCCGAAATGGACATGCCGGATCTGCCTCTTCCCAAAGAAAAACTGGCCCATTTGGAACTTAATCTACCAGCTGATTCAAGCCTTGAGGATTTCGGGCCTCTGCCGCGGGACCTCTCTGATTTTGAGTCCATAGTCCTCAACGCAGAAAACAGCAAGATACGTCTGCCGGGTGACGGTGACGAGAATATTGACCTGTCGGACATGGAGCTCCCTGAGGAGGAGCTTGACTTGGCCAACGTCGGTTCCAATTGGGTGGAGCACGTGGTCAAGAGCGGCGAGACGCTCTCGGACATCGCTCTGGTTTATGGCGGGATCACAGCTCAGGACATCCTGAGGGCCAATGGCCTGAAGGATGCCAACCGTCTTGCCGCCTCTCAACTGCTCCTGATCCCGAACTCGGCGGAGTTTGTAGAGGACACGCTGGAGGAAGTCCGCATCCGACAGGCTCGGGTGGCAGCCCTGCGGGAAGAAGTCAAGCCCCTGAAGGTCTCTGCTTATGTGGTCGTGGCGGGGGACAGCCTCTGGTCAATAGCTAACGCTCAGAACCTGGAGCTGGATACCCTGGTGGGGAGCAACTCGTTCAAGGATTCTGCTGTTCTTCACCCTGGGCTGGCTTTGCGCATCCCCAACCAGGATGGTATCTTCTACACCCTGAAAAAAGGGGACTCCCTCTCCAATGTGGCCAAGCGCTATCAGGTTAATATGGACAAGATCCGTAAGGTGAATCCGACGGTTGACCTCATCTCCCTGAAGCCGGGGGATGAGGTGTTTCTCCCCGGGGCCCGTCCCGAGGCCCTGGCGGATGTGAAGGTGGTGGGGAAGAAGACAAAAGTCGTCCCTGCTAAGGACCGAGACGTCCCTGCCAAGGGTTCGCGGGTGTACCGCTGGCCTCTCATGGGGCGCATCAACAGTGCTTTCGGTTGGAGAAGGCACCCCATCACTAAGAGACAGGACTTCCACACCGGAATTGACATCAAGGCTTCAAGAGGGGCTGCCATCCGCTCTGCCCGAGCCGGAAGGGTTGCCTATTCGGGTTGGATGGGTGGATATGGGAAGGTTGTCGTGGTCGATCACGGAGGCGGTCACTCAACGTTCTATGCTCACTGCAGCCAGATTCTGGTTCGACAGGGGGCGAAGGTGGCGCGGGGCGACACGGTGGCACGCGTGGGCACCACGGGAAGGTCGACGGGCCCTCATCTTCACTTTGAGGTCCGCAAGGGAAACAGGCCGGTCAACCCGTTGAAGTATTTGAAGTAGCACAAATATCATCCAAAGGCAGAGGCGCGCGAGGGACCAGAGTTTTTTTTTTCTGGTCCCGTTTTTGTGTTTTTGTAGAGGTTGGCCTTTGCCTTTTACCCGCCTCTCTCCGAACCTGTTGCTGGAGAGGGGCCTCATTTGACCTTTTGGAGAACGAACGCAAGGCGACGAGCTGGGAGCTGGATTTAAGGAGGCAGACGGACGGATGGCGAAGTATGTTTTCATCACAGGGGGCGTGGTCTCTTCCTTGGGCAAGGGCATTACGGCGGGGTCGGTGGGGACGCTGCTCAAGAAGCGCGGCTTTAAAGTCTCTGTCATCAAGGTGGACCCTTACCTGAACGTGGATGCCGGGACGATGAACCCCTTTCAGCATGGGGAGGTCTTTGTCACCGATGACGGAGCAGAGACGGACCTGGACCTGGGACATTATGAGCGATTTATCGACGAGGTGCTGGGGGAGTCCAACAGCATCACGACCGGGAAGATATATTCGCACGTTATTGAAAAAGAGCGGCGAGGAGCCTATCTGGGTGGTACGGTGCAGGTTATTCCCCACATCACCAACGAAATTCAGGAGCGCCTGGTCCGGGCGGGGGAGGATCAGGATGTTCTGATTGTGGAGATAGGGGGCACTGTGGGTGACATTGAGGGA
>JAAYOR010000105.1 GCA_012520235.1 Fretibacterium sp.
ATAAAGTCACCCTGTAACTGGTCAGTGAGAATGTCACCCCCCCCCGCAATAAGGCTTGGGATAATACTGGGCATGAGGCAGGAGAGATTGGCATTGTCACAGAAAGAAATCAAGCGCATTAAGGTCATGGAGCTATTGGTCAATGGGAAGCTGAGCAACCAGGAAGCTGCGGAAGCTCTGGGTCTCTGTCGGAGGCAGATTATCAGGCTCAAGAAAAAATACTTGGCTCAGGGCGAAGTGGCTCTCATTCACGGCAACCGGAACAGACCTCCCAGGCACAGGATAGAAGAGCAGAGACGCCATAAGGTCGTCAGTCTCTATCAGGAAAAGCATCACGATTTCAACTTCTCGCATTTCACCGATAGCCTGAAGGAGATCGAAGGAATAGGCATCAGTCGCTCAAGCGTCGCCCGCGTTCTGACGGGGTTTCAAAAGCAAGAAAAGCGTCAGATGCAGAGCGAAATTCACCGGGCATGCCCGCGATTCGATGAACGTGCGCTTACCGGGCACACCAGACGCGAAGGGACAGACGGGAGTTCGCCGGAGTACTGTAATGAGCTGGAGATGGCCTTGCCTACGGGCATAAGTGGGGGCGGCCATCAGGCTCATGCTGATTTGTAGTATTTTGTAGTATAATAGGAGAAATTCTCTCAAGGAAGAAACCGCTGATTTATCAGCTCTTCCTTAAGTCTCTACCGCTCCATCTTCCCAGCAAACCAGACGGGACGATAGAGGAATGAAAACAAGGCAGGGAATGACTTTTCATGAAAGAGACTCCGTATGAAACTCAAAAGACAGCATCAGAGCCTCCGGAGGGGCCTTGTAAGCGGGCGTTTGCCTACTTCCTGTCGCTCATCATGGATCCCGTCCCCATCCCCTCGCCTGACTGTCTCACGGAATCCTCGGAAGCGGCTGAGCTGGAAGACGCCCTGACCCTCCTGCGCACCGCTATCGAACAAGCTCAGCTCGGGAACTTCTCGTATCCTATCCCCTTCCAGGGAGCGCTTCCCCAGGCCCTGAAGGCTATGCAGCTTAAGATGAAACAGATCATGACGATGGTCCAACGCATCGCCGAAGGCAACATGGACCAGTGCCTGGGCTTCGAAGGACCCCTGGCTCAGCTCTTCAATGGGATGGCCGAGAGTCTGGCGTCCCTCGTCAGTGAGCTGAACAACCGCCAGTTTGAGCTGGAGGCCATCCGAGAACAGCTGGAGTACGAAGGATACCTCAGGGAGCTGGCCGAGTTTAAGCTGAAGGAGGAGGCGGAGCGCTGGCGCCTGGCTTTGGAGTGCGGACAAGACGGACTCTGGGACATTGACCTCATTGACCCTGACAAGCCACCGTTCTTCTCTCAGAAATTCCTGGAGCTGATCAAGGTCTCGGACCCGGAGGATCTCCCGCCCATTAACCTGTGGTTTGACTACGTCCACCCAGAGGACATGGTTGCAGCAAATCCCCTGCGTGACGCCTTGAACGGGGAGACGCCTGAGGAACGCTTCTGCGTGGAGCTCCGTATGCGCTGCGGCGACGGAACCCATCGTTGGTTTCACCTTGAGGGCTTTGTCTTCCGCGACTCGGACTCGAACTCTCCGGCGCGCACTATAGGGCTGATCACGGACATCCAGGAGCGCAAGGAAAAGGAGGCCCTGATCTCGCACAAGGCCACTCACGACGCTCTGACGGGCCTGCCCAACCGCGCCCTGTTCAACGAAAAGCTCAACAACCTCGTCATGGCCGCACAGCAGAGGGGAACCTTTTTGGCCATCGTCATGATGGACCTCGACAAGTTTAAGCAGGTCAACGATACTCTGGGACACCACGCAGGCGACCTGCTGCTTATTGAGGTGGGCAAGCGTCTGAGCTCTTCCACCAGGGAGAGCGACGTGGTTGCCCGTCTGGGCGGCGACGAGTTCGCCATGCTGTTGCCTTTCAAGGCCGGCTGCAAAAAGACCATCTCCGTCTCCCTGGAACGCATCATGGAGGCCCTGCGCCAGACCGTGATGCTGGAGACGGTCGAGTACAAAATTACGGCCAGCCTGGGGGTCGCTGTCTATCCCACGGACGGCTCAGACCCCGTGGAGCTGCTCAAACGGGCGGATGAGGCCCTCTACTGGGCCAAGAACGCAGGCCGGAACGAATATGCCTTCTGGGACCCCAACGCCCCTGCTCAGAAGGACGAAGAAGCCCTTTAATCCCCCTCCCCTCCCTTAAGAAAAGCCCACTCTAAGAAGACAGGGCTTAGTAAGTGTAGTTTTCCGTCCTGCCGGACCTCGTCAAAATAAGCCCGACCCGCTATAATTCAGGCACCGTCTCCGTTTTTCACGATAAACTTGCCCGGAGCGGCTGTTTATATCAGCAGTCGTTTGTTTTCTCGTTTTTCTCAGGTCCCTGAGCCGGGATCGGATGGCTGGTCTCTTTTAGTTTTCAACTGAAAAAGCCGAAAAAGACTGAAGAACTCAAAAATTGTTCCTCAGGCAGGTTTTTGTCGGGATCGTTTTTTCACACGAAGGAGCGTTAAAATGAGCGGAAGAAAATACGCGTTCAGCTGGAACCTTTTGGGCGACATCAATATAGGGCGCCCCCATCTGGGCAACCAAACTCGCGTTGAGGCCTACCGCCTGATGCAGTTCACCCTGCGTGACGTCATTGAGGCCAAGTACGGCACGGAAGAGGCGGATGCCGTCTTTTACGCCGCCGGCAAGATGGCGGGGCAGGCTTTTTACGAATATTACCTGAAGGGCATTGAGGACGTCGGGGAGTTCGTGAGAGAGCTCCAGGCGAAGCTTAAGGAGCTGAAGATAGGCATTCTGCGCGTGGAGTCCATGTCCGAAGAGGTCGGCAAGCTGGTCCTGACTGTGGATGAGGACCTGGACTGCTCCGGGCTCCCGGAGATAGGTTTCGGGATCTGCGTCTACGACGAGGGTTTCATCGCCGGCATCCTTGAGAATTTCACCGACACCCCTTACGTAGTCAAAGAAGTGGACTGCTGGTGCACCGGCGATCGAACTTGCCGCTTCTCAGCCGTCAGAGCCCACTGACCTGCGATCGCTTCTTTTCCGCGGACTATCCCAAATTGAACGGCTGCGCTGCATCAAGCCAAATATCCTTGCATCTGACGCTTGAGTCGTCTTTCCCCTTTCCCCTAAGGAGGTAAGAGGATGTCGTCCCCTTTCAGATTAGAGGCAAAAGACGGCCTCTCCGAACTCGACGAGGCGGTGGAGTATTTTCATTCCCTCATGTTCGATCCCAGGCCAAAAGACAGGCTTCCCTCCTCTCTGGAGGGCAATGAAAAAGCCTTGTCCCTCGAAAACGCCATCCGCGAGACGCGCAGGGTGCTCCAGAAAATGCGCAGGGGTGAGTACGACTATTCGGTCTCCACAAAAGGGCTCGTCGGAGGGCTGCTGAAGGCCCTGCAGTCAAACCTGAGGCACGTCATCTGGACGGCGCGTTGCATTTCGGAGGGCGACCTCTCCCAGCGTATCGACTTCATGGGTGAGTTCTCCGAGGTCTTCAACTTGATGACGCTGCGCCTGGCCGAGGCTACCCAAAACCTCAAGGAGGAGGCGGAGCGTTGGCGCCTGGCCCTGGAGAGCAGCCAAGACGGGGTCTGGGACATCAACATCCGGGACTTGGACAACCCCTTCCTCTCCCACAACTTCCTGGAGATCCTTCGGACCCCCTTTGAGGCCATGCCTCCGATCCGGCGTTGGGGTGAGTTCATCCACCCTGAGGACATCGAGGCCCTTGAGGTCATTCGGGCCTGCCTGGACGACAGCTATCCCAAGAGTACACTTGACCTGACCTTCCGTGTTAAATGCGGGGATGACGTCTTCCGCTGGCGTTCCGCCAAAGGCCAGGTCTTCCGCGATGAGGCGGGGCACATCACCCGCCTCATCGGTGTCATAGGGGACATCCATGCCCGGAAGATGCGTGAGGAGGAGATATCGCGACGCGCGATGCACGATGCCCTGACCCGGCTCCCGAACCGGGAACTCTTTGGCCAGCAGATACACCGGATGATGGCTTATGCCTCTCGGACGGGCACCTGCCTGGCCCTTGCTATGCTGGATCTCGACAACTTTAAGCAGGTCAACGATACTATGGGACACCACGCGGGTGACCTGTTGATGGTGGAGGTGGGGCGCCGCCTACAAAAAAGTCTCCGTCAGAGCGATCTGGTAGCCCGTATCGGCGGCGACGAGTTTGTCATGCTCCTGCCCTGCGCCACGCCCAACCACGAGGGACTCCTCAAGGTGATGGAGCGCCTGAGGGCCAATCTGAGCCGGCCCGTGGACCTGGACGGGACACCCTATTCCATCACCGTCAGCATCGGGCTTGCCGTTTACCCCTGCGACGGGGACGACCCTCTGACCCTCATGAAGTGCGCCGACGTCGCCATGTACCGCGCCAAGGCTCTGGGCCGCAACGCCTGGTGCTTCTGGAACCCTGAGGGGGATCGCAAGGAGCCTCAGCCCCCTTCGCAGGTTTGATGCTCCCGCCGTTGCCGGGGCGTATCACAATCCCGCAAAGTCTGGCGGCCCCGTCTCACGACGAGGCCGCCTGCTCTCTTTAGAGAGTGGGGAGAAAAGGCTTCCTGCAGCCTTGCCTCATAGCATCCCCTCCCGGATCCAGCGCGCCAGCTCCAGCGCATGGTAGGTGATCAGCACGTCCGCCCCGGCCCGGACCAGGCACACTGCGACCTCGCACGCAGCACGGCACTCATCCACCCATCCGCGTGCGGCCGCGGCCTTGATCATCGCGTACTCGCCGCTCACCGAGTAGGCCCCCACCGGGACGCAGCTCTTCTCCTTGACCGCCCGGATGACGTCCAGGTAAGGGAGCCCCGGCTTGACCATGACCATGTCCGCGCCCTCCGCCACATCCAGCTGGACCTCCCTCAGGGCCTCGCGCAGGTTCCGGGGGTCCATCTGGTAGCCTCTCCGGTCCCCAAATGCGGGCGCCGAGTCCGCCGCCTCGCGGAACGGCCCGTAGAACGCCGAGGCGTACTTCACCGCGTAGGAGAATATCAGCGTGTCCTCCATCCCGGCAGCGTCAAGGGCCGTCCGTATCGCCCCCACTCGCCCGTCCATCATGTCCGAGGGCGCCACCACGTCCGCGCCGGCCGCGGCCTGAGAGACCGCCGCCCGCGCCAAAAGCTCCAGCGTCCGGTCGTTGTCCACTGTCTCCCCCTTCAGGACCCCGCAGTGGCCGTGCGACGTATACTCGCACAGACACACGTCGCCAAAGAAGATCAGCTCGGGGAAACGCTCCTTGCCCACCCGCAGCGCCTGCTGCACCGCTCCGTCCTCCGCCCAGGCGCGGCTCCCGATCTCGTCCTTGTGCTCAGGGAGCCCGAACAACAGCACCCCGCTCACCCCCGCCTCAGTCACCTGTTCCAGGATGCGCGGGAACGTGTCCGGGCTGTAACGCATCTGGCCGGGCATCGCCGAGATCTCCTCAAAGACGTTCCGACCCTCCCGGATGAACACCGGATAGACCAACATGGAAGGAGACAGGCGCGTCTCCCTCACCATGTCTCTGATGGCTGCAGTGCGGCGCAGCCTCCTCGGACGCGAAATCATCCTCATTTAACCCCCTCAGATAGATTGACGAGATTGACAAAGTTGACAAGAACCCAAATCCACAGGTAAGACTCTGGGTCATCCAAAAGCAATTGTGCTTTTGGATGACAGGGCTCCGGCCACGACGCCGGAAGCCTGGCGGCTTCCGTAAGTCGACCGCTCGCCACGCCTCCGCCCCAGACCCCGCCAGAGGACTTGTCCTCTGGACTCCTAGAAAAGGGTCAAGGGAACTCGTTCCCTTGCGGGTGTGGGCGTGGAGAAAACCCACGGTTTTTAACCTGTGGTTTGAGGAATAAGAATGGCCCCTCCCCTAACCTTATGCGCTCACATTCCCACGAAGCGCGTCAAGGAGCGCCTCAAGCGTCGCCTCCCGAGCCGTCGTCACATGAACAAAGCCTGCCTCCCGAGCCGCCTCTGCCGTCGTAGGGCCGATGCAGACCGCTTCGATATCCCGAAGTTTTGGGAAAGGGCAGGAGGCGCAGAAGGCCCGAACCGTCGAGGCGCTGGTGAAGACCGCTGCGTCCGCGCCTTGCAGCACAAACCGGAGCGGCAGAGCGCGCGTCCGGTAGAGCGGCACTTCCTCATACCCGACCCCACGCTCCGAAAGGGCTTCCGTCAGCCCGCGCGCTCCGTCCTCCGCCCTTAAAAGCAGGGCGCGCTTCGCGCCCCGGTCCGCCAGGGCCCTGCCCAGATGAGCGCCGTCATAGACGTCCGGGACGAGGTCCACGCAAAGGCCCCGGGTCTCCAGAGCGTCGCGCGTGGCCGGTCCCACCGCAGCCAGCCGGGCGTCGCCCAGCTCCCTCACGTCCCGGCCCGAGAGGCGGAGCAGCTCAAAAAAGCTCTCGACGCCCGAGGCGCTGGTGAAGACCACCCAGTCGAAGCCTTTGAAGTCCGGAAGCGAGACGTCGGTCCGGGTCTCCGTGACGATGCAAGGGAGCTCCACCACCTCCGCGCCCTCGTCCCGCAGCATCCGGGACAGACGCCCCGCGCGTCCGCGTGGCCGGGTGACGATCACGCGCCGGAAGGCCAGAGGCAGGAAGCTCTTCCAGTCAAGGCTATCGGCCAGAGCCACCACCAGCCCCACGATGATGACGGCAGGGGGGGCGAGACCGGCTGAAGCGACCGACTCTCCAAGGGTCGCCAGAGTCCCGGTCACCCGCCTCTGCCGCGCCGTCGCGCCCCGCTCCACAACGGCGGCCGGGGTGGAGCCCGGCAGGCCGCCCTGCGTCAGGCGCTCACAGATCTCCCGTAGGTTTCCGAGCCCCATGAGGAAGACGAGGGTCCCGTCCAGCCGGGCCAGGGCCCCGTAGTCCAGGTCCGTGACGCCGCCGGAGCGGGTGTGCCCCGTGATGATGTGCACCGATTGGGACAGGCCCCGATGGGTCGGAGGGATCCCGACACAGGAGGGAGCGGCCAGAGCGGAGGTCACGCCCGGGACCACCTCAAACGGGATCCCGTGCGCCAGAAGCGCCTCCAGCTCCTCGCCTCCTCGCCCGAAGACGAAGGGGTCACCGCCCTTGAGCCGGACCACACGCTGGCCCTCCAGAGCTCTGGAGACCAGCACTTCCTCGATCTCCCTCTGAGGGACGGGATGATGGCCGCCCTCCTTGCCGACGTCCACCAGCTCGGCGGAGTCCGGGGCCAGAGCAAGGACCCCGTCGCCCACAAGCCGGTCGAACACCACCACCTCCGCGCGCTCCAGAACCTCCCGGCCCCGGAGCGTGAAGAGCCCCGCGTCCCCGGGCCCCGCGCCCACCAACCACACCTTGCCTCTGCCCATGCGCACAAGCCCCCTCCCAAACCCTGAAAGACCAAACCGAATCACAGACCACCCTGGTAGCCCGCTCCGTCGGGTGGATTACCCTGGCTACAGCTCTTCCTTCAGCCGGAGCGCCAGCTCGCGGCCCAGGAGCTCCGCGGAAGAGCGCGGGCCCCGGATGGAGCCGCGCCGGCCTTGGCCAAAGTTCTCTCCTGGCTTCTGCGGGGCCGTCTCCGCATAGAAGCCCAGGAGCTCCAGAGTGTCGCCCCGGCATGAGGCGTAGGCCCCGACCGGAGCGGAGCACCCGGCGCCGAGCGCCAGGACGAAAGCTCGCTCGGCCCTCACACAGTCTTCCGTGTCGGGGTCGCGAAGAGCGTCCAGAAAGGAGTAGTTTTCTCCGTCCCCGGCCCGGCCCTGGCACGCGAGGACACCCTGCCCTGCGGCCGGGACCAGCTCGTCAGGCGCGAAGAAGCGGTCTATCCGCTCCTCCAGCCCCAGCCGTTTCAGCCCGGCTGCGGCCAAGACCAGCATCCCGAACTCGCCGGAGTCCAGCTTGTCCAGGCGCGTCAGGACGTTACCGCGGATCGGCGCCACAGCCCTTTCCGGGAAGAGCGCTGCCAGCTGCAAGCGACGCCGCGCGGAGGAGCACCCGATGGGCCCTGTTGCAGCGGAAGAACTTTTGGAAAGGACCAGCGTGTCCCGCGGGTCGCCGCGCTTCATGAACCCCACAAGAGGCAGGCGCGGATCCTGCTGCGCGGGGAGGTCTTTCAGGCTGTGGACTGCAAGGTCCAGGTCGCCCTTCAAAAGCGCCTGCTCCAGCTCCAGGGTAAAAAGCCCTTTGATGCCCAGCGGGTCCCCGGCTTCCGAAAAGGGTCTCATGTTCACGTCGCCCGTGGTGGTCATCGGCACCAGCTCCAATTCCAACTCGGGATGCACCAACCGAATGGCCTCCAGAACCAGCTTCGTCTGAGCGATGGCCAGAGCGCTCCTGCGAGTCCCGACCCGTATCTTTCTGAGGGTGCCGGCGCTCATGACTCACTCTCCATCTCCTCCCGCACCCACCGGGCCCAGACCTCCCTCAGGCGGTCCGAGAGACGGCGGGCCAGGGAGGGCGAGAGGCCGGCCGTGGAAACGGAGGCCGCGGACGGGCCCTCCGTTATCAGGGACGGGAAGTAAAACGTGCTCTCCGCCGCCGCGTCCGCCACGCTCACGGGGATCCCGCGCCGCCGAGCCTCCATCCCGATCAGGTGGTTGACGCTCCGGTCATCCGTGGCCGCTACGGCGAAGGAGGCCTCGTCCAGATCGTCCGGCCGGAAGCACCGGGCCAGCAGCTCCGAGCCCTGAGGGAAGGACGAATGGAACTCCGGGCTCACCACGCGCAACCGCGCCCCGCAGCGGGCAAAGGTCTCCGCCCGCCTCAAGGCCACAGCGCCGCCCCCGGCTATCAGGACCTCCTTCCCCTCCAGATCGCACCAGGCGGGGAACAGGGGTGGACGATCCAGGCCCAAAAGACGCCGCGCCCACAAAAGCGCCTCGTCCACCGAACAGCCCGAATCGTCGGGCCGGGAGATCAGCAGGACCTCCACTCCCATGGACCGTGCTGCGGCAAGCTTGGCCGCAGCTCCGCCGGCAGCGCCGCCGTCCTTAGTCACCAGCACGGACGCGCCCGTCATCTCCAACATCGCTCGGTTCATCGCCTCCGAGAAGGGGCCCTGCATGGCCAGGATCTGGTTGGGGAGAAACCCAAGGGCCTCGCAGCTCCGCAGCACCTCCGCCGTCGGCAGGACTCGGACATAAAGGCGCTCCCGGTAGTTCTCAACGGCCGTGAACTCCTTCAGCTCCTTGCTCCCCACCGTCAGCAGGACGGAGCCGCTCCGCCGGTTCAAAAGCTCGGCCGCCTCGCGGCAGGAGGAGACCCTCATGCAGGCTCCGTCCTCCTCTCCCCCTCCCGCCGTCTCCGTCCTCAGGACGCGCCTCAAGGGCGTGTTCGTGGCAAGGCAGGCGGTCCGGATGTTCCTGGAGACCTCCACCGCATAGGGATGCGTGGCATCAATGACGCAGGTGACGCCCTTGTCACGGATCAGCTGCTCCATCCCAGAGGCGTCAAGGCGACCCGCCTGGGGCTCCACGCCCGGCAGGCCTTCCGCCAGCTCCGCCCCGTATTCCGTGGCGGTGGAATAGAGGGCCGGGAGGCCTCGGGCCAGCAGCTCCCGCGCCTCGGTCGTGCCCCCAAAGATCAAAAGACGCCCAGATCCGCTCATGGCGTCTCCTCCCCGTCACATCGCGCCATGGAGTAGCCGCGCGGCGTGACCATGCGCCCGTTCAGGAGGCGCGTAGAGGAGTTGCCGACGACGGCCGTGCAGAACATGTCCAGGCTCCGGGCGCCGATGGTCGCCAGGGTCTCCAGATGAGCCTCTTCGCCCTCCCGGCCGGCGTTGCGCACCCAGCCCGCCGGGGTCTCCGGCGCGCGAGACCGCAGCAGGACATCACAGGCCCGCCTGAAGTGCTCCGGCCGGCCGCGGCTCGCCGGATTGTAGATGCAGATGACGAAATCCGCCTCCGCAGCCGCGGTAAGACGCCTGACGATGAGCTCCCACGGCGTCAGCAGGTCGCTCAGGCTGATGACGGCAAAGTCGTGCATCAAAGGCGCGCCCAGCACAGCGGCGGCCGCGGAGGCGGCTGTGACGCCCGGCCCAACCTCCACCG
>JAAYOR010000106.1 GCA_012520235.1 Fretibacterium sp.
CAAAGACGTCTTTATAGATATAGTCGCACAGGTCCATGATCCCCACGACTTCATCCCGAATTTGATCAGGGCGGCAGTAAAGATGTGCGTCATCCTGAGTGAAGCAGCGCACCCGCATCAACCCGTGAAGTACGCCGCTGCGCTCATGCCGGTGGACGATACCCAGCTCAGCCATCCGCATGGGCAGATCCCGGTAGCTGCGCAACTGCGTCTTATAGACGAGGATCCCGCCGGGGCAGTTCATAGGCTTGACGGCAAAGGGGCGTTCGTCTATCTCGGTGAAATACATATTCTCCTTGTAATGGTCCCAATGTCCAGACTGGAGCCAGAGAGAACGGTCCAGGATCAGAGGAGTGCGTATCTCAGTATAGCCGCGCCTCAGATGCTCTTTCCGCCAAAAATCAGTGAGCGTGTTCAGGATAGCCATGCCCTTGGGATGGAAGAAGGGAAAACCCGGCCCCTCTTCCTGGAGGCTGAACAGGTCAAGCTCCCGGCCCAGCTTACGATGATCGCGCAGTTTAGCCTCCTCAACACGTTTAATATAGGCTTTGAGCTCATCCTGGGTCGGGAAAGCCGTCCCATAGACTCTGGTCAGCATCACGTTTTTTTCGTCTCCACGCCAGTAAGCCCCTGCAACGGAGAGGAGTTTGAAGTTTTTGTGCCAGGACGTGTCCGGCACGTGAGGGCCCCGGCACAGGTCGACATAATCCCCCTGCTTGTACAGCGATACTTCAGGGACCTCCAGATCGCTGATCAGTTCGATTTTATAGGGGTCCTGCCTCTCTTTGAAGAACTTCAGAGCTTCTTCCCGAGGCAAGTCCACCCGCAATATTTGCAGCGCTTCTCCCGCCAGGCGTTGCATCTCCGCTTCAATGGCCGGGAGGTCCTGATCCGCCAGAGTCCTGTCCTTCAGGTCCACATCGTAGTAAAAGCCATCCTTGATGCAGGGCCCGATGCCAAAATGAGCGCCGGGATAGAGGTTTTCAATGGCCTGAGCCATCAAATGCGCGCAGGAATGGCGCAGGATATCAAGCCCATCTTCAGAGTCGAAAAGTATTGCCTCCATCCGGCCACCATGAGTGACCTCCCGACTCAGGTCCAGAAGCTCTCCATCCAGCCTGGCTGCAACTGCTTTTTTTGCAAGCCCCAGTTGCTCCAGCACCACTCCTGCGCTTACTGCCCCTTCTGATTCAAAAACCTTTCCGTTACATCCCTCAAATTTCAACATAACACTTCCTCCTTAAACTTAAAGGACCGCGGAGATTTAATTCTCCTTATTGCTAACCGCCACTGCACCTCTTGGAGCCCCAAACAGGCCATACTACGGAGCACGTATTGGGGCGCAACCCCATATCAAAATATCAAAACGTAAAAAGGCCCACGCCGTGCTCCACACATGGAGACGACGTGGGCGCTTATGTCGCGGTTCCACTCCATTTTCGACCACCTAAGGCCGACCCTCATGCCCGCTGTCAGGGGCGGGGCCCCGACGTCTTATCCAAACTCTATCCTCATAAAATAAAGAAGATCTTGCCCGGCCTCGACGTCCGCTCCAAGGGGGTGTTCGTCTCGTTTGACATGGCAGAGCTCTCAGCCAAGGCTCTTCCTCTCTGTTTGTCACAATCCGAAAAACCGTCGAGCGCTCCTCGATTTCCAGAGAGTATAACGCTCAAAGCGTCCTCGGACTAAAAACTACTCGTCCTCTTCATCGCGAATATAGATAGATGGATAAAAAGCTCTCAAATCTTTTTGGAAGGATAGCACCAAATCGGGTTTTCGACAAGCGAGTCTTCAGCTACCTAACATCATTTTTTTGCCCTCTGAAGAAACTAATTCTTAAAGCTCTTCAGTCCAAGTCCTCCTTGTGAGGAGAGTTGCTGATTTAATCGCCCTTATATGTCAAGCGCCATTGCGCCTCCCCCAAAAATCCTGGCTACGTTTCAACAGGCCCCTTTTTTCCATGATGAGCATCAGAGGAACTCCCAAGAAACAACAAGCCCCAGCCTCCCCACAGCCTACGTACAGGACTGTGAACAAAAAAGGGGCTCCGGTCAGGAAATGCAACATCGTCCCCACCAAAAGCATGTTTGCTACGATAGGAGGCAGAGCCGCCAATGGCAGATTGGGCGCTCTTCTCGTCAAGCAGGCTGCCAAAAGTGTGGCGCTACTACCCACAATAACGTCAAGTATCCCATATCCTCCCAGGAAATTAGCCACCAGACAACCGATAAAGAGTCCCGGAACCGCCTCAGGAAAATAAAAGGGCAAGAGAGTCAGGGCCTCCGAAATCCGGAGCTGGATAGGCCCGTAAGAGATTGGGGCCAGCAAAACCGTAAGGGCGGCATAGGCTGCAGCAATCATGCCACCCAAAGCAAGGCGCCTCATTCGCATCAGTTAAAAGCTCCCCATGAGGCCGCGAAAAACAGGGGGAAGGTCACGAAGCGCCCTCCACGATGGGGACGAAGCGGCAGTAATCGTACCATTTGTCTTCAAATCTCCATGTCCCCTCAGAGGGGATTTTATTACGGGCGAGCAGGCGCTGACCCCCTGTCGCTACATTCAGGGGAAGGATCATCCGTCCTCCGGAAGCCAGCTGCTCCTCCCATGTCGGTTCAATGCGCTCTGCCGCAGCCGTTACGATAATGCGGTCGTAAGGCGCAAAGTCAGGATACCCCTCGCGCCCATCCCCATGGAGGACTTTGGCATCAAAATTTAATGCTTTCAAGCGTTCCGCAGCGTCTTTCGCCAGATAACCGATGCGCTCAATAGAATAAACACGGAGCTTGAGATAAGCTAAAATAGCTGTCTGATACCCTGACCCGGTCCCGATTTCAAGAACACTCATCCCCTCCTCCGCCTGCAGAAGTTCCGTCATCTTTGCGACCATGTACGGCTGAGATATCGTCTGGCAGCTTCCGATAGGCAGAGGACGATCAATGTAGGCGTCCGCCGCGTATGCCTCAGGGACAAAAAGATGACGCGGGACAGAGCGCATCGCCTCTAAAACTCGCGGAGAGCAAACGTTCCGGGCAAGGATTTGAAGCTCCACCATCTCGGACGCATCCGACCGCCAATTCCACATCGTGCACCCCTCCCAAAGCTCCTGAGCCAACGCCCGGTCCCGTTATCACTCTGTCCAAAGAGTGATGACGGGAAACCCGAGGCGTGAGCATTTTATCTGGAATCGCGGTTCCAGTAAGCTCCTCAGAAGCGCCACATTTTTAGGTTCCAGAGTAAGCCATAGGGGGCCGCCAGGCCCGGGGTCCATAACAAAAAGACCCGCATGTTCCAGGCAGTCAAGAAGAGCTTCCCGCTCCTCATCTTTTGCCAAATCAATCTGGACCCAATGAGCAAAAGGAGGGATATTCAAGCTCTTTCGCATTCTCAGCTCGTCCCTCCAAAAGCGTTCCCAACCTTGCTGGAATATATTCTGCCAGCACCCAGCCATCCATCGTGTCTGTATTAGGACGCTCCGTTCCTCAGCGCTCCCCTTTTTTCTTCCCCTCCAATAAGATTCCCAGACCATGCTGAAAACCTGAAAACGCGCACCATGCTCCAGCCTGCGTAGTTCCGCATCCAAGTCCAGCCACGCTACAAGCCCCACATCCTGAACATCACAAAGCGCTAAGAGACGACGTGTTCCGAGGATGAGAAAGCTCTCCTTTGAATTTTTGGCCTTATGAAAGGGGTTTATCTTCCCCTCTTCAGAGCTCAAGCGCACCGAATAGCCCCTCAGGAAACGTCCTGCCGCTGAGGCCAGGGCCTCAAGGCCCGGACGGCGACCCACAAGAAACGCTCCCCGGCAAGAAGGGCAAAGCGAGGGAAGAGAGTGCCTGGAGCCACAACGGACGCAGCGCAATCCCGACCCCTTGTTCTCGCTCCTCAAGATAGAACCACAGCGAGGACATAAAAGCGATTGCCCACAGTCCGCACAGGCGACCTCTCCAGCCTCTCCGCGTCGATCTAAAATCCAGAAGACCTCGCGCCCTGCCTTTAGGGTCGCCCTCGTTCGCTCCAACAAGGATATCGTCAGAGGCAGCTCCCCCTCAATCCCCGGGAATTCAGGCTTTACGGAGCGCCTCATATCCACAAAGATGAGCGAAGAGCGCTCCGGAGAGTCCCTGGGGGAAGTGAAGGCACTGCGCAAAAAAGTTTTGGCAGAGGGCATCCTGCCCCCTAAAATCAGCTCTGCCCCTAAGACCATAGCACGTCGCCCTGCCAGAGTACGAGCTGAGATCCGAGGGGCGCGTTGGGGGAGATAGCCAGGGTTAGCCTCGTCCTCCACGATGATTCGGTCAAAAAAAGCCGGGGCAAAGACGCCGCCCGGCGGGGACACGACAACGCGAAAGTCCCCTTTTCGAGTCCTCTGCCAGACCTCCCAGAGCTTTTTGCCTCCTGTGGAGGGCCAGAGGACCGCCTGAGACTTCAAATCTGCAGGCAGAGCATTGAAGAAAGAGCGGGCCAGAGCGCTCTCGGGGAACAAAAGCAGGCTTCGCCCCTCGCGGAGGGCTTGAGTTTGATAAAAATCGCGACGGTCCTCATCCCAGGGAGAGAAAAACGTCCGTTCGGAAAAAGCATCGCCCTTCTCCAGCGCCCCTTCGCTCAGAAAAGAGCCCTCCTTACTCTCCACAGGCTCCCCACGCAAAAGGGGTTTGGGACAAAGGGCCTGGAGCGCCAGACCCCGGCCGCATAAGAAATTCCTGCCCATCCAGCGGACGAGGTCCCATAGTTCCTCTCCAAGGACGTTGCCCTCGTCCAGAAGCTCTCCAACTTCCCGCAGAGGGTGAGGGGCAGAGGAGGAAGAGACGTTTTCTGCTACAAAGCCGAGGCGTTCTCCCCTTCCCAGCGGAACTCTGACCCTGGCTCCCACGGGAAGAGGCCGTTTTGAAGCATAGGTCAACGCGTTCCACCAAGGGCCAGGGACCAGGACGTCAACGCAGTGAGTCAAAAAAGAAACCTTTCGTCAGAAGAGGAGAGGCTAGCTAGAGCATCTTTCGGCTCGTCAAGGAGCCCCAAATTGCATCCGCAACCTCCTCTTTGGAGCCGGAAAAGGACGCCTCTCCGTCCCTGAAGATCAAGCGCACTTCGTTGGTGTCCGAGCCAAAGCCGCAGCCGGGCGCCAAAACATCGTTGGCAATGATAGCATCCAGCTTCTTCCGCTCCATCTTGGAGCGGGCGTTCTCGCGCAGATCGTTCGTCTCAGCCGCAAAGCCGATCAGGAGCTGATCTTCCCTTTTTCTGGCTCCAACCTCTGCGGCTATGTCCGGATTTTGAGCCAGAGAGAGTGAGAGGGTTTCTTCTTTTTCTCTTTTAAGCTTGTGCTCCGCCCTTGCTTTTGCGCGATAATCACCCACGGCAGCCGCCTTGACAACACAGTCCGCCCAGGGGAGATTATCGAGAACCTGTTCGTACATCTCAAGCGCACTGACAACAAAAGATATCTCCATACCGTGCAAGACCCCGGGAGTGTTGACGGGACCCAGGATCAAGCGCACCTCAGCTCCTCGATACCAGGCTGTCCGCGCCATGGCCAATCCCATCTTGCCCGAGCTCGGATTAGAGAGGAATCGCACAGGGTCCAGGTATTCATGTGTGGGTCCGGCCGTTACCAAAACACGACGCCCTTTTAAGTTTCGTTTGGGAGAGAGCGCCCAGGCAATCTCCTCCAGGATGAGGGAAGTCTCGGGCAAACGGCCTTTCCCCTCGCAACCACAAGCAAGAGAGCCGTACTCTGGCTCCACGATGCGGACCCCCCTCTGCTCCAGGAGGCGCAGATTCTGGCAGGTAGCAGGGTGCTCGTACATATGCTCATTCATTGCCGGGAACAGGAGAACCGGTGCCCGAGTCGCCAGGAAGATCGCGGAGACGAGGCTTTCGCCGCGTCCAGATGCCAAATCCGCTGCCGTGTTGGCAGTGCAAGGGGCCAGGATAACGACCTCCGCCCACTCTGCCAAGCAGATATGAGGAATTTCAAAGCCTCTTTCGGAGGAGAAAAAATCATCCTGCAGCCAGACGCGACGCCCCGAAAGGGTGCCCAGGACCAGAGGACTCACCATCGCCTCTGCAGCTTTTGTCAGGACAATTTCAACCTCGCAGCTTCTGCTGCGAAGGCGGCTGACAAGCTCAGGAATTTTATAGGCCGCTATGCCTCCCGTGACACAGAGCAAAACTCTGCGAGAGGTCTTCCAGCTCAGCATGATTCCCCTGAGGACTCCCTCAGAGACTCTATCCACTCCGGAGGAAGGACGTTTTCCTCAAGCTCCAGCAAGACTCTGGAGAGATACTTCTCGTTTGCCGGTAGATTTTCATCAAGCTCCTCGATTTCACTGAGCCATCGGGCCCGAGAGGCCACGAGAGCCGTTATCTCATATTTGTTGTCGGTGCCGCACTTGCTGGCAAGAGAGACAAGGTCATAGAATTTCACTCTTTATCCCCACTTTCCCGCGGTATTCATAAATGATATTCTTCAGCTCCTCAGCAGCCCGAAACAAATCGTCATTTAAGACGACGTGATCGTACTTATCAGCCTGGAGGAGCTCCTCTTTTGCGTTGGCAATTCTGACTCGAATTTTATCTTCGGTCTCGGTGTGCCTCCATCGAAGCCTGCGCTCCAATTCTTCAACAGAGGGGGGAGAGACAAATATCAAAATCGCCTGACTCGGCAGAAGCTGCTTCACCTGCAGAGCGCCCTGAACGTCTATCTCCAGCAGGACGTCCAACCCAGCTGCAAGGTCACGTTCCACATCGGAGCGCAGCGTCCCATAAAAAGCTCCGTGCACTCTGGCGTACTCTAAAAACTGCCCCTGCCGAACCCTCTCCAGAAACTCTTGCTCGGAGATAAAGCGATAATCCATACCCTCACGCTCTCCCTCTCGAGGGGGCCGAGTTGTGCAGGAGATGGAATAAACGAGATCGTCAAACCCTTCCAAGGCACGAGCTCTCAAGGTTCCCTTGCCGACTCCGCTCGGGCCGGATATCACAAAAAGTTTTCCCTCATGCCCTTTTTTCATGCAACAGAACCTCAATTCAATTTGTGTCCCCGTCCGCTCAAGCGTCTTCACAGCCGTTCCCATCACAAAGCATCATTCCACATTCTGAATTTGTTCACGTATCCGTTCCAGGCAGGTTTTGGCTTCAACAACGCTCCAGCGGAAAGACGCGTCCGAGACCTTTGAGCCCATCGTGTTGACCTCACGGTTCATCTCCTGGAGCAAAAAGTCCAGCTGGCGCCCAATACTCCCGCTTTTCTCCATGGTCTCGCGAAATTTGGCAAGATGGGCCGCCAGCCTCGCCAACTCCTCGGAGACGTCCCAACGGTCGGACATCAGCGTCACTTCCTGAGAGATGCGTGCATCGTCAAGCTCCAGCCGGTAGTGCTCCATCACTTTTTCAATGCGCGACCTCAGGGCCTCTAAGGCCTCGCTCGAAGCGATTTCCCACCGTTCGGCAAGGGCAGAAAGGAGCTCTTCGAAGCAGAGGAGGTCTTTTTCAATGACCTCTCGAAGCTTGTCCCCTTCCGAACGTCTCATCTCCATCAAAGCTTTGACTGCCTCGTTCAGAAGCTCATGCCACTCCTCTTCTTCGTCCTCCCCAACTCCGACAGGAGCCTCACAAACTCCAGGCAAAGCCAAAAAAACTGATAGGTCCGAAGGGGCAGGAAGCCCCAAAAGCTCTGATAGAGCCCGGGTCTGTTCGTAACAGGAGCGGAGAGCCTCCTGATTGAGAGTCACAGTTCGACCCTCAGGATTCCAGGCTATTTCCACGCTGAGGCGCAGCTTACCACGCCGAAAAGAGGAGCGAAGAAGAGAGGTCAGGCACGTTTCCAAATGCGAGAGGTCGCGGGGCAAGCGCACTGATATCTCCTGATATCGATGATTGACCGAGGAGAGTTCAAGGGTGGCAGCCCCCCACGAAAAATTTCGGAACGAACGACCAAAACCGGTCATACTCAGCATATAGGCATCCTCCCTTGGAATTCTTTTGTATCGCCCTCCGTTAAGGGAGGGCGGTCTCAGGTGCTTAAAACTCTTGCATACCAAGGGTTTTGAAGGGTCAGGACCTCTTGAACCTGTGCGAGAAGCATAGGCAAACCATCGCCTCTCAAGGCGCTTATTCCCACCACTGTCTCCCCCATCGCCCTCAGGCGCAGCGCCAAAATGGCTACCTCTTGAGAGGCTGCCACGTCCAGCTTGTTCAGAGCGAGGAGACGGGGCATCTCCCGACAGTTAATCTCGGCTAAAGTCTCAATGATCACATCATAAGTCTGCAGAGCGTCTGGATCTGAAGCGTCCAATATCAGGAGCAGAAGCTCCGCCTCACGGATCTCCTCAAGAGTCGCTCGGAAAGCTGCCAGCAGCCCCGGAGGCAATTCACGAATAAAACCGACTGTGTCGGAAAAAAGAGCACCGCCCCCGCCTGGGAAAGTGATGCGGCGAACGGCTGTGTCAAGAGTGGAAAAAAGTCGATCCTCAGCGACAATAGAGGTATCCCCGGAGAGGGTGCGCAAAAGAGTTGATTTGCCACTGTTCGTATAACCCACCAAAGACACCGTGGGGAAACCTCTTTTCTTTCTACGGTCCCGTGCCAAGCGACGCTGTCTTCGGACGTTCTCCAGTTTTTTTGTGATCTCCCGGACTCTGCGTTCCAAGCGGCGGCGATGTCGTTCAAACTCCGTCTCACCAGGCCCTCTTGTTCCAATCCCCGCACCGACCCGTGACATCTGGAGCCCTAGCCCCTTAAGGTGAGGAAGCTCGTAACGCGTCAATGCCAGTTCTACTTGAAGCCTTGCCTCAGCAGTTTTCGCGCGGCGCTCAAAAATTTTCATGATGACAAAGGGGCGATCCCAAACGGTGACCCCGACCATCTCTTCAAGGTTGCTCTTTTGAATCGGGCTGAGACGCTCGTTGGACACAAGATAACGCGCTCCCAGAGAGCGGCAGAAAAGGGCCAGTTCTTCAGCCTTGCCTTGCCCCACCATGAGAGCCGGGTCCGGCGCCCTTCGTTTTTGGATGGAGCTCCCCAAAACCTTGACATTTAACGAGCCCAGCAAGAGAGAGAGCTCCTCAAGCATCAGTTCGGGGGAGTGCTCTTGATTGGGCAGAGAAAGGGCCACCAGGACAGCACCGGCAAGAGGGGACTTGCCCCCTCTTCGCTCAAGCCGACTCAAGAGCTTTCATGGCCGCCGTGAGCTCGCCCATGATGACCTCGCGAGAACCCCGTTTTTTATAAACTTCAGGACCAAATCTCAGGGGTTTGCCAAAAGTCACGGATATCCGGACCGGCTTCACAAAAGTGGCTCCAGGTGGCATAGCTTCAAAACTCCCTCGGATATAGGCCGGCAGGATGGGCGCGTTCTCATGAGAGGCTATGAGGGCAACTCCCGCCTCTAAAGGCTGAAGGCGTCCGTCCAGGGAACGCCCCCCCTCTGGAAAGATGAGAACATCGCTCCCCTCTCGATAGAGCTTCATAAAGCTCTTCAGGGCGCTCGCTGCCGTGGCGTTGTCCACCCTGGAGACCGGGACTGCGCCCAGAGCTGTGATCGCCGTTCTCAAAAACCAGGAGTGAAAAAGCTCCTCCTTGGCGAAATAACGCAAAGGCCTAGGGAAAAAGGAACCGATCAAAATAGGGTCTAAATTGCTACAATGATTGCAGGCAACGACAAAACGCTCCCCAGGCTTTAAGTCCTCCAGCCATTTGACAGAACAACGGTTGTAAAGGGTGAAGGCGATCCTGAAAAACATTCGCATAAACCGATAAAAAAAAGCGTTGGGCTTTTTTTGTTTCATTCGCCTTCTCCTCTCCCTTCCATAGCTGCCTTTGCCAGGAGCGTCAATTTATCCAGCACTTCATCTTCAGTCATATCCGACGTGTCTAGGTGGATAGCGTCATCTGGAACGGTCAAAGGTGCGATCTCACGAGTGCTGTCGATACGGTCGCGTTTTCGTATCGTCTCCAGAACTTCATCAAAGGATATGGAATCCCCCTTGCGCTGAAGCTCCAGGAAACGACGCAGAGCTCTGACCTCGTCAGATGCCGTCACAAAAAGCTTCAGGGGCGCGTCAGGAAAGACCACACTCCCAACATCACGCCCCTCGACGACCAACGCGCCATATTTGAGCTGCTCCCGCTGCAAGAACAAAAGAGCTTTGCGTACAGACCTCAGAGCTGAATAGGCAGAGACAATCCTATCAACCTCCGGAGAACGTATCGCGGCTGTCACATTCTCCTCTCCGACAAAAACACCCTCTTCACTCAGGCACACCCGAAGTTCACCCAAGGTTTCTTGCAGGCGCGACGTTTCCTTCGGCTCAATGCCACTTCGATGGAGGATAAAGGCTACCGCCCTGTAAATAGCTCCCGTATCAAGGTAACGAAGGTTCAGACGCTCAGCCAGACGTTTGGCAACCGAACTCTTGCCCGCCCCAGCAGGGCCGTCTATAGTGACTACAAAGTTCGAGGTCATAGTCCCCTCATATCCGCCATCTCCTGAGAGACCTTCCCGGCAAAATCAACAAGGTTTGACAGAAGAACCTCATAATTCTCTATGCCCAGACGTTCCAGTGGCTCCGGATAGATGTAAAACTGCAGCCCATCCGCCCCCATACCGATGCCCAACATCAGGCACATAGCGTTCGCCAAACTGACAACATCAACAAGGGGTTGGTATTGAGCCTTTTCTTCGGGCAGTTCATTGGGTTTGTGATGGAGCGCTGCCGCATACTGATAGACCTCCGGAAGGTCCCATTTCTCAACAAGCAGGGAGCCCACCATGGCGTGATCAAAACCCAACACACGCATCTCAGCATCCGTGAAGGGGATTTGCTCCTCCTCGACCATCTTGACGATAATCCCATAGCCGAAACGCACGTAATCGTTCAGCACCACCTTACCGATGTCATGCAAGAGCCCGCCCACATAGGCTTCTTCAGGCGATACCTTGCCCGTCACCTGGGCCAAGTAACGAGAGGCGTAAGCGACGGTCAGGGAATGACGCCACAGTTCTCCGCGGTCCAGAGCGTAACCCGAAAGCCCCTTATCCATGACGGAATAAACCGTCGCAGCCAAGACAAGGTTGCTGACGTTTTTATAGCCCAAAAGCGATATTGCCTCGGAGATGTCCGATATGTTGCGCGTCATGCCAAAAGCTGCCGAGTTGGCCAGCTTGAGTACACGCAACACCAGTCCTTCATCCCTCGACAAGCTCTGCGCAACATCAGAGGCACTGCTGGTGGGATCGTGAAGTTTACGCAGCGTCTCAACGACAAACTGAGGGAAAGACTTTATCTCCTTCATCTTATTGATGATGCGCGTTTTAATGAGCTCTTTAGAGCGTTCGTCTATTTCACTCACAGGTACGTCCTCCTTGCATGAGGGCTAAACTGAACCGCCATTAAATATTTTAAAGTAGAGTTGGGAAAAAGACAATTCTAGGAACTGGCCAGGGGAGAGATTTTTAAGAGACATCTTTCCAATTCGGCGGCGAATAAGCGTCTTCACTGAAAAACCAGCTAACTGAGCCATAGTCCGCACCTCCCGCTTGAGCCCCTCTCCAATGACAATCCGCAGCCACCGCCCTTGAGGCTCCAACAAAAGGCGTTCCAACAGGAGCGGCTTGACATTGCGTTTTTTTCCACCTGAGCCGGTATCCAGCTCAAAACCCCGACGCCAACGCGCCAGTTGCTTTTCATGGATCTCCATGTTCAGTAAAATCTCGTATTCCTTCAGAACCCCCTTGGAGGGGTGGAGAATACTATGAGCAAAAGTCCCGTCGTTAGTGAGAACCAAGAGCCCTTCGCTCTCTCGATCGAGGCGGCCAGCCGGAAAAACACCCGCGTGCCTGAAGGACTCGGGCAAAAGGTCAACCACCACAGGGTCATGCTTATCGGAGACGGCACAAACAACCCCCGTCGGTTTGTTCATGACCAGGTAAACAGGCCGACAGAGGTGGAGCTTCCTCCCCCCATAAAGGATCTCATCCTCCTCCGGGACCACCTGAAAGTAAGGGGCCAGGATGATCTTGCCGTTAACCCGCACACGCCCAGCCAGAATAAGCTTTTCGGCTTTACGTCTTGAGGCCACACCACAGGACGCAAGATATGCGTTAAGCCTCATCTGGAGCCTCTCCCTCATCACAATCAGGTAAGTTCCCTCTTCCCTTGGGGAAATCGTCCTTTTCCATCTCACTACGCTTTGTTTTCAAGTCATCAAAAGGCTCTGCACCTAACTCTCCCAGTTCTTCCAAGCTGGGTAGGTCTGCAACTGCTTCAAGGCCAAAAACCTCCAAAAAGCGTCCCGTAGTCCGATAGAGAAGCGGAGAGCCGCTGCTCTTCTTCCGCCCCGCAATGCGCAAAAGACCGTGGGACAAGAGGGTATCAATGACCCGCTCAGATCTCACGCCTCGCAGCTCTTCAATCTCCCCCCTCGTCACGGGTTGATTGTAAGCGACAATCGCCAGAGTTTCAACGGCAGCACGGCTGAGCTTTACCCGTCCTTTTCGGGCTGTGTCCCGAAATAAAGAGAGAACCTCCGCAAAATGGGGGTTTGTCTCCAGCACCCAGCCGCCAGCAACTCCTTTTAAGATCAGGCCGTGCCCCTGTTCAAGGTGTTCCCCTAGCTCCGTCAGAGCGGCAGTCAGCTCATGCTTTGACAGACCGAGGACAAGCTTCAACTCCGCCTCTGTAACAGGACTGGAGGTCAGGAACAAGATAGCCTCAAGCTGTGCAGCCAGGACAGAAAGCCCTGAGCCATCAGGGTTTGAGGCGAATTGTGACATCAGAAAAGGGAACCTCCTGTTCGATCATCGTCCTTCCCATGCGACACATCTCCAGGATCGCCAACAAAGTCACAACCAAGTTTTTTACAGAGGGCGCTAAAACCCATAGAGCCCTCAGGGAAAGCACGGAGCGGGTCTTTAACTGTTCCTCCAGCTCCTCAATGCGTCTTTCTATTAACGACCCCTCCGGCAGGGCCTCAGGTAAGCCGTCCCATGTCTCCTCCTCTGAAAAATCCGTCAGGCGGCCATGCTTCAGGAGGGCATATTTCTCAAAAAGAGCCCACCAAAGACGCGCCAGAAAGTAGATGTCCCCAATATCGTACTCCGAGTCTCCCGAAACCTCAAGGTCTGCCTCCGGGACGCGCCGGAAACTTCTCTCCGTCTCCGTCTTGCGCTCCAGAAGCCAGACTGCCGCATTACGATACGGACGATAACGTGCCAAGATCTCCAGAAAGTCATCCTCATTAAGAAAAGACTCGTCCTCTTCTGCCTCTGATTCTTCAGGAGGTGGTTCCGGGAGAAGAGAACGGGTTTTCTGGAGCAGAAGTCCTGCCATCATAAAAAAGAACTCCGCAATCGTCTCGACAGAGGCCTTGTGAGTTTTGGCAAGGTAAACCCCGTAAACACGCACAAGGTGAGCCACCTTGATGCGCGATGCCTGTATTTGGCGGCTTTCTACCAAGTGACACAGCAGATCGAGAGGCCCGGAGAATCCTTCGATGGAGACGTCCAGCGCCTCTTTTACCACCGTCATGGATTCGTGAAAAGCTTCCGCTTCTCAGGAGGCTAGCGATTGAAGGCAGGGATAAGCCCCATGGCCGGATAAAGAGTCTCCATCGTCACACGCGCCGCCTTGCTCGCAGTCTCAGCTCCGTGGGTCAGAATATCCGCAAGCAGCTTCTGGTTCTTGGTGTATCGCACCCTTCTCTCGTGAATAGGCGCCATCATCGTCTGGATATGGACGTTAAGTTTTTTCTTGCAATCCACGCAGCCGATCCCGGCAGTGCGACAGCCGTGAGCAAGCTCCTCCAACTCTTCTGCGTCAGGGTTGAAGACCTTCTGGAGGTCCCAGACCGGGCATTTCTCCGGTTCTCCTGGGTCCGTCCTTTTGATCCGCGCCGGATCGGTAACCATGGAACGAAGTTTTTCCCACATGGACTCCGCCGACTCTGAGATGTCAAGGGAGTTGCCGTAGGATTTGCTCATCTTGCGTCCGTCCGTCCCCGGCACCTTAGGAGTCGCTGTCCAGAGAGGCTGAGGCTCTACCAGAAGTCCTTCGCCATAAAAATTATTGAAACGACGCACCGTCTCCCTGCTGAGCTCCAGATGTGCACTTTGGTCCTCTCCCACAGGTACAAGCTCTGCCCTGTAAAGAAGGATGTCCGCAGCCATGAGGACAGGATACCCTAAAAAGGCGTAAGTGCTGAGGTCCTTATTCTGCATATTTTCGATCTGCTCTTTATAAGTAGGGTTTCGATAAAGCCAGCCCAAAGGAGTGATCATGGAGAGGGCCAGGCAGAGTTCGGCATGCTGAGGCACGTGCGACTGAACAAAGATACTACATTTCTCAGGGTCAAGACCGACAGCCAACCAGTCCATCAGAACGTCATAACAATACTGCCTTGTGTTTTCGGCCTCCATGTAATTTGACATCAAAGCGTGCCAGTCCACTATACTATAAAAACACTCATGTTGTTCCTGCAGCTTCACCCAGTTGCTCAAAGCTCCGGCCATATGCCCCAGATGCAGAGGGCCCGTGGGCCTCATGCCGCTGAAAACCCGTTTCTTCATCCAAAAAACCACCTTACTCGGTCTCAACCGAGAGAAAATCCTTTTTATTTCCCTACAAGATCACAAATAAAGCGTCCTTTATGGAGTTGCAAGCCTCCGTCACAGGCGAAGAGGGGGCGGAAGACCCCGAACATTCAAGAGCATAAGCTCCAGGCCCTCCAACCTTTCCAGACGCTGAGCCAGAGCGTTCATTGAAACGCTCTCCATCTCCGCATGATCCACAACAGCCAAGGACAAACCAGCCCGTGTCGCGTCTAAAAGAGAATGATATTTCATGTCCGCCGTGATGTACAGGTCAGTTCTATGTTCCAGAGCGCGTGGCCAGAGGTCTCCCCCAGAGCCTCCGCACAAAGCCACCTTCAGTATACAACAGTTTGGCGACGCGTAACAGTCAATTTGCGTCAAGTTCCATGCTGTCTTCATCTGGTTAAGGCATACTGCAAGAGGCTTTTTCTCCTCAAAAAGCCCCACGGCTCCCAAGCCGAAAGCTCCGTCCTTGTCAGCTGCTGGCTCCAGAGGGGCAATGTCCCTCAGACCCAGGAGCTCCGCAAGAGTCCAGCTGACGCCAGCTCTCACGGAATCCCAGTTTGTGTGAGCCGTCAGGACGGCAACGCCACAGCGGATAGCAGCCTCAACAGCTCGCCCGGGGTCTGTGGCTAGATTCAAGCTTCGCAGAGGGTTGAAAAAAAGGGGATGATGAGTCAAAAGAGCCTGGCAACCCATGCGCCTGGCCTCTTCAATCGCCTCAGGGAGAGGGTCCAGAGCTATTGCCAGCCGATGGACTTCGCTCTCAGGGTCCCCGATCATAAGGCCTACGTTGTCCCATTTTGCGGCTAAAGAAAAGGGCGCTACTTCATCAATACCCCGGAGCAAATCTCTGACCTTCAAAGCCTCGCCTCCCTACCTCTCAAAATGTTCTCCTGCCATCCTACAAAGGGAGCGCTCGACGGCATCCTCGGATGCTCTGCACTGATCTTCTACAGAAGACAAACAACTCCTGAACTCCACAAAAATAAGCTCGTTTCAGGAGAGAAAAAAAGAATCGGCACCTGCTTCTTCGGTAGAACCGAGAGTCGGCAGGAGGCCTGAAAAAAGAAGAAAGCCCCCGCCGGGCAGGAGCTTTTATATGAGAACCTCTTGCAGGATAATATTTGGTGGGCCCACCTGGACTCGAACCAGGAACCTTCCGGTTATGAGCCGGTGGCTCTGACCACTTGAGCTATAGGCCCTCTAGTTTATTTATCAGATGTTTTGTCCCATTGGCCAAACGAAAACGAAATGTATTTTACCTTTTATTCGACGCGAATGCAACCGACAGGGCAACTATTCTCCGCCTCTTTTGCCGTCGGATCGTCGGTCTCCTCTTGCAGGAGACGAGCCACACCTGCCTCGGCGTCCAGGACGAAAATCTCCGGACTCACCTGGGTGCATACCCCACAGCCAATACACGCCGTCTGATCCAGCAGAATCTTCATTGAGCTCAGTCACCCCCAACATCAAGCCATAAGGGCCTGTCAAATCCTTTCCCCATTTTATTATGGATGTTCTCCATCGTCAAATTTCAGCCATCATGCTCCAAATTTTTCAGCAAGAGGAAGCAGAGCCGACAAAAAGGTATAATGAAGGGGTTGCTGATTCAATCGCGCTACAACAGCCACCACATTGCGCCTCCCAGAGTCCGGCTTTATTGGGCCGAAGCGCTTGGGCTTGGACGCAGGCATGCTAGAATTCAAGGAGGCGCTGAGGCCCACATCCGCGATTTTATGCTTTATGAATAAATCTGCGCCCCCTCAAGCGAAACATCAGAAAGCCTCTCCGGCGCTTTGGAAAATTTATGATTTTTGTGTCCACATTGAGCAAGCGTGTCATTTGCTCCCGAAAGGAGATGTTTTGATGTCCTTATTCAAAAAGAATGTCCTCATCCTCTGCAGAACAGTACTGTTGTTTCTTTATTTTTTTACCCTGTCCTCCCTTGGCTGGGCAGAAGAGCGCGAACGGTATACCTGGAACGGGGAGCCCGCTCAGGATTCAAAAAGTTTAGCTGCTCTCTGCTTTCTGAGGGATATCACCTCAAGCGACGTTTTATGGGCCAACAACTACTCCGAGAAAGCACTTCCACCAGCAGGGACTGTTCTGACCATCCCAGCCTCAAAAAAAGATGTCCTCACCGTCTGGCAAAAAAGTCAGGCCCAAGGAAACTCGGTCAATCTGGTCTCCATCAAGCTGCATGGCGTACCTGCATTTGCTCGCAATGAGACTCCGGCAGCTCCTCCGCCCCCCGTTCAGGATAAAAAAGCTGAGCCCCCTGTCTCTGCCCCAACAAAAACGGCTCCAACAAAAACCGCCCCTCCTCCCTCTCCCACAACTCCTCCTGCACCCCCTCAACCTGTCGCCAAGTCACCTGAAGAAACCCCTCTTCCCCCTGCTACCGCCCAGGCCTCCGGAGAAGGGGAAATTCACTTAGCCGTCTCAGGGGACCAGGTAATCATCACCCGGCGCCCCCGCCCGCTGAAAGAGGATAAACCTGCATTTTCCGGGATGAAGCTCTTGCCATCGGCTCCTTCTGCCGCGGCATCTTCTCCCGGGGCCGGCAGGATGTTATGGCCCGTGAGCGGTCGGGTCTCCTCCCCCTTTGGTAAGCGGGGACGGCGAAGCTTTCATGCAGGTATCGACATCCCCATGCCAAAGGGAACTCCTATTCGAGCCGCCCAGGCTGGGGTGGTCACCGAAGTGATCCCTCAACGGAGCAAGGGCTTCCGCGGATATGGAAATGTCGTCATTGTTGACCATGGCAAGGGCATCTCCACCCTTTACGCTCATTGCCTCTCCTTTAAGGTAAAAAAGGGACAGCACGTCCGTCAGGGAGACGTTCTTGCAACAGTGGGTCGGACAGGACGCGCCACGACGAACCATCTTCACTTCGAGGTCCGACTCCATGGCAGGCCCGTCAACCCTATCAAATACCTCCCATCGCGATCCTGACTGCCTCAAAATCCAAACTGCCCCAAGCGTAAACACCCTGCTTTTTAAAGGAACACTTGATTTTATCCTCTCACTTTTATTCTGTCTCAAGGACAATTTGGCCTACTCCAAAGGGCTGCTTTCTACATAAAGACAGGCGATCCTCCTGAGGAGGACCGCCTGTCTTTATACCTTATCAGGAAATTTTCACCGACCTTTGCCGAGAGCTTTAGGCTCAGAGTTCAAACTTCTGAACTGGAAGGAAGCTACCAGCTGCTGTAGCGTCGTGGCAGTCTCCGCCATTCCCTGGGCTTCCGTAGCAATGGACTCCGCAGCCTTGGTTGTCTCATGAGTGGAACTTTCAATGGAGTCAGCTGAGGCGACAATCTGCCCCGCTACCTCTGCAAGC
>JAAYOR010000107.1 GCA_012520235.1 Fretibacterium sp.
TAGAAATGTCAATAAGCCAAAGGGGTTGGGGTATTTTTCCTCGCAGTAACCCACCTGAAAGGTTGAGACCTGAGTTCAGCCTAAACCATAAATTAAAGTTTTTTCCTGTGGAGGCTATTGGGATTTTGTATTTTTTCCTGCACCCAATGGGCGAAAGGAAAAAGTAGAAGTGCCCAATGCTCAAGGATTTTCAAAATCAACCTGTAGATTTGGGGTTCAGAGCAGGGCTTCTGCTAAGCTCGGTTCTGCACTAAGTTACTGACTCTTTCCCCATGGCGATCATCCCATCGTGATGGGCCCATCACAATAAGGAGGAATATGTATGACTGTCGTCAACGCTGTGGGCAAAGCCTGCCCTGAACCTGTCATCATGACGAAGGCTGCCCTGGAAAAAGGGGCTTCGGAGATAGAGGTGCATGTCGATAACGCCGTGGCTGCCTCGAACGTCAAACGTTTTCTGGAGAAGGCCGGCTTTGCCGTCCAGCTCCAGGACGAGGACGGCAACCTGACCGTGAAAGGAACCAAGGAGGCACAAGCTCTGAGTACCGAGAGCCCGGTGGCGACTGCCGCGGCGCCTGTCCCTCAGGCCTCAAACGTGCCTCAGACTCTCTCTATTCTCATCGCCCATCAGATCCTGGGTGGCGATGACAGGGAGCTGGGGGAGATCCTGATCAAGAGCTTTTTGGGGACACTCTCCAAACTGAGCCCCCTGCCGTCGGTCGTGGCCCTCATGAACGATGGCGTCAAGCTGGCCCTTTTCGACTCCTCGACCTGCGACTATCTCAAGGACCTGGAGCAGAAGGGGACCACCATCCTGGTCTGCGGGACCTGCACCAACCATTTCGGCATCACAGAGAACGTCGGGGTCGGCACGATATCCAACATGTTCGAGATCGTGGAGGCTCTGACCGGGGTCGACAAGATCCTCTCCCTTTAGCTTCTGAGATGGGCGTCTGATATGAGTGCTCCGTGGCAGTCGCACAGCGCAGAGCGGCCCGTCAGAGAGGGCAACCTCCAGTATCACATTCGATGCGGCGAGGGTGACATCCATAAGTACGTCCTGCTGCCTGGTGACCCGGATCGCACCGATCTCATCGCCAAAGGCTGGACGAGCTCTCGTTTTGTTGCCAACAACCGAGAACACCGGACCTGGAGCGGACTTTTGGAGGATGTCCCCGTCTCCTGCTGCTCCACGGGCATGGGGGGCGGCTCCACTTCCATCGCTCTGGAGGAGCTGGCAGCCTTGGGTGCGGACACCTTCATCCGCGTCGGCTCTTGTGGTGCCCTCCGTCCTGAGGTCCGGTGTGGAGACCTGATAATCTGCTCGGGAGCGATGAGGCAGGACGGGACGAGCCATGACTACGTGGACCCTTCCTATCCGGCTGTCGCCCATTATGAGGTCGTGACGGCTTTGGTGGAGGCGTGTGAGAGGCTGAAGGTCCGTTATCACGTCGGAATTTCCTGTACGACAGCATCTTTTTACTGCGGTCAGGCGCGGCCCGGGTTTGGTGACTACATCCAGTCGGGCTTTGAGCGCAAGGTAGAGGATCTGAGCCGTGCGGGCGTGCTGGATTTTGAGATGGAGGCGGCTACGCTTTTTACCCTTGCAGGGCTCTACGGCTTTCGGGCGGGGGCTGTGCTGGCGGTGGTCGCACATCGCGTTGAGGACACGTTCCGTTACGAGGGAATTGACCACAGTGTGGCCGTCGCCAACGAGGCGGTGAAGCTCCTGGCAGATTGGGATGCCCGCAAAGAGAGCGCCGGCCGGGCCCACTGGTCTCCGGGGCTAATGAGCGGCCCTGAGAAAGCGCCGGAGCCTGAGGAGTGATTTGAGAGGTTCGTCGAAGACGAAGCCGTGGGGGCTTCGCTTCGACATAAGCAATCGACACGGCATTCGTGGCTTGGCTGTCCCAAAGTACCGGTCGTCTGCTTATGCGGATAGTCTTTCAGGCATTGTGTTATAAATCTAAGAAAGATAACGGAGGGGGTCCCGGATGCTCGATCAAATAGACCTCAGTCGGAAGCTGAATAAAAAGGAGTGGAAGGGGGCCAGGGAGGAGCTCCAGGAACGTCTGGGAGAGCTGCAGCGTCAGGCGAAAGCTTTGACGATCCCGACGCTGGTCATCCTTGAGGGCTGGGATGCCGCGGGCAAGGGGACCCTGCTCAACCGGATCCTCCAGCCCTTGGACCCGCGCGGGTTCCGGGTCTACAACGTCAGCCGTCCCTCCGAGGAGGCGCGGATGCGCCCTTATTTATGGGCCTTCTGGCGCCTGCTTCCTGAGGAAGGGCGGATCGTTTTCATGAACCGGAGCTGGTACCGCCGCCTTTTGGACGGACGCTTCGGTCAGGACGAGAAGCTACGGCAGGTGGATGAGGATTTAGAGGAGACCCGGCATTTTGAGAGTCAGTTGCACCAATCCGGGATGGTCCTGGTGAAGTTCTTCATCCACATTACGAAGCGGGAGCAGAGGAAGCGCTTGAAGGCTCTGGATAAGAAGGCCGAGTTCTCCTGGCGCGTCCAGAACGAGGAGTGGCAGCGCCACAAACACTATGAGGAGCTCTTTGCCCTGACCGAGGAGGTTATCAGGGCCACGGACACGGGGGATGCGGCCTGGACGGTCGTCAACGGGCAGGACGAGCGTCTGGCCGAGGTCCAGATGCTCTCGACCCTCGTAAAAGCGCTGGAGGAGGCTGTCGCCCTCAGGCAACGCACGGCGGAGGCCTCTGATGCTTCGGCTGTCCGGGAAGACCCTCGGACCGGAACCTCGTACTCTGAGCCGGAGCTGACGGGCTCCGCTTTACTGAGGGAGGCGGACCTTCGGGCCACTTGCTCTGAAAAAGACTATAAAAAGGAACTCCCTGAGCTCCAGGAGCGTCTTCGTGAGATTCAATGTACCCTTTACCGGGAGCGCATCCCGGCGGTGGTGGCGTTTGAGGGTTGGGACGCCGCGGGAAAGGGCGGGGCCATCAAACGCCTCACGGAGAACCTGGATCCGCGTGGTTACGAGGTGCATCCCACATCCGCGCCCAATGACTTCGAGAGGGCTCACTATCATCTGTGGCGTTTCTGGAGGAACTTTCCCAAAGCAGGGCACATTGCCATCTTTGACCGAACCTGGTACGGGCGCGTGCTGGTGGAGCGGGTGGAGGGCTTCTGCAGCCCTGAGGAGTGGCGGCGGGCCTACAGTGAGATCAATGAGATGGAGGCCCAGTGGTTGCGCTATGGGACCATTATTGTGAAGTTTTGGCTGCACATAGACCAGGACGAACAACTGAAGCGCTTTAAGGAGCGGCAGGACTCCCCTCAGAAGAGCTGGAAGATCACGGACGAGGACTGGCGCAACCGCGAGAAGTGGCCCCAGTACCAAAAGGCTCTGGAGGAGATGCTGCTGCGCACCAGTACCCTTCAGGCTCCCTGGACCGTCGTTGAGGCGAACAGCAAGGAGTACGCACGGCTTAAGGTGCTCAGGACAGTCATTCAGGCTGCGGAGACCGCGTTCAAGGCGCTCCGGAACCAGTAGAGGGCGCTGGAGGGCAGGTCTTCGACACGATAAAAGCAGCCCAGCACACAGCAAGCGGCCCCGTCTGAAGACGGGGCCGCTTGCTGTGATAGGTTTTGAAGCCTCACAAGATTGGGTGCGGCATTGGCTTAGGCGTGGAGCAACCGGGGCGAGCTCAGGCATGGGGCTGCTCGACGATCAGCTCCTCCAGGAAGGGCGGCAGGATGAATGATGCTCGGTGTATCATGGAGTTGTAGTAACGCGTGCTGCCCTCGACCGGACGAATGGGAGTTGCTGGGTCCGCCGAGAGCGAAGCCGCGCCATAGGTCCACATCCCGGTTGGGTAGGTGGGGACGACCCCCCAGTACATCCGCACCACGGGGAACACGGAGCGCATGTGGGTGATGGCCTGTTTCATGAGGGCAGTGTCCGAGAAGGGCGACTCCGTCAGCTCTATCATCATGCCGGTGGGGTTCAGGATCTTCTTCACGTCCTGATAAAAGGGTGCCTGGAAGAGCCCAGCGGCGAACTCCACCGGGTCCGTGCTGTCTACGATGACGACATCGTAGCGCTCAGAGGTGTCCTTGATGAAGGCCATGGCGTCCATGCAGCGCACGTTCGCACGCGGGTCGTTCATGCTGCAGCTCGTGGTCGGGAGATAGAGCTTGGCGCACTCGATAACCCGCTCGTCGATGTCAATGAGGGTGCAGGTCTCGATATTGGGATGCTTGAGGACCTCGCGAAGGATCGCTCCGTCCCCCCCTCCGATGATGAGCACGCGCTTAGGGTCCGGGTGTGAGCAGAGGGCGACATGAGCCATCATCTCGGAATAACAAAACTCGTCCCGCTCAGTGAGCTGTATGGCGCCGTCCAGGATCAGGGTGCGTCCGTACTCTGGGGTGTCCACGATCAAGAGGTCTTGCCAGGGCGTCTTCTCATGGTGGAGGACGTCCGTCACCTTCAGGGCGAGCCGCATGTTGTCCGTCTGCTCTTCCTCCAGCCACAGGCTGTTGTCGCGCTTTTCGCGCGTCACGGGAGCCGTATCCATAACTGAAAATCCCTCCTAAAAAGATAGAGCGCAGGCATCAAAAAAATACAAAAAGATGCTCCGGCGCATTTTTTTGGCTTTTGTGCAGTCATCATCAGCTTATCATGGAACTGACAATCTTCAAGGGCCATCCCCTCAGTCTTTTGCCCTGTTTTCGATGCAAGTCGAAAGCTGCAGGGCCTCCTCTGAGAAACGAAGCCGCCTCCCCAGATGGTGAAAGGCACGGTGCTGCTCGGAGGAGAACTGCGCCAGCTCCTTCTGACGAGCGATGCGCAGGTCGTGGTATAGGTTTTGAGCCTCATAGAGATTGAGGGACCAGTTATGACTGTCGAGGAAGAGGGTCAAAAGGTTGTGGATGTGCTGGATGCGGGCGAGGTTGCCCGGGTCCTCGCAGAGCTTTTCCATTTGGACCCTCAGCCAGTCTGTGACGGCGAAGCCTATGCGGGCTGTGTCAAGCTTGATCTTCCATTTTTGCGCCATCCTCAGATGCCGTTCCAGCTGTTCCCCGAGATCGGGCAGGTCCTCCTTCAGAGAGTTGAGGATGTTGGTGGTCAGGGTTATCTCGGCAGCAGAGGAGATGATGGGCGGCGGGCTCACCTTGAGCGTCGTCATGTAATCCAGTAGCTGGTTGTAGTCACGGATGAGGGAGCGGGTAGTGTCCTCGATGAGAGCAATGTCTCTCTGAAGCACGTTGTCCAGGAGGCTCCTCTGAGAGTCGATGAGGATGTGGCGCATGGAAAAGATATTGTGCCCAAATCGCTCTACCATCCTCTTGTCCTGAGAGTCCGCGAAAATATCCCGGAGTTCCTCCATCTCCTTGTCTTTCAATTGGCGCAGAGCCTTCTCCGGGGCGACTCCACAGACCATGGAGATGCCGCCGCGGTAGTTGGCAGCGACCAGAAAGGAGCTCTCCTGTTCGGTGAGGAGGGATACAATGCGCAGGACTCCGGCCGAAAACGCCAGGGAGCCTTTTCTCTCATCAGTCTGGAGTGAAAGCTCAGCCTCGACCTCCCAGCAGTTCCTGGGGACATCCGTGGGAAACGAGGGGAAGAGCGAGGTCAATCCGTAGTGAGCGGCCAGCTGTTCGCTTGAGAAACGAGAGGGCTTGACCAGTAGCGAATAAACCCGTTCTCCGTCCTCGAACTCAGGGAGGTTGCCGGGCGCTTTTTTCAGAAGTTTCAGGAACTCAGGCTCAAGATCGACGCCCGAAAGCCCTCTGGCCAGCTCAATGGCGCGGGCAGCGTAGCGCAGTATCTGGACGGGCTCGATGCGGGATATGTCGTCAAAGAACCACCCGCAGCTTGTGTACATCAAGAGGGCGTTCCGCTGCATCTCCATCAGCTGCAGGATGCGGGAGCGATCCGAGGGGGAGGGTTTGCGCAGGGAGTGACGGGCCGTCCATCGGGCCGCGTTGTCAGGGGTCCGGTCCAGGATAAGCCGGATGTAGTCGTCCCGCGCGCTCCAAGGGTCGCGCAACAGGCTTGTGCTCTCGGCCTCAAAGAGGGTGGAAAGCTGGTCTCTCAGCCAGTCCAGAGCGGCGCGCAGGGGTCCTCGCCACCTTTGGTGATACCCAGGTGTGCCGGCATTGCACCCGCAGTCGGAGCGCCAGCGCTCCACCCCGTGCGCGCAGCTCCAGGAGGAGTTCTCCACGATGCGCACGTCGTATTCCGGCGGGTAAAAGGACAGGAACTCTCCGTAGATGGTCAGAAGGGCTTCGCTGCCGGAGTCGATGGTCTCAAGGCAGTAAGCAAGGGCCATGTCTCCGAAGGCGTGATGGTGGCCGTAGGACTCCCCGTCCGTCGCCACGTGGGAGAGCGTCGGGCGTCCCGGTCGGTGGTGGGCATCGATAAGGCGACGGGCAAAGAGGAAGCCGTCGTTCAGGAGCCCGCCGAAGGCGATGGACTGGGAGATGCTTCCGTCGTAAAAAAACAGGGCGATCTCGCGGCCGGAGGGGAGAGGACAGCGATAGGCCCGTGTGGTGTCGATGCGCTCCCCCCTCACATCCTCCCAGGCCGCGGCCCCTTTAGGCCGTATCGCGGCAGCTTGTTTGGGGGCCAGGACGGTGAAGGCGATGCCGCACTCGGTCAGGATCTCAAGCGTCTCGGTGTCCACAGCCGTCTCTGCGAGCCACATCCCCTCCGGGTCGCGCCCGAAGCGGCTTTTAAAATCCTCTATCCCCCACAGGACCTGGGTGAGCTTGTCACGGCGGTTGGCCAGAGGCATGATGAGGTGGTTGTAGACTTGGGCCATGGCTGGCCCGTGCCCGGAGAACCTCTCTTGCCCTTTTCGGTCAGCCTCAAGGATCGCCTGATAGCAGCGCGGTGCCTTCTCCTGCATCCAGGAGAGCACCGTGGGACCCACGTTGAAGCTCATCCTGGAGTAGTTATCGCATATCTTACGGATGA
>JAAYOR010000013.1 GCA_012520235.1 Fretibacterium sp.
AGATTTACCGGGACGGCGCGCAAAATTTTCGAGGGGGGTTTTTTATTAATGGCGAAGAAAAACTGGATAACGATGGACGGAAACGCCGCGGCTGCACACGTGGCCTACGCGTTTTCGGAGATTGCCGCGATTTACCCGATCACACCCTCGTCGACCATGCCCGAGCTGATCGACGAGTGGGCGGCCCATGGCCGCAAGAACATCTTTGGGCAGACGGTTCACGTCTCTGAGCTGCAGTCCGAGGGGGGCGCCGCCGGCGCGGTGCACGGGGCTCTCTCTGCCGGGGCTCTGGCCACGACCTTCACGGCCTCTCAGGGGCTTCTGCTGATGATGCCCAACATGTTCAAGATCGCCGGCGAGCTGTTGCCCTGCGTCTTCCACGTCTCGGCCCGCGCCGTGGCGGGGCACGCGCTCTCCATCTTCGGGGACCACAGCGACGTGATGACCACGCGCATGACGGGCTTTGCCATGCTGGCTGCGGGCAGCGTCCAGGAGACCATGGACATGGCGGCTGTGGCGCACCTCTCCACGCTCAGGACCAGCGTCCCGTTCCTGCACTTTTTCGACGGCTTCCGCACCTCCCATGAGATCCAGAAGATAGAAGCGCTTGACTACGACGACCTTGCCGGGCTGGTGGACTACGACGCCATCGACATCTTTCGCAGCCGTGCCCTGCGCCCCGAGAACCCCTATCAGAAGGGCACAGCCCAGAACCCAGACATCTTTTTCCAGGCCAAGGAGGCAGCTTCTCCCTTCTATGTAGATATCCCGGACGTGGTCGAGGGGTACATGCAGGAACTCAAAAAACTGACGGGCCGCGAGTATCATCCCTTCAAGTACTACGGCGCGCCTGACGCCACGCGCGTCATCGTCGCCATGGGTTCAGTCTGTCAGACCATTGAGGAGACCGTGGACTACCTGAACGCCCGGGGCGAGAAGGTTGGGGTCGTTGAGGTTCACCTCTACCGTCCCTTCTCTTCTAAGTACTTCTTCCGGGTTCTGCCCTCAACGGTCGAGGCCATCGCTGTCCTGGACCGTTGCAAGGAGCCCGGCTCTCTGGGCGAGCCTCTTTACGAGGACATTCGCACCCTGTTCTTCGAGAAGCGCTGCAGCGCGCCTCGCATCGTCGGCGGTCGTTACGGCCTGGGTTCCAAGGACACCACCCCCAGCCACATCAAGAGCGTCTTCGACAACCTCAAGCTCTTCGAGCCCCGCAACCATTTCACGGTGGGCATTGTGGACGACGTCAGCGACAGCTCTCTGCCCGTACATGAAGAAATAGACGCCGCGGCCGAAGGCACGGTCTGCTGCAAGTTCTGGGGGCTTGGCTCTGACGGTACGGTCGGCGCCAACAAGAACTCCATCAAGATAATCGGTGACCACACCGACCTTTACGCTCAGGGCTATTTCTCCTACGACTCCAAGAAGTCCGGTGGCATCACGGTGTCGCACCTGCGCTTCGGCAAGTCGCCCATCAAGTCCACCTACCTCATCGACGCGGCGAACTTCATCGCCTGCCACAAGCAGGAGTACGTCAACCAGTACGACGTCCTGGCCGGGCTCAAACAGGGCGGGACCTTCCTGCTGAACACGCAGTGGACCACCCTGGAGCAGCTTGAGGAGCACCTGCCCTCCAAACTGAAGCGCGCTCTCGCCAAAAAGGGCGCCAAGTTTTACGTCATCAACGCTGTGGACGAGGCTGAGAAGATAGGGCTGGGCAACCGCACCAACACCATCATGCAGGCCGCGTTCTTCAAGCTGGCGAACGTCATCCCCATCGACGATGCTGTCAAGTACATGAAGAAGGCCATTGAGGACAGCTACGGCAGGAGGGGCGAGAAGGTCGTCCAGATGAACTACGACGCCGTGGATTCGGGCCTGAAGCACCTGATTGAGATCAAAGTCCCTGCGGGCTGGGCCGATGTTGCGGACAAGCCAATTGTCGCGCGCGGGCTCCCCACCGAGATCCCCGGCTTTGTGGCGAACCAGTGCGCCGTCATCAACGCTCAGGCCGGCGACAGTCTTCCCGTCAGCGCTTTTATCGGCCGCGAGGACGGTCACTTCCCCTCCGGGACCTCCGCTTTTGAGAAGCGCGGCGTAGCCGTGAACGTCCCCGAGTGGAAGAGCGACAAGTGCATCCAGTGCAACCAGTGCGCGATGGTCTGCCCTCATGCCGCCATCCGGCCCTTCCTGCTTGACGGTGAGGAGCAGGCGGAGGCGCCCGAGGGCTTCGGAGCAGTTGAATGCAGGGCGAAGAACCTCAAGGAGGCTGGCTACCAGTACAAGATGCAGGTGGATGTGCTGGACTGCCTGGGCTGCGGTAATTGCGCCGACATCTGCCCTGTGAGCGCGCTTGAGATGAAGCCGCTCGCTACCCAGGAGGCGGAGATAGACAACTGGACCCATGCTATCGAGAGCATCCAGGACAAGGAAGAGGCTGCCGGCAACAAGTTCACCGTCCAGGGCAGCCAGTTCCAGCGCCCGCTCCTTGAGTTCAGCGGCGCTTGCGCCGGCTGCGGTGAAACCCCGTACGCCAAGCTGGTGACGCAGCTCTTTGGAGACCGCATGATCATCGCCAACGCAACGGGCTGTTCGTCCATCTGGGGTGGTTCCGCGCCCAGCATGCCCTACACCACCAACGCCAGAGGCTTTGGACCTGCCTGGGCCAACTCGCTTTTTGAGGACAACGCTGAGTATGGGTATGGCATGAATCTCTCCCTTAAGGTGATGGTCGGCTACCTGGAGACCGCCGTGAGCAATCTGCTGGCCATGGACATCCCGGCCGAGCACAAGGCTGTGCTTCAGGAGTGGATGGACACCCATCACGACGGGGAGAAGTCCCGCGTCTCCGGGGCTAAGGTCGAAGATCTGCTCGACAGCCTCTGCTGCTGCGAGGACTGCTGCGACGAGGCGGTGATACGGGAGTACGAGACCATCGATCGCTTCCGGGACTATCTGGTTAAGAAGTCCGTGTGGATCTTCGGAGGCGACGGCTGGGCCTATGACATCGGCTACGGTGGGCTTGACCACGTCCTGGGCAGCGGTGAGGACGTGAACGTCCTGGTCATGGACACCGAGGTCTACTCCAACACGGGTGGACAATCCTCCAAGGCCACCCCGACGGCCGCCATCGCCAAGTTCGCGGCCAGCGGCAAACGTGTCCGCAAGAAGGATCTGGGGCGCATGGCCATGACCTACGGGCACGTTTATGTGGCTCAGGTCGCCATGGGCGCGGATAAGAACCAGTTGCTCAAGGCTCTGGCAGAGGCCGAGGCCCACAAGGGACCGTCCCTTATCATTGCCTACGCCCCCTGCATCAACCACGGCATCAAGGGCGGCATGGGCAAGACTCAGGAACAGACTAAGAAGGCGGTTGAGGCGGGCTACTGGCACCTCTACCGTTACAACCCGAACCTTGTGGAGGAGGGCAAGAACCCCTTCATCCTGGACTCCAAGGAGCCTAAGAGCGACTACAAGGAATTCCTGATGACCGAGGTCCGGTACGCGGCGCTGAAGCAAGGCTTCCCTGATATCGCTGACTCGCTCTTTGAGCAGGCGGCTCGGGAGGCCAGGGAGCGTTACGAGACCTACAAGGCCTTGGCCGAGGCGGGCTCGGAGCCCATCAAGGCTTAAACTTCCGGCAGCAGTTAACCGGAGTACAAAACAGAGGGACCCGCAACGGGTCCCTTTGTTTTGTACTCCGGACATCCTGTTTGAGGGCCTTCAGGCAGGATGTTTCGGGTGTTTCAGATTAGGAGAAGGCTCACCTCTCGGAGCTGGCTTTGTCGGCGTTGGGCCCAAAGGCTTTCTCCACGAAAGGGCGGAGGAGGTCTATGGGGATGGGGAAGAAGGTGGTGGAGTTGCGTTCTCCCGCTATCTCCCGGATGGTCTGAAGGTAGCGCAGCTGCAGGGTGATGGGGGAGGCCTCCATCTCCTGGGCGGCCTCGGAAAGCTTTGTTGCGGCCTGAAGCTCACCCTCCGCGGAGATGATTTTGGCGCGTCTTTCGCGCTCGGCCTCTGCCTGGCGGGCCATGGCGCGCTTCATCCCGTCGGGCAGCTCCAGCTCTTTGACCTCCACTGCGCTGACTTTGATGCCCCAGGGGTCGGTACGCTCATCAATGATCTTCTGGAGCTCGTGGTTGATCTTCTCCCGGGAGGAGAGCACCTCATCCAGCTCCACGGAGCCGACCACGGAGCGCAGCGTGGTCTGGGCCAGCTGGCTGGTGGCCATGACGTAGTTCTCGACCTCCACCACGGAGCGCGCCGGATCCATGACGCGGAAGTAGACGACGGCGTTGACCTTGATGGGTACATTGTCCCTGGTGATGACCTCCTGGACGGGGACGTCCATCGTCAGGATGCGCAGGTCCACGCTGATGGGCCTGTCGACGACGGGGATGAGAAACACGATGCCGGGCCCGCGGCTGCCGGCCAGCCGGCCCAGGCGGAAGATGACGAGTCGCTTGTACTCCGGGACCACCTTGACGGAGGCAGACAGGATCAGAAAAAGGATGAACAGAGCGCCGATCCAGCTTCCGATGCTGGAGAACATGTCGGTCAGGCTGCTGATGTCGATGATCATAATAACCTCTCCTCACTTTTCGCTCCGCTCGCACGGGCGGGAGCTGTTTTGATGCCGTTAGCATAGCATATAAGCGTTCGACAAGCGCAACACCTAAAAGACTAGTTCCTTTTAACCGCGAAATGCGCGAAAAACGCGAAAGCTTGTATGGTCTGTTTTTCTTTTTCGTGCCGTTCGCGTGGTTCGCGGTTCCTTAAGCAGCGGACACAAAAAAGGCCCTCCATAGGGGAGGGCCGTGCTTTTGTTCTGGGGTCAGGTCAAATAGCCATGGCCAGCGTGGGCAATGAAGAGGGCTCGGGCCGTTTTTGGGTCGAGTGGCGCTCATAGGCCGCCCTGATGGCGGAGGGGTCAAGAGGATCGGCGGCCGGCCCCAGGCGAAAGCCCTCGCTGCCGGCCTGGGAGAGGGCGTCAAAACTCATGAGCGCACGGATGGATGAGATGCCCGACTTGAGGAAGCTATCGCTTTGCTCCACGTCCCCGGTCTCTGAACGCTTTGCCGCCAGCTGCTGGCGAATTTGTGTCGCGGAAGCTGCAGCCCTGGCCGCGACCTGGAGGTCCTGTCCTGAGGGGTCCCCCGGTGCCAGAGCGGCCCGCTGGACCTGTTCCATGTTGCGCAAGGCCTCCTCGGGGTCGTTGGTCGCCGGGACGTGGATGGGCACGGAGCCTCCCGTGATGTAGCTTCGTCCGTCGGGGCCTGTGGTCCTCGTGTAGCGCACAGGGCCGCCGAAACGCCCTGCAGCCGCCTGATGGGCGGCCTCGTGCGCTATGACCTCGCGCTCAATCTGTTGCAGCTCACGCACCGCGGCGTCCATCTTGGGGTTGGTTCTGCCCGGGGCCTTTGAGGCGGAAGGGGCCCCCGTCGCCTCGGAAGAGTTTTCATCCTCGTCCACGATGTTCACGCTCACTCCGCCCGCAGCGCGGCTCACCGCCTTGGCGTCGCCCTTCAGGGTGAGGGTGGCTCCCGAGATGTAGCGACGTCCGTCAGGCCCGGGTGTGTAGTGATAGACGACCGAGACGTCAACGGAAGGGCCTGCGGCCATCTTGATACTACGCTCCTGGGCCAGAATGCTGCTCTCCTGTGTGGCGAGGGAGCTCCGGGCGGGAGAGGCAGCCTCCCTTCCGGACAGATGCGCTTCCGGCGCTCTGGGGCGTTGGGCGGGCTGGAGATACCCGTTTGAAAAGATCGAGGTTATGTTCATAGTTCGCCTCCTTTTTGAGCCGTCAATCGAAAAGCCGGGGTACTCAAGAAAAAATCCCGACTCTGGTTTTGCTTTGTCTTCCCTTATATTCTATCACGCTTGCAAAAAAAACGAGAGCTCTCAGGCTCTCGTTAAAAGCTCCTCGGGCTCTCGTCATTTTTAGTGGTGCGGAGGGGGAGAATCGAACTCCCACAGCTTTAAAGCCACAAGATCCTTAGTCTTGCGCGTCTACCAATTCCGCCACCCCCGCAAAACGTCACACATTATACACAGTTTTAGGCCAGGACGTCAAGGGTTCCCTCTACCGAAAATGTAAAAAAGACGCCTCCGGGGGTAAGGAGGCGTCCTTAGGACCAAGAGAGGTCCGTAGTGGAGCTTAACGAGCCTTGAGCAGCTCAGGCACGGAGAGGAGGATGAACTCGTTGTCGTCGGCCTGGTTGGGCTCCCGGCTGCTGGAGAAGGGGTAGTTGTTGTCGTTCCCAACGACGATGTGACTCTCGTCCACGATGTCCACGTCCTCAATGGTGAAGAAGGGGAAGGTGAAGCGTCCCTCGTTCAGGGGCTTGCGGGCCAGCTTGTTGGGGTCCTGGATATCCATGAGGTCGATGTAAGCCACTTTGCGTACGGGGGCGTTGACGTTCTCGTCAGCGAACTCAATCAGGTAGACCCTCTTGAACTTCGCGATGTTGGCAAAGCAGCTTTTGGTGTCCTCGGCGCCGGGCTTGCAGGCTTTGTCCGCGGTCCCCTCGCCGTTGTCACGCTCAATGACCAGGGCGCGCTTCTCGTCTATCATGTTGAAATCACCGATGGCGTAGGAGTTGTCCTCCAGGACGTACTGCCAGCTGCGTCCGGTCCACTTGCCCTCCTTGACGTCGAACTCCAGAATCCTCAGATAATCCTTCCCGTCCACGTTTTCAAACGCGCCCTTTTCTTCATCCCAGAGCGCGCCCTCAAGGAGTGGGTAGAGGGTCTGCCCGTCGGGGGAGGAGGCCATCCCCTCGAAGCCCTTGGAGCGCTTCACCTGGAACAGAGTCTTCTCAGCTGGGGTGCCGGAGGTCTTAAGGAAGGGGTTGTCCGGTGACTGAACCACCTTGCCGTCCACAACAGTCTCAAAGATCTCCACGACCTTGCCCGTCATGTCCGCCTTGATGAGGTAGGGTCCGAACTCCTCTCCGACCCAGAGGAACCCGCCGGCAAACTGAAAGCTCTCGGGGTCAAAGTCGCTGCCGGTGAGGTAGCGCTTCTCGGTGTCCTCGTTCACGATGAAAAAAGGAACTTTTTTGTCAGGGTCGTGCAGAAAAATGTGGCCCTTCGGGTCCACCTTACCGGACTTGAAGTCAATGTCGAACTGAGTGAGGAAGAGCATGGTGTCGGGCGAGGTGCGTTTTGCGCCATAGCCGTTGTCCGCCAGTACCCAGAAGCTACCGTCCTCCATCCTCTTGATGCCCGAATGCCCCTGCTGAGGCAGCCCCTTGATGGGAAGGGAGAGGCCGGTCGGGCGCCCGCCGGACAGCCCCTGGACCGTCCCGAGCTCCTCTGTCCGAAGCCCTCCGCGGGTGTATTTACCGGTTATCTTCATGAACTCCGGGGCATCCTCGGGCATCACCGCCCGGGTCTCCACCGGCAGCACAGCATGCCCCGCCAGAGTGGCGGGAACCTTGACGGCAGAGTCGGCCGATGCGGCAGAAGCAAGTCCGCCCAAGAGACAGCCCATCATCAAAAGCAGTCCGCTCCTCGTCATCATCTTGTCTCCATTTCTTGTCCTGTTTTTCATCACGCGCTCACAACCTCCATAACTGTTTTGTGTGTATCCTGCTTCACAGTTTTATTCTACGGTGCGAGCCTGACGAAAAGCTGCCACTTGGGTCTCCGAAGCGTAACAGTTTTCGGAGACAGGAGAGGGGGAGCTGCGTGCAAAGCGCGGTTTTTCGCTTTGAACTTCTCTTTTTATGGTAATATTACGCAATACGACCGGGCCTTTGGAGGGCTCTGGTTAAGCTTTGCCTGTTTTTGAAGACTTAAAAAGCTCAAAAAAAGCTTTGGGCCGGAAGGCCGCAGGCATTGATACAGGGGGCTGGTTTTGATGTGTGAGCAATGCAGGGACTATAAGGACACTCTGAACCTTCCCGTCACGAACTTTCCCATGAGGGCCAACCTGGCGAAGCGCGAGCCCGATTTTTTGAAGTTCTGGCAGGAGAAGGATATCTATCATAGGTCTGTGGAGGCCCGGAAGGGCTCGGCGGAGCGTTTTGTGCTGCACGACGGGCCTCCCTATGCCAACGGCAACATCCACATTGGAACCGCCTTCAACAAGATCCTCAAGGACTTCATCCCCAAGTTCAAGACGATGACGGGCTGTTATGCCCCCTACCTTCCGGGCTGGGACACTCACGGACTTCCCATCGAGCTCCGAGCCCTGAAGGACGCGGAGATTGCCCGCGAGGAGCTGGACCCTGTGGCGCTGCGCAAGGCCTGCACGGAGACGGCCTTGCATTACCTGGACGTGCAGCGCGAGGAGTTCAAGCGGCTGGGCGTTTTTGGCGAGTGGGACAGACCTTACATCACTATGGACCCTCTTTTTGAGGCTGACGAGCTCAGGGTTTTTGCGGCCATGGTGGAGAAGGACCTGGTGATGCGCGGTCTCAAGCCCGTCTACTGGTGCATTGACTGCCAGACAGCTCTGGCCGCGGGCGAGATAGAATATGCGGACGAGGCGTCCTCCTCCATCTACGTGGCCTATCCCATGCCCCGCGTCGCCGAGGCCTTCCCTCAGCTTGGGGGGCGCGACACGAGCGTGGTCATCTGGACGACGACGCCCTGGACCCTGCCCGCCAGCCTGGCGGTGGCGTTGCACCCTAACTATGATTATGGGTTCTATGACTGTGGCGGTAAGGTCTATCTTCTGGCCGAAGCCCTGAAGGAGGCGGTCTTCTCCGCAACCGGCCTGGAGGGTGACCTGCTCTTCACGGTGAAGGGCTCGGAGCTGGAGGGGCTGAAGGCCGTCCACCCCACCTATGACGACAAGGATATCCTTATGGTCCTGGCGGACTACATCGTGCTGGACTCCGGCACGGGCTGTGTGCACACGGCGCCTGGACATGGCGTGGAGGACTATGAGACGGGCGTCCAGTATGGCATTGAGATCTACAACCCTGTCGACGGTGCAGGCGTTTACTACAAGGACACGCCTCTGGTCGGTGGCATGCCCATCGAAGAGGGTGGCAAGAAGATAGTGGAGCTCATCGCCGAACGGGGCCGCTTGTTGGGCACCGGCAAGCTCACCCACAGCTACCCTCATTGTTGGCGCTGTAAGAAGCCGGTGATATTCCGTGCCACGGAGCAATGGTTCATCTCCGTCTCCAAGTTCAGGGACCGGGCTCTTGAGGTCATCGACAACGAGGTGCGTTGGATCCCCGAATGGGGCCATGACCGCATCTACAACATGGTCCGGGACAGATCCGACTGGTGCATCAGCCGTCAGAGGGTCTGGGGCGTGCCTCTCCCGGCCCTGCAGTGCAATGACTGTGGCGCCCACACCCTTACGCCCGACCGGGTCTACGCTTTTGCGGACAAGGTGGCGGCCTCGCCCGACGGCTGCTCCATCTGGTGGCTAAAGACCCCTGAGGAGCTCTTCGGCGAGAGGGCGGTCTGTGACGCCTGCGGCTCCCGCAACCTCTCCAAGGACAGCAACATCCTGGACGTCTGGTTCGACTCCGGGACGACGCACGCCGGAGTGCTGAACGAGCGCTTTGGCCTGTCGAGCCCCTCGGAGATGTACCTTGAGGGTTCCGACCAGCATCGCGGCTGGTTCCAGTCGTCGCTGTTGACCTCCGTTGCGGTGAGGGACCATGCTCCTTATAAAAACGTGCTGACCCACGGCTTTATCCTGGACGGCGAGGGGCGTAAGATGTCCAAGTCCTTGGGTAATGTCGTGTTGCCTCAGGAGATAGTGAACGAGAGCGGTGCGGATATCCTGCGCCTTTGGGTTGCCTCCACAGATTACCGCAATGACGTCCGTATTTCCACCGGCATCATCCGTGCTCTCTCCGAGACCTACCGGCGCATTCGTAACACGGCTCGTTTCCTGCTGGGGAACCTGAACGGGTTCAGTCCGGCTGAGGATGCCCTGCCTTACGCAGAGCTGCTCCCGCTGGACCGCTGGATCTTGGACCAGTTGCACCGGGTCATCGGCAAGACGCACGAGGCTTTTGAGGAATACGAGTTCCACATCCCCACGAACGCCATCCACTCCCTGTGCGTCAACGAGCTGAGCGCCTTCTATCTGGACGTCTGCAAAGACCGTCTTTACGTGGAGGCCCCTGCCTCTCTCACCCGGCGCAGCGCTCAGACCGCCATGTGGGAGGTGCTCTCTGCTCTCACCCGCATGCTGGCCCCGATCCTCAGCTTTACGGCCGAAGAGATTTGGCAAGAGATGCGGACCATTGATTCCTCCCTGCCCGAGAGCGTCTTCTTGACGGATTTCCCGGAGCGGGATGAGACTCGGATTGACGATGAGCTGCATGCCCTTTGGGAGGAGGTCTTGAGGCTTCGGGGTGTGGTCAGCCGGCTGCTGGAGAACCTGCGCGCTTCCAAAATAATAGGGACCTCGCTTGAGGCTTCGGTCCGGGTGAAGCGTGCGGAGAAGCTGGCAGTGCTTGAAAAGGCCTTTTCGCTCCAGGAGCTGGCCGACTTGATGATCGTCTCCAAATTTGAGTGGGCGGACGATCTCGAGGGCGAGGTCTTCCGAGACGAGGAGACGGAGTTTGAGCTATCGGCCGGGGTTGTCTCGGGCACAAAATGCCCGCGCTGTTGGAAGTACTCGGACACCCCCTCTCCTGAGGAGCTTTGTCCGCGCTGCGTCTTGGTCATGAAAGAGCTGGAGGCCTGAGGGCCCTGCAGCTTTCCGTCAATAAACTCAAACTTCGCAGATGCCTTAGCGGCATAGCATGTTGAAACAAGAAAAGACTATCCGCAGATTACGCAGATGGACGCAGATTTTTTGAAAGACTTTTTTAGGCGGAGCCTTTAATCTTTCAGTCTTTTAATCAAAAGTTTTTAGCATTTAATTTTTTCTTTTCAGTTTTTTAATCTGTGAAATCTGTGCAATCTGCGGATTTATTTTCGATTTTTAGTCTGTGCGAAGTTTGTGTGATAAAGCCCGAATTGTTGGAGGCTAAAAAATGACTCGCGCCGCATTGCATGAGTTAGTCGATAAAGTTAAGGAAAGTGAAGTAGAAATGGTGTTTTTCTTGCTTTCCCGTGTCGTGGGGGAGCCTTCTGTTGAAGAAGTTGAGCCTTTCCCTGATGAGCTCAACGCAATAGCGGACTACGAGAGAGAAAAAGCATCAGGAGAAAAATTTTTCTCTCATGAGGAGGCGTGGAGGTAAGACCGGACGTGTTCATGTTGTTAGAACCTTGTGAAGTTATTTGAGGAAGTGCGTCAAGTGTTTCGTGGGCCTGGAGGTTGGGAGTTTGACTGAGAGAGAACTTGAAATGGATTCAGAAGAAACCCCGGAGCCTCAGGGAGTAGTGGAGCAGCTGGAGGCGGAGAGCGGAGGGGAAAGGCTGGACGTTTTTCTGGCGCGCCAGTTGGGTCTCTCGCGCTCCTTTGCCCAAAGGCTTGTGAAGGAGGGGCGCGTCGAGCGCCGGAGGCGCGGGCGACTGAAGCCCTCAACGCTGGTGGAGGTGGGGGATGCGTTCTCTGTGGATCTGCCGCCTCCTGAGGGGCTGGATCTGGAGCCGGAGCCTGTGGAGTTTGGGGTCGTTTACGAGGACGACTCGCTGATGGTGGTGGACAAGCCCTCCGGGCTCGTCGTGCACCCCGCTCCCGGGCATTGGCATGGCACTCTGGTCCACGGTCTTTTATGGCTCCAGCCCGACATGGGGCCGTTCAACAACGTGAGGCGCCCGGGCATCGTCCACCGCCTGGACGCACCCACGTCGGGGTTGATGGTGGTGGCGCGGCGTCAGGAGATCATGGAGCGCCTTCAGTCAGAGTTCGCTGCCCGGCGGGTGGAGAAGGAGTATCTGGCTTTGGTTCAAGGTGTCCCCTCTCTGCGCTCTGGGACCCTCTCCGGCCCCATAGCCCGCGACCCGGGTAACCGCCTGAGGATGGCCGTGGTAGAGGGGGGCCGTGACTCGCTCACCGGCTACCGTGTGCTCTGGAGCCACAGCGGCCTGTCCCTGGTCCTGTGCCAGCTCTTCACGGGGCGTACCCATCAGATAAGGGTCCACCTGGCCGCTCTGGGACATCCTATCGTTGGGGATGCCCTCTACGGGGCCAAAAAGACGGCGGGCTTTGACCGGATCTTTCTGCACTCCTGGCGCTTGGCCTTCAAACACCCTGTGACGGGTGAGCGCTTGTCCTTTCGTTCCCCGCTGCCCGAGGAGCTCAAACGCCTCCTGAAGGGCCTGGAAAATTGCTGAGTAAGAAAAACCGCAACAAAAAAACAAACCCATCAGAAAACTCAAAAAGCTGCCGAGCCCGGCCGGGGTCTTGAGACTCAGAATAAGCTATCTCCTGGACCCTATCTTGCTTAAACCCTAATTCCCGCTTCCTAAAATATCAAAATATAAATGTCGTCTGCCGATAAAAAGCATAACGGGGGATTTTTTGGTTGTAATATGCTAAGATGAAAAAAAATTTTATTTGCCTACATTTTTCCTTAGAAAAAGCAGGCGGATTCTGAAGCGCGGCGAAAAACTGATATGGAGGGATAGCTCAGGTAGGGTATTTAAGAAAAAATAAGTTTTTTAGGTCCTTTCAGGCTGGGAGGTGGGCGATTTTCCGGTTGATTTATCTCACAGGTGGACAACTGGTGCTGCAGATGGCAACCAAAGGGCTTCTCCCTGCGGGCGCAGTGCATTAGGGTTGTTTTTAGGGGGTTATGAAGAGAGATGACGATCAGAGGGAAATTGACTGTGATGGGGGCCGTAGTGCTGGTCCTCATCCTTACGATGGCCGGTTTTACCTATGTCCGGGCGGAATCTATCATGAACGAATTTTTGAACGAGGCGGGGATAGAGGTGGTGGTCGGTGCTGCAGAAGCCGTGAAGAGGGACTTCTCCAGGATGATCAGCATCACAAACGTGGCGGGAGGGGCACTCCGACAAGCGGTCACTGAGGAGGACTTCTCGGACGATGATCTGGAGGACTTTCTCGTCGAGCTGCAGGAGGGGATGGCTAAAGAAGGGGTTATGCAGCTCCTGTTGGGCTACGAATCCGATGGACGCGTCCGCACCAGCACCCGCTGGAAGACGCCGGAGGGCTATGATGTGCGTACCCGGCCCTGGTATCAAGAAGCTGCCAAAGTTGCTAAAGGGCAAATTATCCTAACTGAGCCCTACCCTGATTTGGAGACCCAGATCCCTGTCATCACCACAGGGCTGGCTCTCCATGGGGATGGCGGAAAACATCTGGCAGGTTTGGCCATCGACATGAAGCTGGATGATTTCCAAGAGTTTATCGTGAGTCAGAAGATATTTGGACAGGGCTCCGGCGTCATGGTCGCAAAGAGCGGGCTTGTAGCCGCTCACGCCAACAAGGACTTTGCCCTCAAGACCAACCTTCTGACGAGCAGCGAGTACCCTGAAGGGCTTCATGCTCTGGCACGTCACATGATCAACGGGGAGACGGGCTTTATGGACTACGACTTTCAAGGAGAGACCCGCCGCGTTTTCTACGCTCCTGCCAGCTACGGATTTTCTATCTGCATCTTCTTCCCCGTGTCCGTGATCTCAGGTATGGTAAGAGGACTCACGGGAGTTCTTCTGCTTATCACCGTTGTGGTCGTGTTGATAGCAGGGGCTCTTATCATTGCGATCGTGCGGAGCCTGGCTCGGACGATGTGGAACATGAACCGGGTCATGGCCGACCTGAGCTCGGGTAATCTGTCGGTCCGGTTTGACGATCGGGGACGCGATGAGCTGGCCCATATATCCGGCGCCCTCAACGAGATGTTGGACTCGATCGTGGGTATTTTAAGTGGCATTCGGAACGAGTCTGACAACACCTCCCGCCAGGCTGAGACTCTGGCGGCCCTCTCCGAGGAGACTCTGGCTTCTATGGAGGAGGTTGGTAATTCTGTTGAGAGCATGCGCCATCTCTTTGACACCGCAGCTGCTGCGACGGCCGAGACCAACGCCTCCATCTCGGAGATAGCCACGTCCGCTCAGTCCAGTGCCCGCTCCTCCTCGGATGGCGCGGAACAGGCGACGCACGTCTCGGATGCTTCCGTGGCCGCTGTGAACGAAGTGGGGCTTGTGCTCTCCGAGCTGAAGGAGGCTCTTGAGAAGTCCGAGCAGGGCCTGGCTCGCATCCGCGGCTTGGAGCGGGCAGTTGAATCGATCTCCGGCTTTGTTGGCGCCATCACGTCGATAGCAGACCAGACGAACCTGCTGGCGCTGAACGCGGCCATTGAGGCGGCGCGGGCCGGTGAGGCAGGGCGCGGGTTTGCGGTTGTGGCCGAAGAGGTCCGCAAACTGGCGGAGGACTCCGCTCAGGCGGCCTCTGAGGTCAACAAGCTTATCGGAGAGCTGCAAGGGCACTCACAGTCCTCCGTCAAAGCCAGTGAGGAAACGGAGGAGCTTTTGACCAGGACGGCAACTCGTGCGGAGGGCACGCAGCAGAAGCTGCAGGGGATGCTCACCGCTATTGAAAGGCTGAGCCAGGCCATCCAAAACATCGCAGCCGTCTCTCAGGAACAGGCTGCGGCCACCACGGAGATGGAGACGGCCATGGAAAATGTCACGAAGGCCAGCGAGGAGATGGTTTCCTCCACCGCGGTCATTGAGACCTCCACTGAAGAGACGACGAGGGCAGCGGAGTCCATTGCGACGGAGGCCCAGGAGATGGCGGAGACGGCGCACACTCTCAGGGGCTTGGTTGAACGCTTCACCTTTGACGACTCAAGTGGCAAAGCTTTGGCAAAGCACGAAACTGTGACCAAAGGACGAAAAAAGTAAAAAAGCTCCCTTTAAAAGGGTGGGGTACACAGTGATGACGAGCCCGGCAGCTTAGCTGCCGGGCTCGCTTATGTCTAAGCGAAGCTCCCACAGCTTCGTCTTCGACTGATGCCTTAATGGCATGGCATGTGGCCTTATCTCAAATCGACTACATCAGGGCGGCGGTCCATTGCCTTAAGATATCGGGATATTCGATGACGCTTGAGTTGATGTAAACGGGAAGGTGAAATATCTGGAGATTCTTGATCGCCTTCACCTCCGCAAGCTTCGCTTCTTTTTCGCCAAATTCGGAGAGCGCCTTTTGTACCGCATAGGCGTTTCCCGTGACGACGATCACGTCAGGGTCTGCTGCTAGGATGGGGGTAAGAACAGGGCCCTCCTTGGTCTTCCTCACCGGATAATAGCCCTTTTGTACTTTCCCATCCGACGGTTTGAAGGCGTCGCCCACGTTCACACAGCCCAGAGGAGCAAGCAAGTATTGATCGCTGTAGAGCCCCGGGGCCTCAACCCTAAGGGAAAGCTTGCCGCTGTCCTTTCCATAAACGCCGTTGAGGATCAAGACCTTTTTGCCAAGTTTCTCCTTGGGCAAACCCGCTTGAGCCTTTTCCAAGTTCTCCTTGTAGCGTGCTATGAGCGCTTCCCCTCTATCCTTGCAGCCCAGAAGCTTGGCTGTTTGGGTGATAGCGGGCTCTATTCCTCCAGAGAAATCTACGTACTCTATCTCGACGTCACTGTCCTTCAGCAGCTCCACCACGTTCATTGGGTTCACCTTTTTTTGGTAAAGGCAAAAGCCCTCCCCCTTCTCTACGATCACCCTCTTAATTCCAAAATTTTTCACCGCATCCGGCACAGCTTGCTTGTTCATCATCGTGACGTTATTGGGGCAGCCCAAAACATGGGAGGCCGTCCTCAGCATGGGGCACATTTCCCAAATTGAGCAGCGCACCGACATGGCCTTGGGCAGAACCCGCATGTTATAGGCGATGTCAACGACCTTGTCGCCCACAATGATGACGTCTTGAATCTCAGGCGCTGGCTGCTTGGGCTTAGCCCAAGCGGGGGCAAGAACAAGCCCCAAAAAAAGGACGGTGAAGGAAATCAGTTTGAAAGACAAAACAACCGCGCGACGCACAAAAGAATCTCTTTTCACCATAACCATCTTACCTCCTAGTTTTCTCTGTGCTATCGAATACAAAATTGAAGAACCGAGTTTTATTATATAGTTAGTCTACTAAAACTGCAACCACGGTTCTCGGGAGTGAGGCAGAAGAGCATTGGCATTTTGTGTCTTGACAGAGGGGCACAGTGTAAAGACCCCTTTAAAAGGGTAGGGTACACAGTGAGGATGAGCCCGTCAGCTTAGCTGCCGGGCTTGTTTTATGGAACGATGGTGGTGACAGAAAACTTTACGGTTTGGGACTTTGAGAGATAGTTTGATTCAAGGCTTTACTTCCTTTACGTCCGCAGGTCGTACGGGCTTTGTCAGGGCTCGGAGGGTCCCGGGGTTCGTGTAGGTGACCAGCGCCACGGTGCCCGGGACGCTGCGGACGTAGCGCCGTTCGGTGTAGTCCACCTGAACGGAGAGCGAGTTTTTCCCCTTGGAGTGTGCTGCAGCCAGGGAGGCCGCAAACTCCAGGATGTCGGGGCGCTCGGCCAGGAGCCCCTCCCGCCCTCCTGCGCCGCGGATGATGACGTGGGCGCCGGGCAGCTCATGTGCGTGCAACCACAGATCGTCCGGTCCGGCTTGCTTCAGAGTGACGTAGCGGTTGCCGCGAGCCGAAAGGCCGACCAGAATCATGAACTCCCCGCAGTCGAACCTCAGGTGCGGTGGGAGTTCCTCCTTTTTTCGCTTAGGCCTCCTTTTTTTCCCTGCCCCGCTCCTCAGATGTTTTTTGCGTTCATCCAGCCAATCCTCCACGTCCCTGACGGCTTGTTCCAGGCTCTCCGGGTCATCAAGACTCTCCAGCAGATCCTTCTGTTCCTCCAGCTCCGTGATGGCGCTTTGCAGCTTCCGGATAGAGGCCTCCAGGGCCTCCGGGTCCACTTGGGCTTTGCGGTATTTCTTGAAGTAGCGGTCAGCATTGCGGGTGGGCGTGAGGTGTGGGTCCAGCGCTATCTCAAGGGTTTGGCCCTCCCAGTCGGTCAGGACGACCTGATCCGCACGGGGCGGGACCTCCGCCTGCTTTGCAAGCAGCAGCTCCCCCTTGCGCCGGAAGACGTCCGCCATGGATGCGTTGCGGCGCTGCTTCAAGAGCCCGTCCAGGTGACGGCTCCGGGCCTTGATGGCCCGATCCAGGCGGGAGTGCGCCTCCTTGAGGAGTCGTGATCGGGAGCGCTCCATAAGAGGGGCCGTGACACCGAAAGCTGCCGCCTCCAGCGGGTCCGGCCCCAGGACTTCGGTCTCGGGGAGCGGGATCGGGAAGAAGGTGAAGTACCGGCCCAGCCGTTGGCAGAGAGCGCCAGGTGCGGCGGGCTGAAGTGCGGCCAGCCACTCCTCAGGGGTCTGCGTTTCCCAATGCCTTTGGATGGCCCGTGCCAAGGGGCGTCCCACGCCGCGCAGGTTCAGGACATCCGTAAAAGAGAGGCCCTCCAGAGTCTCAGGGTCCGGCCCCTCAAAGACGGGCGGCGGAGCCCAGACGTAACCGGGCAAAAGCGTGCGACATCGGTTTTGGTCAGGAGAGCTGTGCCGGGCCAGCTCCTCAATCTTGCGGTCCTCGTCCAGCAGTATAAGGTTGGCCACCGGCTCCGTCGCTTCAAGGATGAGGAAATAGCTCACGCTCAGCCCAGCTGCGACGGCACGCCGCGCCTCAAACTCAAGGACTCGGTCGCGGTTGATTTGGCGGGCTGAGAGGAGCTGTCCTCTTAGGAGACGGCTCTTCAGCGCTTCGAAGAGAGGCGCGCGCTTTGTGGCGCTTTTTTTGAGGGCTGCGACTGTAATGTCGTCCGTCCGACAGCAGCCCGAGGTCCCGCCCCCCCATGAGAAGAACAGCCATTCTCGCGAACCGCGCAAGGCCACCCACGAGTCTCCTCCCTCCACCCGGGAGACTCGCCAGGGGAACAGTGGGTTCAGAGCAGCCGCAAGGCCGCGGATGTATTCGGGTCCGAAGGACATCGTGTAGAAAACTCCTTTCCGGTACCTTTGAGGGTATCCTGCGCCAGGGCTCCGGTATGACGGGATTCATCATCGCGGAAACAAAAAAGAGGCGGAGCGAGTTTTTTTCCACCTCGCCCTGCCTCCATCGGGGGATCTCAGGCTCCGGCCTGTCCCTTGCCATTCCAGTGGTGCGCGTATGAAGGGCTTGGGTTCTGCACGGCAGGATAAGGAGAGACTTTTCCCGAGCCAGAGAGCACACTACATAAGGTGAGGCAGTTTGAAGCTCGATGTCCTCTCGCCTCTACGTTCCCCTCCTCACATGGGAGGGTTCGCCTTCAGCGGAGTCTGAACTTTTCAAGCTCAAGTCCGGTGAACTGAGCCACTATCTTCAGGGCGCTCAGCTTTGAGGGTTTGATTGGACCCAAGGCGCTCCCAAGAGCAATGAAACCTGCCAGCCCTGACAGGCCCCGGAAGGGGAACAGATACTGCATGGACTTCAGCTCCTCCCAGGGACATGGGCTTTCAAGCCCAAGCTGCTGAAGCACTGAGTCCAAATCGTTCGGGGAGAGATTGTAGAGTCCCGGCTCCACCTTCCCGTTCTGCTCCTGCCTGGAGAAGGGGGCGGACCGGCTCTCTATGGGAACGGCGATGCTGTCCCTGCGATGGAGCACAGGGGCAAAGGTCCCGGAGGGAACGTCCAGAGCGAACAAAATGCAGTCCTGCATCTGGCTGGTCTCAAGGAAGATGTCGGCGACGAGGGAGAAGAAGCGTGCTCGGTCCGTCTCCTTCCGGAGCGCGGACAGGACGTTGGAGAGGGAGAGCATGGAGAACTGCTCGGAGATGACTTCCGTCTCGACCTTCGTGCTCTGGAGCTTCAGCCTGTTGATGGAGATGGATCGGGCTGCCAGGCTTCCCAGGAGCTCCAGAAAGTTCAGTGTCTCGTTGTTGGGCGCTTCGTCCCATTCGATAACGCAGAAAAGGCGCAGATCCGCCTCGACAAGCGGCAGAACCACCTCATAGGGCGTGGCGTCGGAGCGGGTGAGGACGGGGGTGTTAGTGAGGAGGGACTGAGCGTAAAGCCCGCTTCGAGCTGGGGCAGGTTGAGACCCTGTGAGGGGGATAAGGCGCTGTCCGTCGTCCCTGAAGAGACTGACGGATCGGGGGAAGAGGCTCTCGCGCAGGACGTCCGAGACGAAAGAGGCGAAATAGTCCAGGGGCATGGGCTCGAAGATGGAGGCCAGGGTGCTCTTGGTCGTCAGGATCATGTAAGAGAGGCGCGCCAACCTCTTCTCCGTCTCCGCGATCCTCTGGAAGGTGTGCCACAGGCGCGCGAGCCCGGCATAGGGGCGCAGAGCTTCCAATAGGGTTTTGTCGGCCTGCTCGCGCAGGAGGATATAAAGAGCCCAATGAGGGCCGCGCATCCGAACGCCCCAGGGCCAGTCTCCCTCAAGTGCGCCCTGAGTTACCTCCACCTCTCCCAAAGGAGGGGTGGCAGGAAAGGCTTGTTGAACGTGTGACGCCTCTTGGGATAGCAGTAATTTCTCCGGTTTTGCGCCTATGGCGTCCAGAATTTCAAGGTCTGCGCCGCGGGGCTCAACGATAAGGGCCGCAGAAACCCGCTGAGACAGAAAGTCTGTCAGAAGCTTCAGGGCGCCGCCGGACAGGATGAAGTTCATCTGTTCGTAAAGATCATTCACGGGTTACTCGCCTCCAGCTTTCAGATTTAATGTCCTTTAATTTTAACAAAAACTTGACAAAAAACCCATCTCCCTGGGCCCTAAAACCCGACGTGAGGGATACTTCACTGATACAATACATGATAAAGTATTCCTTCCTCCCTGTCTACGGCTGAGCCATGGAGCTTTCAGCTTAAGCCCGGCGGCGTGTTTGGCCGCAGCAAATTTTATTTTTCAGTCAGGTGGTGTGCTTCTATGATTGATGTGAGAGCGATGAGGAGAAAAACGGGGGTCTGTGCCCACGGAATCCGTATGCCCGTCGTCCGGAAGGGTGACAAGCTGGCCTCCCTGGTCGCGGAGTATCTGGAGCTGGCGTCAAAGTCCTCCTACGAACCCTTCGAGCTTCGTGACCGAGACGTGGTGGGGGTGACGGAATCCCTGTTGGCTCGGGCTCAGGGCAACATTGTCACGCTGGATGAAATTGCGTTGGACGTGAGCCGCAAGTTGCCCGAGGGCGACGCGGCGGTCGCCTTCCCAATTCTGAGCCGCAACCGCTTTCTGCAGCTCCTGGACGGGATTGTGAGGGGCGTTCGAGGGAAAGTCCTTCTCTTTCTTTCCTGTCCTGGGGACGAGGTGGGCAACCATCTGGCGGACCCGGTGGAGTACCTGAAGAAGTCGGCCGAGCTGCCCCCCTGCTTTGGGGAAGCGGAGTATGACGCCATCCTGGGCCGTTTCCGACATCCCTTCACCGGGGTGGACTATGTGGAGCTCTACAAGAGCCTGAACCCCGACAAGATAGAGTTGTACTTCACCAATAACCCCCTCTGTATCCTGGACCACGTTCAAAACGTCATCCTGGCGAACATCCATCAGCGTGGTCTCTATGCCTCGTTGCTGAGGGAGCGTGGGGCAAAGGTACTGACGCTTGATCAGATCTGCACCGCCCCTCTGAGCGAGGGAGGCGGTTACAACGCCGAGTACGGTCTGCTGGGCTCCAACTACTCCAGGAGCGGAGCGGTAAAACTCTTTCCCAGGGATGCCCGCGAGTTCGCGTATGAGCTCCAGGCGGAGCTTCGGCGCGTCTCGGGTCGCGAGATGCAGACTCTGGTTTACGGGGACGGGGCCTTCAAGGACCCGGCCTGCGGCATCTGGGAGCTGGCGGACCCAGTGGTCTCTCCCGGCTATACGGAAGGGCTGGAGGGTACGCCCTCGGAGATCAAGCTGAAGATGGTGGCCGACAACGCACAGGACAACCCGGATGAGGCGGTGCGGGCCGCCATCCTGGCCAAGCCGGAGGCCACGAAAAAGGAGAGCGGCCTGAGCGAGCAGCAGAACGCCCTGGGCACGACCCCCCGGCGCTATTCTGACCTCCTGGGCTCCCTCTGTGACCTCGTCTCCGGCAGTGGGGACAAGGGGACCCCGGTGGTTCACATATCCGGCTACTTTGACTCCTTCATCGACGACTGATGCTTTTTTATCATGCAAAAGATTATGCGAAAGCGAATGGGAGGATGAGGTTGATGGACGGTAAAGGCAGGATAAGACGTATTGTCTGGATTCTTGTGGTCCTCCTCTGGGCGGTATCCGGTCCCCTTAACGGCAGGGCGGATGCGGAGGTGCGGGCCCGTGCGATTTTTGTGGGCGACGTGATGGCCCATAAGCAGCAGCTGGAGGCGGCCGAGCGCCGGCTCGAGGATGGGGAAAAAGTCTGGGATTTCAAGCCCCAGTTCCGGCGCGTCAAACCTCTCTTTGAAAGGGCGCTCGTCGTGGCTAACCTGGAGACGGTCTTTGCAGGGAGCGAGCGCGGCTATGCGGGCTACCCCTCCTTCAATACGCCCGACTCCCTGACGGAGGCCCTGAACGACCTTGGGGTGGGGGTTGTGACCTTGGCCAACAATCACATCCTGGACCGTGGCGCCTCCGGAGCGCGCCGGACGACGGAGGTGCTGGACGGGGCCGGCATCGCCTGGACGGGGTTGGGGCTGGACGACATCCCCGCTAACTCGCCCCTTATCCTGGAGCATCAGGGCCTGAGGTGGGCGTTTGTCAGCTACAGCTATGGCAGCAACCGCGTCCTGGCCTCAAGCGACGTGCACCTCAACGTCATCTCCGAAGCGGCTGTAGCCAGCGGCCTGAAGAGAGCGGAGATGGCCAGTCCGGACCTGGTGGTGGCCTGTTTCCATTGGGGTGTTGAATACCAGCATACCCCCTCGCAGCATCAGAAACGCGCTGCGGAGACTGCCTTGAAGCATGGGGCAGACCTCGTCATTGGGACGCACCCTCACGTACTCCAGCCGGTGGAGGTGCGGGACGCGGAGTCCGGCCGGGCGCGTCCGGTCGTCTGGTCACTCGGCAACTTCGTCTCGTTCCAGCGGACCCTGCCGCGCGAGCGGAGCGGGGTGTTGGCCGTGGACGTGGTGAAGCACCCCGGCATGGTGCGGGCGCGGGTGGAGCGCCTCTCGATAGCGCCCACGCGGGTCTCCGTCCTCGGAAGTGGGAAGAGCCGTAGGATCGAGGTGGTCTATGCGGGCCGCGGTGGCCCCTTCAACCATGAAGGGCTTCCGAGCGGCGAGCTTCGGATCGCTCGGAACGCAGGCGATGCGGTGCTTGGCTTTTTGGGAGCGGCGGCAGAGCCGGACGAGCGCGGTTTCTACACCCTCTGGAGCGCTCAGGAGCCCGGAGCTCTGCCCAAGCCCGTCCGTAAGGCGCCCAGGTAAAGAAGTCCATGAACCGCCCTTCATCCTCTCTCTTTCGATGTCTTCGCTTGTGGGGGCTCAGGTTTTTTGTGAGCCTTGCGGCTCTTGCGGGCCTACTGGTTCATCAGATAGCGCGCCCGGCAGAGGCTGCCCGTCTCGACTGGTACCTGTCTCCCCAGTGGGATCAGGCCATGAGCTTTTCGGAGGGGGTTGCAGCGGTCAGCTCCGGTGCCCGTTGGGGTTTTATCGAGCCGCGTGGACGTTGGACCGTCGGCCCGATGTTTGAGGACGTCCGCCCTTTCCGAGAGGGCTATGCCCCAGCTGCCTCTGAGGGCCGCTGGGGCTTTGTGGACTGGAGGGGAAAATTTGTCCTTCCGCCGTGCTGTGAGCAGGTTGAGCCATTCAACCAGGGGTTGGCTGCCGTGAAGTCCGGTGATAAGTGGGGTTATTTTGACGTCAGGGGCCGTGCTGTGCTGCCGGCCAGTTTTGACCTGGCGGGTGGCTTTTATCAGGGCCGTGCAGTGGTCTCGGTTGAGGGCAAGTACGGATACATCGACCGGTCCGGTCGACAGGTCGTCGGGCTCCTCTACGATGAGGCCTGGCCGTTTGCCGATGAGCGCGCTGCCGTCCGCTTGAAAAGGTCGATGGGCTTCATCGACCTCTCGGGTGAGATCGCTATCCCCCTCCGGTGGGATGCCTTCTCCGTGGGGCAGCTTTTCTCCGAAGGGCTCGTCGCAGCCTCTTCCGGCGGACTCTGGGGGTTTATCGACACTGAGGGGCGCTGGGTTGTCCAGCCCTCCTACGAGGCGGCCGGCGTCTTCAGCGGCGGGCTTGCACCCGTCCGGCGCGGAGGGCGGTGGGGTTACATTTCACGCCGTGGTGAGCTGGTCATCCCCTTCACGTTCGAGGATGCCATGAATTTTTCGGAAGGCCTGGCGGCGGTCGCGTTCCAGGGGCGCTGGGGCTACATCGACCGCCGGGGCGTCTGGGCGGCGGACCCGGTTTTCCTGGAGGCCTGGCCCTTTTCGGACGGGCTGGGAAGGGTTCGGAGCGCTTCGGATGGCCGTTGGGGGTTCGTCGGCAGGAGGACTCCGCCCCTCTTTGGCGGAGCTTCCTTTAAGGCTGCGGGCGACTTTACGGAAGGGACAGCTGTCGTCCTCTCCGGGGACCGCAAACATTTTATTGACGAGCAGGGACGCCCTCTCTTTCCCGGCTCCTTCAAAGACGCGGGTGGCTTTTCGGAGGGGCTTGCGGCGGTGCTCTCCGGCGACCTCTGGGGCTATGCGGACAAGGAGGGGAGGCTGGTCATCGCCCCACGCTTCCAGGCCGCGGACTCCTTCAGCGGCGGGCTGGCAGCGGTGAAGTCCGGGGGTCGCTGGGGCTATGTGGACAAGCAGGGGCATTGGTCCGTGAAAAACCTCTACGAGCGCGCCTGGCCCTTCAGCGGCGGGCTGGCCGCTGTGGTGCGCGGCAAAAAGCTGGGGTATGTGGACTCCAAAGGGGCCCTGAAGGTTGCCGCCCGCTTCAGCCTGCCCCCCAAAGGGGCTGAGGCCGGCGCCTTCTCGGAGGGGCTTGCGGCGGTCCTGGATAAGGGTCGGACTGTCTTTATTGACGCTTCAGGTAAGGTCCTCGTGAGGGGCAAATTCCTGCCCTGGGAGGGAGAGGCGCCCCGTTTTCAGTGGGGCGTGGCCTGTGTGAGGGTTGCTGAGATGGGCTGGCGCTATATCAACCGGGAGGGCAGGATCATCGGAGCTCCGCCCCCCGGCATCACGGAACCGGCGGGGCGCTCCGATGAGTTGATCCCTTTTTTCTCAAGCCGGGCCTGGGGGTACAAAAAGGTGGATGGCACCGTCTGGCTGCCGGCCGTCTTCGATGCGGCGCGCCCGTTCCGAGAGGGGAAGGCCGCTGTCTCGTTGGGAGGGAACTGGTGGTATATCTCCGCCCCCCAGTAAGCAAGTGACCGAACCTAAAAGGCTATCCGCATAAGCAGGCGGCCGGCTACTTTGGAGCCGTTAGGCTCCGAATGCCGTGCCGTTCGCTTATGTCGAAGCGAAGCCCCCACGGCTTCGGCTTCGACGATGACGCAGATGGACGCAGATTTTTTAAAAGACTTTTTTAAGAGGAGTCTTTAGTCTTTTTAGTCCTCTAGTTTTTTAATCAAAGGTTTTTAATTTTTTCCTTTTTCAATCTGTGAAATCTGCGCAATCTGCGGATTATAATCTTTTTGTAGACTTTTAAAAACCCCCGGCCAAGTAGACGGCCGGGGGAAAATGATCGGAGAAAACGACTTGAAAGGAGCGACTCAGGGGCGGCGGCCCCGTTCGAGCCCCGGTCCCGTTCGAGCCCGGGCTCAGGCGATGAAGGAGCTCAACAGAGCATCTGAACGGTTGCTGTGCCGGGCCCGGAAGTTGTCCCCGCTGCGGGAGGCTGCGACCAAGATTTTGGTGAGACGGTCGGCGTTGTCGAAAAACGCCTTGAAGAGCAGGAGGTGTTTCAACTCATCCCGTTCGAGGTCGTACTCGGCAAAAGAGGAGGTCCGGGTGACGAACAGCTCCTTGAGGATCTGCGTGGCATAGGGCCCTTCCGGAAAGAGTCGGGACATAGGGCGCATCAACAGGGAGCCCTTGGATAGGCCGTAGAAAGAGGCCAGAAGATCGTTGGCCCCTACGATGCGGAGCTGCTCCACAAGCTGTGCAAGTCTCTCCTCCACGTTAGCCGCGGAGGGCCTTTCGATGGGGCTGACGGCCATGAGGCGGCCCTGTCCCATGAAGGGCTGGTGGATGTAAAAGTCCTGCTCCATGCGCGTGTCGTTGAGCATCAGCTTGTACCGCTTCAGCTCCTCGTGGTTTTTTGAGATGCAGTAGATGGCTTTGAGCTCCCCATCCTCGCTGGTGGAGGCAAGGCAGGAAAGCTCTGCTTCCACTATCTTTCCGCTCCCTTCCACGAGAAGCGTGTTGGCGCGGATCTGCCCCACCGAGGCGAGCATATCCAGGAAGCGCAGCGAGTCGTCCTCCTGGCAGAAGAACGAGGGGAAGTTCTTTTCGGTCAGCGGGGCGGGCAGGACGTCAGGGCTTTTGGGCTCCCGGCAATAGAAGGATTTTGCCGATTCGCTTGAGCTGTAGACGAAAAAAGACCTGCCGAGCTGCCTCAGGTAGTCTCTGCGGTCCTCAAGCGAGGAGGATTTCAGGGTTATGCGTTCCCTGGGGCGGAACTCCATCCAGGCCTCTCCTGTCATCTCCAGGAAAACCTTGCCGCTCGTCTCTTCATCCGAGCCCGCCCAGAGTCCCACCGGCTCCACGCTTTGCGGCGGCTCCGGGAGGAGGCGGAAGAGGACTCCTGTGGCCTCCGGGAACTGGACAGAACGAGCGGATACGAGGTACTCTCTCTCCTCGTTCTCCTCAAAGAGCTTACGGAAACGGAAGGACCCACCCTCGTCCCTGTTGTGCAGGGCTTTAATGTAGAGAGACGCGAGCTCGTGACGGACACCTCTGGTGAACTGCGACAAGCGGATGAGGCTTGTTCCGATGAGATCCTCTGCGCGCGTTTTTGCCTCCAGAAGAAAGGCCTTGTTGCAACCGATGATCTGCCCTTCTTTCTCTCCAACAACCAATATAGCCTCGGACATCGCGTCCAGGATTGCCTGAGTCTGGGTTGAGAGCTGCATTTTAGATCCCTCCGTTCATGCTGTGGCTGGCGCCTACTGCGATGGGTCATGATTTCGTTTATGATTCCATTTTTGTGACGTAACATTCCTCACCAAAAATCATACTAAAACAAGGAGGTTTTTGCAAGTTGCATTTATAATACGGTTGTACTACCGTTTGTTGCTGAAAAAAATAAAAGGCGAGGAAAGGTTCATCGCTATCCTCTGGGGCTTTTCTATTTCCATTCATGGGGCTTCAGACCTATTGACTGCAGTTCTTTTTCTCCATAAAGTATTCAGGACGGAAGATTGAGATGAAGTCCTTCCCTGGCCTCTTTTTTGGACCTTGTTTTTGCAGGGCACTGGGTCCTGAGTTAAACTCAAGAGGTTTTTTAATTTTATCAGATTTCAAAGCGGCTGCTTTGGCGTCCGGCGGAGAGGCGATTGTAGGGGCCTTGCCGCGTCGAGTGGGACGCGAAGGGAGGTTTGCATGACGGTGCATGCGATAGATGGAGAGCCAGTAGGCAGCCTTGGACATAAAAAGCCGTGTTCCGGGTCTGCCCGGCGTGCTTTTGCTCTGGTGGAGACCCTTATTCTGATCGTGATAGTGGGCGTAGCTTTGGTGGCTCTGTCGGAAACCGTCGTCTGGTCTCTGAAGGTCCGGGCAGCCAGCCATGCGGACATCGATGCGTACCTCCTGGCTCAGAGCTGGTTTGAGACGCTGGAGCACAACTCTCCGTCGGACTTGACGAAAAATTTTGACGCCTGTGTTCAAATGGCCGGAGTGGCCCTTGGGGGGAAGTTCCAGTCGGGTGAGATGTGGATTCGGGGGATGAGGTTTGACGCCAAAAGAGACCTGCACGAAGCGGAGGGATTTCTGAGAGTCACCTTGACCGTTCGTAAGCCCCGTGTCGGGGACGTGATGGCGACGGCGTCCTTCTCCCGGAACATCAACCTGTTCTCTACAGAAACCGTCCCGGACAACCTGAACTCAGTGAGGTGATGCAGATGAGGCGGCGCGGTTTCACCCTGGTGGAGATGATCCTGGCCCTGGTTATCCTCGGAATAGTGGGGGTGGCCATTGTCACAACCTTCGTCTCTTTTTACGCCTCGTACTTTCAAACGGAGGACTATGCCATTGCCCGGATGGAGATAGAGGAGGCCTTTCGGTTCCTGACCCCCCGGATAACCAACGCGGGACTCGGGATGCCCAACAACCTCTCGGGGGAGGGCACCTTTGTCGCAGCCTTCGCGCCTCCCAAAAAACCTCCCTACTCCCCTGAGGATACCTCCTTGATGGGGCTTATGGGGGACGCGTTCCGGGTGGAGACGAAATGGGGCGGCCCCGTGACCGTGACGAAGGGCGACCTGGCGAGGCCGGTCTTTCAGGCGAACGCGGTCACAAGCCAGGTGGCGGATGGGAGCTACGTGGGACCCGAGCTCTACTACGCCTGGGCGGAACCTACGGGGGTCTTCCTTGTGCCCGATATCAATAGCTTGCCTTCGAACACAAAGGCCTCACTGGAGCCGCCTTTGGACAAGAGTTGGGGTTACGAAGCTTTCTCGCAAGACAAGCGATTTTGGAGCGACCGCACCGACCAGCAGCTCCTCTTGGCGCCCACGACCGGAATGAGCGGAGCGGACCGCCTGTGGGCCATCTTCAGCGCGGACAAGCCGGCTCAGGCCGATAGCTGGATGGTCTTTCCCTCCTTTGGAGCCCCTCTCCTCGTCAAGGGCTTTGGCACGGATAACGTCAGAGTTCAAGTGGCGCCCAACTCGTTCTTTGACGGATTTGATGATGACGAAAAGGTCCTGGTGGGAGGCGTGCTCTACGGCTTTGAGGAGGTGCATCGGGTGCGCGCCGCGCGGGTGCGCCTGAGGGAGGACGGGCATCTGGTCCACGAGATCTACGATGGCACGGCTGAGGCACCCACCGCCACTCGGGTGTTGGCCCGCAACGTGGCGGCGGTCTGTTTCCAGTTTTATCCTGAAACGAGGCTCCTCAGGATGCACCTGGCCGCGCGGGGCCGGGAGACCGGGGAGAGGGTGCCTGAAGGGGTCCCGCCATCCTGGCCCTCGGTGGCGCCCCTCGACGAATACTTCACCCAGGACGACAGGGCCCGCCGCCTTGTGGTGGAGAGCATGACCTGGAGGATACGAAATTGAGAACAGGGACAGAAAGACAGGGCAGGAGACAGAGCGGCAAGGGGAGGCAGTGGCTGCCGACCGCGCGCCGTGAGGGGATCGTTCTCATCTCGGCTCTGGTCATCATGCTGGTGTCGGGGCTCCTGGTGCTGGCGATCTTCGTACTCACGACTGCCTTCAACCGGACGACCCTGGTGCAGCGCGGTTCCTACCGCGACTCTATTGAGATGACGAGCCTCGTCGAGGAGGCCAAGGGCCTCATCCTGGCTCTCAATAAAGAGCGGGGCTCCTCGGGTCAGCTCCTCCTGAGGGGGGACGGAGGCAGCCTTGTGTCGAATGATTTTTATGATGTCCGCTCCCTTGAGGACCTTCAGATCACCACGGTCAGCGAGCTGAGCCGTGACATCTCGCTGAGCCCCGGGCGGAACGGAAGGCCCCGGCGTCTGACCCTCAAGGTCTACGACGCCAACTACCCGGTGAAGCAGGTGAAATTCACCCCGAGCTCCGACATGCCCCCGAGCCTCTACCCCGTTCTCTCCGCGCTCCCGTTGGAGGGAAATAAGTGGACGATAGCTGAGGGTAGCGGCTCATACACGGAAAATGATGTCATCCCTCAGTCCCACCGGAACTTCGGGGCCTACCTCATCCGGGTCGAGCTGTACCAGGGGGACGCTCGGTTGCGGCGGGTGGACATGGCCTTTTCGCAGCAGGTGGAGCAGCCGGGGCCCTGATGCAGCCTCAGACCTTGGATGCTTTGGATGATTTTTGGATTCAGGGAGGCGGGCCTCTGCCCTTTTTAAGGAACCGCTGGTTCAACAGTGTCTCCGTGACGGAACGATCCTGTCGCGCCAACGGACTCAGTTTTCGTGAATAAGGAGGCTCTTGATGAAAAAAATGTCGGGCTTTTTCCGTCACAGGCACTTTGCGGACGTCCGTCGAGTCTGTGTCTTTATGGGGCTGCTGGCCCTTCTGGTCTCAGCCGCGCTGTTTTTCGCGTCCGCGTCCCCTGCATCTCCAGCCCCGGCAGGCGGCCCCCCGACCGTGAAGTTGAAGACCTTCCTCAAGGGCGATTATGCCAACCATTCCGGGCGCTCCGCCCCGGTTCCGGATCCCAACGTGCTGTTCCTGCTGGACGTGGGCTCGCCCATGGTCTTCTCCCCCAAGGGCATCATGCCCCTCAAGGACGACGGCCGCACGGACAGCGAGAGATCAGAGCTGCTGAAGCAATGCACCTACGGCTCAGGGGCCCGGCCCTATAACGAAAATAGCGGCTCCAGCTACTCGCGTTACGGCCGGGACAGGGACGACACCAACAACATCATCGGCGACCCGGACTGCTACTACACGTCCGACCCCACTCAGCCCTATCTGCTGACCTTTCGCAATAAGTCCTCACAATATCAAAAGCCGATTTACGGTTGGGTCAGTGATACGACAGGAATTTATTACGGCACGAGCTATCAGAACGGCTATTACAGCCAGGGGTGGTATTCCTATTACTGCAGGAGTAATCAGACGCCCCCGGCAAACCCCGTTGTTGGCGATGTTTACTACGAGTGGTCCGGGACGCGCTGGTACCGTCAGACGTACGCCATAACAGGATATGAAACATTCACGGTGCAGCCGGGCGAAATGGTTGGCGAGAACCACGGCGCCTATGATAACCTCGTCCCCAACGACAGCCGCATGTACATGATGAAGCTGGTGTTCTGGCGCCTGACGGACGCGAGTCACGCCGACATGCTCTCCCGGATGAGGGTGGGGATGGCCACGACCTATCAGGAGCAGAACTATGGGACTAGTTTC
>JAAYOR010000108.1 GCA_012520235.1 Fretibacterium sp.
TCCTGTGTTAAAGACACAACGGAAATAATACCAAAGAATCGTCAACTCCGCAAGAGCTCTCGCGCAAGAAAAGGAAATGAGGCAAAAAGGAGGCGAAACAAAGGGTCGGGGCCATCCCTACTTGTCTATGAGGAGGCGCTTATGAAGATAAGATATTCCACTGCTACTGGGTACATCAAAGAGATTTACGAAGCAAGCAGTGCTCCTGAAGAGCCTCCGAGAATCCGACCCGGCTCACTTCCGGTTAGCAGAAACAGCCAGTTGCCCACAGGCAGCCATGATGTCCGTCCCCTTCTCCTGCCGCACTTCAAACTCAATCCGCAACTCTTTCAGAGCCGCGCAAAAAGCTTTGACCCGCGTCTCTGAAGAACGCTTATAGGCCTCCTTGCCCGGAACGGGATTGTAGCGGATGAGATTGACATAAGGCTCCAGTCCATCCAGGAGGGCTGCCATCTCATAGGCCAGCTGTGGATCGTCGTTGACCCCCTCAATGAGGACGTATTCAAAGGTGACACGCTCCTTCGTCTTTTCCTTGTAATGCCGCAACGCTTCGATGAGAGAAGAGAGAGAGTAAGTTTTGTTGACCGGCATCAGCTTACTCCGCAGCACGTCGTTGGGAGCGTGCAGCGAGACGGAAAGACGGACCGGTAGTTCGAAGTCTGCCAGGGCCAGGATTCCCGGTATAACTCCCGAGGTGGATATCGTGATGTGGCGTGCTCCAAGCGCGCGCATCTTAGGATGCTGAAGGGTCCGGATGCTCGCAAACACGTCATCCATATTCAGAAACGGTTCCCCCATCCCCATAAACACGACGTTGTTAATGCCGTTCCCTTTACCTGTGAGGAGCTCCACAGCCCGACGCTCCATCATGAGAAATTGCCCCAGAATTTCCGCGCTGGTCAGATTCCGGACAAAGCCCATGCCTCCTGTCGCGCAAAAGGAACATGCCAGAGGGCATCCTACCTGACTTGAAAGACAGGCGGTTGTATACCCGCCGTGGTTTAAAATGACGGACTCCACCCTCTGTCCATCAGCCATCTGCCAGAGATATTTAAAAGTACCGTCTTTGGACTTCTGCTCCTGGATCAGGATGGGAAGGGTCATGAGCAGCTCATAACTTATCTTCTCCCGAAGCCCTTTTGAAAGATTGCTCATCTCATGGCAGTCAAAAACTTTTTGCACGTAAATCCAGCGTGTTATCTGGTCAGCCCGGAAGCGCGGCTCGTTCCACGCCCGGACCTTCTCCTGCCAATCCTCGTAGGAGAGCGACAGAGCTTCACACGCCCCGAATTCTTGCTCACCCTGATTTGAAAGCCCCGTCTCAGCCATTCCGGCAACCCCCATTTTCATGATGATCTTTATGATATTCTTTTCCCTATGCGTTTCCATTTTAACCGCAGTCGTTTTATACTCTAATACAAGAAAACATCTTCCATCATCATAAATATATAAGGAAGAGGGACTTTGCGCCCTATCATTCCGCCTCGTGTCTCAAACACCATTTTAGTAGTGAAGGAGCCCTTGTGATGGAGAAAATGGCTTCCCGCCCCTTTTTTCGAAACCTTTTCCAATGTCTCTTTCTGGGAATCATCATCTTTGCGTTCACCGTGGCCGTGCAGCATCACGGTAATACCTTCATCTCGGGAGTCCTGAAGCCCCTCAGTATTGAGAGCGTGGAGACGTTCTTTTATACCAGCATTCTGACTCTGATGATCCACGGGGCACAAAACTTCATCCTGGCCATGGGCTGGCTCTGGCTCTCTTACAGGATCGGCAGATGCGCTCCCAGCGCCGCACCCCTGATATCCGTAGTTGTTCCTCCTCTGGGCATCGCGCTCACCTGGAGTCTGCTGCCTCGGTTCAACCCGAACCTGAGTTACTTCTCTCCCATCCACATCATGATCCTGCTGTTGATGATCCTGTTGATCCAGCTCCTCCTTCTGGAGGTCGAAAACTGGCTGGATCGCACCTTCGTCCTGCTCCTATGGGTCTTTTCCTTCCAAAGCCTTGAGCTGTTACCGAGCTTCTCCGCCTTCTCCCAGCAGGGGCCCTTTGCCCCTCACGTTCAGGAGTACAGCCTTATCAGCATGGCAGGCTTGGCTCTCTTCTTCAGCTTCATAACCGGAGCCGTCTCCTCAACCTGGCTTTTAGGGCGTTACTCCGTCTGGTTGAAGCTTTTAAGGCAGTCCTGGGGAGAGAGCTCGTTCAGACACCAGGGAGAGGACGACCAGCTTAAGGGTATCAGCATGATAGATTTGAGGAGCCTGGCTCATGACTTCAAAAACCCCCTCTCCGTCATCAAGGGCATCGCCTCAATGCAGCGCGATGAGACAAACTCCGAAGAGTCGAAGCTGATGCTCCGAGCCGTGGAATACATGGAGCAGATGATCCTGGAGATGCTTCAGGAGGAGGAACGTTCTCCTGTCAATGTGGGAGCGTTTTTTGACACCCTTGAGCAGCACCTGCGCCCCTTCCCCTGGGGGGAAGAGGTCACTCTATCCCTTGATCCGGACGCAAAAGAGCAGGGCATCTCGGCCAATGAGATACGGCTCACGCGCGCTTTTCTTAACATCATTGACAACGCCTGGCGCGCCAACCGCACGACGGAAACGCACGGCATCTCCCTGACAGCGCGACACAGCTCCAACTTTCTGGAGGTGGAGATAACGGACAACTGCCCCGGCTACACAGACAGCTCTGCCAGACCGGGTCGGTCCAAATGGGGGTCTACGGGTTGGGGCTTAGCCTTCGCCCGACGCATTGTCGGACTCCACAACGGCACGCTCCTCATCCTGCCACGGGCAGACCGAAAGCATGGAACCACGGTGCTGATCACTCTGCCCCTCCTGCCCCGCTCTTCCTGAAGCGACGATACAAGACATAGACAATGACAAGCAGGATGGCGCTCCCCACGCAAGCCAGAGAGACTACATGCAGATAGCGTGACA
>JAAYOR010000109.1 GCA_012520235.1 Fretibacterium sp.
AAATATGAATTTCTGGGGACTATTTCCGTCACGGCGTTTGTGATGAACTGGATCAAAGTACCCCTCTTCGTCTCAATGGGGATGATTGATCTGAGGACGTTGAAGCTGAACCTGGCGGCCTTGCCCCTGATCCTGCTGGGTGGGTTTGCAGGGTTTGTCTTTGCGAAGCGAATCCCTCAAAAGACGTTCCGGGATATCGTGCTCCTCTTGGCTGCCCTGGCCTCTTTGAAGCTGATCCTGGGATGAGTTTTTAAATTTAAACAGGTTGAGAGAATAGCCGAAAAGATAAGGAGCCGCTGGCTGAATCAAAACCAGCGGTTCCGTAAAATAGGGACTCGTACCCTTTCATGAACGAAAGCGGTGAGGATATGGCAAGGTTTACCCTGTACGACGACGTGTCCATCGGGGACGGACAGCCCACGTTCATCGTGGCGGAGATCGGTGCAAACCACAACGGGGACCCGAACCTGGCGCGCCGGTGCGTCGAAGCCGCAGCGGAGTGCGGCGTGGATGCGGTCAAGTTTCAGACCTATACAGCCTACGAGCTGTTGTCCCACTATAACAGCCCGGTCACCTGGGGGCCTGAGGGGCACACCGTCACGGAGGAGGTCGGGGGCATGTTCGACCGTCTTGCCCTGCCCCGGACTGCCCACAGGCCCCTTTTTGACTATGCCGAGTCTCTGGGCCTGATGGCTTTCTCCACGCCCTTCAGCGTGGATGGGCTGGACTTTCTGCTGGACGAGCTGGACATGCCCTGTATCAAGATAGCCTCATCCGACGTCTGTTATCCCGACCTGTTGCTCCGGGCTGCCCGTTCTGACCGTCCCGTGATGTTGTCCGTCGGCAAGAGCAGCTTGGCGGAGGCGGATATGGCGGTGTCCACGCTCCTGGAGAACGGATGCGATCGGCTTGTGCTGATGCACTGTGTGGCCAACTACCCTTCGCGCATGGAGGACATGAACCTCCGGACCATCGAGAGCCTTAAGATGATGTACCCGGAGTGCGTCATCGGTTTTTCCGATCATTCTATGGGGATAACCGCGTCACTGGGAGCGGTTGCCCTGGGCGCTAGGGTCATAGAAAAACACTTCACCCTCTCCAACGAGACCGTCGGGCCCGATCACTGGTTCAGCATGGACCCGGAGAGCATGGCGGCGTTGGTGCGTGAGGTGCGAAACCTGGAGGCTGCCTTGGGAAGGCCCCGTAAGCACGTGCTCCCGAGCGAAGTTCAGGAGCGGCATGGCTCCGTGCGTTCTCTGTCTGTGGCGCGGGACATGAAGTGCGGCGAGAGGATCCGGCTGGAGGATCTGAGGGTGGTGCGGCCCGGTTGGGGCATCAACCCCTGGGACCGGGAAAAAATTCTGGGCCTGGCTCTGGCCTGCGACCTGCCCGCTGAATCGGTACTTGAGTGGAGGCACTTTAAGGAGCAGGGATAAAGCAAGGCAAGGAGCGGATTCCGTCTGGATACAGCGAGAGCCGCTTTTGCTGAAGAAACTGGGTAGCTGAAAAGCTGAAAAAAGGGGTTGGAGCATGAGAAGCGGAAAGGTTATCGATATCGTTCAGGCCCGCATGGGCTCCTCCCGGCTGCCGGGCAAGGTGATGAAGCCACTTTGCGGCAAGCCGATGATCGAGCATCTGCTGAACCGCCTGAGTCGGGCCGAGCGCGTCGATGAGCTTTGGGTGGCGACCACGACCTCCCCGAAGGACGACGAGCTGTGCGCTTTTTTGGAGTCCCGTGGCTTCAACCTGCACCGCGGGCCCGAGGACGACGTGTTGACGCGCTACGTTGAGACGGCTGAGAAAAGCGGGGCAGAGGTCATCCTGCGGCACACCGCGGACTGTCCCCTGCTGGACCCGGAGCTGGTTGATGCGATCACCCAGGCGTTTTTGGAGTCCGACTGGGACTATATGAGGCCCCTTCACGAGGACGGGATGATCCGCGGGCTGGACACCGAGATCTTCACTGCTGCGGCCTTGAACAGGGCGGACGCGCTGGCTCAGGACGCCCCCTCCAGAGAGCACGTGACGCTTTACATGTATCGCCATCCGGAGGCCTTCTCGTTTGGCGTCTTCCCAATGCCGGAGCGATTGAAACTCCCTGGGACGCGGCTTTGTGTGGACGAGGAGGACGATTTTCGTCTCATTGAGGCCATCTACAACGCATTGTATCGGGAGGGGGAGATCATTCCCTTTTCCGAGGTTCTGGAGCTTCTGAAAACAAATCCCGCACTCAGGGAGCTGAACAAGTCGGTGCAGCAGAAACATCCCTGAGGCGCTGTTTTTCGAGAAATTTTATTTTATAAGGAGAGAAATCAGTTGTCCTACAAGACGGAACAGGAAAAATTCTGGGCGGGGACGTTTGGAGACGAGTACATTGCCCGCAACAAGAGCGACGCACTGCAAGGAGCTTGTACTGCGTTTTGGGCCCGTATCCTGGGTCGCTTGGGGCGGGTGGGATCGGCGTTGGAGTTGGGCGCGAACATCGGGCTGAACCTGCGCAGCCTCCGAGCTCTGCTCCCGGATGCGGAACTGGCCGGTGTGGAGATCAATGCGGCTGCAGCGGCGGAGCTGCGCGCCTGGGGTGGTGCGGAGGTCTTCGAGCGATCGCTCTTCGACTTTGCCCCCGGGCGTCAGTGGGATCTCGTCTTTACCAAAGGGGTGCTCATCCACTTGAATCCGGATAGGCTTCCCGAGGCCTATGATGTCCTGCATCGTGCCTGTGGCTGCTATATCGTTGTGGCCGAGTATTATAATCCCACACCCGTATCCATCCCTTACCGCGGAAACGAGGACAAGCTCTTCAAGCGGGATTTTGCAGGGGAGCTGCTGGACCGTTTTCCCGACCTGCGCGTGGTCGATTATGGATTTGTCTGGAAGCGCGACCCCGTCTTTCCCCAGGACGACATCACCTGGTTTCTGTTGGAAAAATCCTGAATCAGATTTTAGCTCGGAGCAGTCTTTTCATAGAATAATAGAAATAGAACATAGAAGAAGAGGGAGCACATATGAGATACTGCATACGATGTGTGATGCCGGACACTCACCCGGACATGCCTTTGGATGCCGAGGGGGTCTGTCCGGCGTGCCGTAGTTACGATAATCGCCTCGCCGTCGATTGGGAAGGTCGGCTCGTCGAGCTGAAGAGGATTTTGGAGCGATATCGTTCGAAGGATGGGAGGAACTGGGACTGTATCATTCCCGTGAGCGGGGGCAAGGACAGCACCTACCAGGTGATCCAAATGTTGGAATTGGGCATGAACCCTCTTTGCGTGACGGCAACGACCTGCGATCTGTCGGACATCGGGCGCAGGAACATTGAGAACATCAAACAGATGGGGGTCGACTACGTCGAGTTCACCAGCAACCGCGTGGTGCGGCGCAAGCTGAACCGCTATGCTTTGGAGCGGGTCGGGGACATCTCCTGGCCGGAGCTCGCGGGCATCTTCACTATTCCGGTCCGGGCGGCGGTGCAGTTTAACGTGCCTTTGCTGATATGGGGAGAGAACTCCCAAAACGAGTATGGCGGTCCCGCTGCGGACGCGGAGAACAACACGTTGACCCGACAGTGGCTGGACCGCTTTGGGGGGCTGCTGGGCATGACGCCGGATTCTCTTGTGGCGGAAAAAGTTCTTCGCCCTCAGGATGTGATCCTTTTCACCTACCCTACGGACGAGGAGCTGAAGCGAGTGGGGGTCACGGGGATCTTTTTGGGGCACTACCTCCCCTGGGATGGCTACTCCAACGCGCTCCTCTCCCAGGCCAACGGCTTTATCACCTATCACAAGTGTGTGGAGGGAACCTGCGTCAATTACGAGAACCTTGACAATCACCAGACCGGGATCCATGACTATTTCCGTTACCTGAAGTTCGGATACGGGCGCGCCACGAGCCTGGCATGTCTTCACTTGAGACGAGGGCGCATCACCCGGTCGCAGGCCTGTGACATCGTGCGGAGGCTTGATGGGACGTTCCCTTGGGAGTACCTTGACAAGCCTCTCGACAAGATTTTGGAGCCGCTTGACCTCTCAGTCGAAGAGTTCGTCGCAATTTGTGACCGCTGGACAAACAAAAAAATATTCAAGACGGACGAACGAGGTGGGCTGATCAAGGACAAGAAGGGCAACCTGACGAAGGTTCTTTATCCGGATGATCCTGTGCGCTGAAAAGATCGCAGATTAAGGGATTGAATCGCGGTCATCACGTTGCATTCCACCCTATCAAAATCAAAAACGTGGCGAAGGGGGGAATATTTGATAAAAATGAACAGAAAAGTCATCTTCAAAGACCTGACGGAGGTTCCAGCCCTCGCACCCCTAATCTTGAAGTGGCGCAACAGCCCGGAGGTGAGGGCGCAGATGTTGCGCCAGCACCTCATCTCTGAGGAAGAGCATGCCCGATGGCTTGAAACGGTATCCAAGGCAGGAGCTTCCACGTTTGTACGTGTCGCTTTTTGGGGCGACCGGCCTTTTGGTGTTGTCAACCTGTCGGATGTCGATAGGGCGTTTTCCTGCGCCCTGTGGGGGCTTTACATCGGGGAACCGGACCTGCGCGGTCGAGGACTGGGCAAGGCGCTCCTCGCTCATCTGCTTTTCTGGGGCTTTGAAGAACTGTCCCTTTATCGGCTTTACGCCTCCGTTCTGGAAAAGAACACAGCGGCCCAAGTGCTTTATGGCAAGGCCGGCTTTCGCGATGAGGGGGTTTGGAAGGGACACGTTCTCACGGAAAGGGGCCGTCAGGATCTGTTGTGGGTGGGCATGACAGCACCTGAATGGCCGCGATACAGAGAAAAGGCCAAGAACTGGCTTTTGTAAAGCCCCTTCCCGGAGGAGTGGCTTGTTTGATCATGATGATAAGGATGCGATATCCATGCCAAGGGTCTACGGCCTGATCCTGACGGGTGGCAGCGGGACTCGGCTCTGGCCGAAGTCGCGCGAGGATCTGCCCAAGCAGTTTCTGGCTCTTGCAGGGCCCCGCACTCTGTTGCAGGAGTCCCTCCTACGGATGCTGAACGTGGTGTGCCCTCAGAACCTTTACGCAGTCAGCGGAGAGTCTTTTGCACCTCGTGTGGAGTTTCAGGCCCGGGAGGTGGCTGCAGTCTCCGAGGGCTTTGTCGTCTGCGAACCGATGGCCCGCAACACGGCGCCGGCCATTCTCCTGGGGTGTGAGGCCTTGCTGGAGAACGGTGCCGGCGAGGAGGATCTCGTCATCGTCGCGCCGAGCGATCATCTCGTCAAGGATGTCAATGCCTTTGCCGCGGCCCTGCAGCAGGCTCTTGCTGCGGCTGAGGAGGGGTGCCTGACGACCCTGGGCATCGTGCCCGACCGACCTGAGACGGGGTTTGGCTACATCCGGCGTGGGAGGCCGAGGGGCTCGGGCAACGGTTATGAGGTGGACGCCTTTGTCGAAAAGCCTGATTTTGAGACGGCTCAACGCTATGTTGAAAGCGGAGAGTATTTCTGGAACGGGGGCGTCTTCGTTTTCTCTCTTGCCTCGCTCTATCGGGAGCTGAGGGAGACCTCGCCCGACCTGTCCGGAGCGGTCCGAAAGGGAACGGCTGCCCTGCGCGCCTCCTTTGAGACGCTGCCCTCCATCTCGTTTGATTATGCGGTGATGGAGAAGACGCACCGCGCGGCGATGGTTCCGATGGACGCGGGCTGGTCAGACGTGGGCTCCTGGGACGCGCTCCACGACGTGTTGCCCCGGGATGAGAGGGGGAACTGCCTTAAGGGCGACGTGCTGCTTGAGAACGGGCGCAACTGTTTCGTAGACTCCCAGGACCGCCTGACAGTGTTGGCGGACGTGGACGACCTTATTCTGGTGGACACGCCTGACGTTATTTTTGTGACGCGCAGGGGGTTCTCTCAGAGGGTCCGCGACGTGGCTCGGCATCTGAAGGAGCGGGGGCGCCGTGAGGTCCATCAGGCCACTGACGGCTCAGAGCCCTGGGGCAGCTACAAGGTGCTCTGCGAGGAGGGGCGCTTCCGCATCCGTCGTCTGCTTGTAGAGCCGGGAAAAACTTTGTCTCTTTGCCCAGACCTCAGCAACGGCTGTCGTTGGCTTGTCATAGAGGGCAAGGGCGTCTTCAGCGGCGGAGGCTCGGAGCGGGAGCTGTGCGAGGGGGAGAGTTTTTTCCTGCCTTTTGCGCCAAAAGAGGAACTTGGCGCCGTGCAAAATCCCGGCCCCGGACTTTTGGAGCTGATAGAGATCCAGCAGGGCACGGGCGGACTTGACCGCTCCCTGCCAGGAGAGCGCTGACATAAAAGTTGCTGATAGCGGTCAAGACCTCTCAGCCGAGGAGTTTCTCCGACGGCTCCTTGAGATGCAACATAAGGCCGCGTCCCAAGTCCCATGCACTCGCACAGAGCTTTATAAGGTTGAGGCTTGGGCAGAGACTGAGAGCTGGGCGCTTTTATCTCAGCAGTTCCCTAACTGAGTAATCTTGACCTTCAAACTCTCAAGGGCCTGTGGTAAAATCCCTGAAGTGTACACAAGAAGAGAGACGTTTTTTATTTTTTTTGTGAAAGCCATGTTCTGAGGAGGTCGTTTTTATGAAGAAGTTGATTTTGTTAGGTGCGTTTGTATTTTTCGCGGCTCTGATGGCCGGGCCTGTTTTTGCTGCGCCCGCGGCTCCTGTGGACTCTGTGGGCCTGGTGGACATGTTTGGCGTGGTCAGCCAGCATCCCCGTATTGAGGAGGTCAACAAGGAGCTGGCGAATATCTCGCGGCAGAAGGAGAACGAAGCCAAGGCGGCTGCTGACAAGGAGAGCGACCCGGCTAAAAAGGCCCAGGCCGTTCAGACCAAGCGGATGGAGTTTGCCCGCGAAGAACAGCGCCTGATGGAGCCCATTTACAAAGATTGCCAGCAGGCCGTCCGAAAGGTGGCGGTGGACAAGAAACTCTCCCTCGTCATCAACAAATCCGCAGTGCTGATAGGCGGAATTGACATCACGCAGGACGTGGTGCAGGAGCTTCGCAAGGCGAGCCTCCTCACACCGAAGAAGTAGCGCGGATAACACATAACGATAACGGATCGCGTCAAAAATTGAGGGCTGCGCTGGCGCGGCCCTTTTTTGCTAAAAGGGTCCTGGAGGGAACATGAAACTGTTTGTCACGGACATTGACGACACTCTGTCGGTCGGTGACCGTGTCTCTGATGAGGTTGTTGATGCCTGCAACCGCCTCAGGGAGGCGGGATGGGACATCGCGATCGCCACGGGGCGCACCTACGGCTCTGCCGCCGGACATGCGCGCTCCATCGGAGCGACGGTTCCGGCCATCCTTTACGACGGCGCCCGCGTGATGACCCTTGAGGGAGAGGAGGTGCACTCCGAGCTCTTTGACCCGGTACTCGCCGAGCAGGTGCTGCGCTTTCTGTGGGCGTTGCCCGTCGAGGTCCAGCTCACGGGTGACGAGTCCGTCGCCTGCCGTGCGACGGACCTGGAGACCATCCGCTTCTATCTGAGTACCGGCTGCACTCCCTACCTCATGGAGGCCCCTCATATCCCGGGCCCTGTCTATCGCGTTGCGGCGTGGGTGGAGGTAGAACAGAGGGACCAGGTGGAGGGGGCCCTGGTCCGGGCATTCGGAGGGCAGTGTGAGATATGCGCGGGCGGGCCCCAGTTTCTGGACGTCCTGCCCCTTGGCGTCTCCAAGGGTTCGGCTCTGGAGCGTCTTATTGAGGTGCTTCCGGAGTCCCCCGAGCTTGTTGTGGCTGCTGGGGATCATATGAACGACTTTGAGCTTCTGCGCCGGGCGGACTTGTCGGCAGCGCCGGTCAACGCTCATGAGAGGCTTTTGACCCAGGCTGATATCGTGATGCCGGAGGCTCTGGATCATGGGGTGCAGGCTCTGGTTGAGCACCTGCTCTCGCCGAACTTCGAGCCGATCCGCCGGCGGGGAGGGGAGCCGCTGAGGCTGTAAGGCCTGAGGGCCTGCCTGCGCGTCATCGCTCAGCCACGCCCCATTCATTGAGACTGTAGCCTGTGCAGAGGGGTCTGAGAGACTTTCAGGACATCAGGGGAGGGGAGTTTTTTGAGGGAAGGACGTTCGGCAAGCGCCGAAAGTGCGAATCACAAAAGGAAAAGAGGCGTGCTCTGCCACGCTTTATGGCTGTTTCTCACGGTCTGTTGCTTTCTGAGCTCCGGACAGGCCTGGGCGGTGCCCCGCCCCGAGGACTGGACGTGGAACGTCTGCGTGCTCCCTCCGGAGGGGGGCTGGGCGACGGAGCAGGGGGAGTCAATCCGTGCTACTCTCTCATGGCTTCAGAAGAGGGTTTCTGATAGTGCTGATGGGGTCCGGGGGCACGATCTGCTGTTCGTCTTTCTGCCCCCTGCGGACGAGAGCACGATCTTAAAACTTCCTCTGCCGATTGACGCAAAGACCGTTGCTGTCATGAGCTTTGCGTCGGATATCACGAACAGGGCTCTGATGGAACGTCTGAGGGCCGATAAGGAGGACCTTCCTCTGCTCCTGGCAGGGGGGGAGGATGCGCCCTTTGGCTCAAGGGACCGGTCCGTCTTTGCCCTGGACCTGTTTCGTGATTACCGGGCCTCTGCTTTCGCCGCCTATGCTGCTGAGGTTTTGCTTCCGGAGACGCGACTGGGGCTCATCGGCAGCCGATTTACGGTGGATCAGGAGCGGGAGGCCCGGATATGCCTGGCGCTTCTGTCCGATGCCGGGCTGATGCCTCTGCCCTTCTGGGTGGACGCCTCAGCCTCGGACTCGTTCCAGTTCGTGGCTCAGGAGGTTCAGAGCTACGGTGAGGGCGTTCTGATTGCCTTTGCCGGGAACATGGCGGGCAAGGAGCTGTGGCGTAGCATCAGGAACTCTGAGTTGCCGTGGCAGCTGTGGCAGTGCGGCAGGCCGGACGACTCGTTTTTGTCTTTCCCGGGGATGCTGTTTGCAGACCAGAATCTGCTGCTGGAGGACCTGGGAGGCTTTGAGGGGCTGAAGCGGGACCTGTGGGGTGGCTGGGCCGTTAAGATGAGGAACAAGGTGGCTGCGGCGCGTGCCTATGCCCTGGGCTTCTGGCTGTGCCGTGCCCTTGAGGCCATGCCGGGCACGAGCGAGAGGCTGGACCGGGCGGCGCTCCTCACAAGCTTGGGGAGTGTCCGGGATATCCCGTTTGGAGAGCAGACGCTCTCAATAGACCCGGCGACGCGCCGCCCCAGGTCGCGCAAGGTGCGGATGCTGGAGGTGCGGGACCGGAAGTTTGTTGTGCGCGCGGCCATAAACGTGGAGGGCTTAAGGAGCCACTGAAAGAAATTTGCGGATGACCTCCCATGTCCGCTCAGGCGCTCCCCCGAGCGAGTCAAAGTAGGCTTGACAGGCCTTTTTGTAAGAGGTCCTGGTTTTTGCGTTCCCGACGTCCCGCCAGGCGTCGCCCAGCTCGTCGGCGTTTTGGACGAGCAAGGCTGCGCCAAGGGAGTCCATGCGGGCGGTGTCGGGAAAGTTAAAAGTATGGGGGCCGTGGGTCGTCTGAACTCCGAAGAGCGCCGGCTCCATCATGTTCTGTCCCCCGTGGGGGATCAGGCTGCCTCCCACAAACGCCGCATCGGCTGCCGCATAAAGGTCAAAGAGGACCCCAATGCGGTCTACAACCAGGACGTCCCAGTTGGCCGAAGAGGGGAGGCGTGAGTACAGCTCGGTCTCCAGAGGGCTTGACTCCACAGCGACTACGGGCGCACGTTCGGGATGGCGCGGGACCACGATCAGCCGCGCATCAGGCTTGGTCTGTAGCACGGAACGGAAGGCCTCCAGGACCACCGTCTCCTCCCCTTGATGTGTGCTCCCTGCCACGAAGAGCGGCGCGTCCTTCCGCCTCAGCCCCGCAAATCGTTCGGGGTCCCCCTCTTTTTTGCGGGCGATCAGGGCGCCCACCTTGCAGTCGCCCGTCACCACCAATCTCTTGTCCTCTACCCCCAGAGCTCTGAAGTGTTCTGCGTCCTCCTCAAACCGGACCAGGATGCGTGTGAAACAGGAGAGGACCTCACGCCAGAACGCGGCCTGAGGCCTCAGTTTCTTCATGCTTCTGAGGGAGAGTCGCCCGTTTGCCAGGAAGGCGGGGATTCTACGCTCTCTTAGTTCAGCGAGGAGGTTCGGCCATCGCTCGGTCTCCATCGCGATGTAGCCCCTGGGGTTCAAGGCGTCCAAGGCGCGACGTACATAACAGGGGCGATCCCAGGGGTTGTAGAAGATCCGGTCGGCCACGGGGCCTATCAGCTGTTCTGCCATCTCCCGGCCCGTAGGAGTGACCGTCGAGAGGACGCAGGGGATCCCGTCCCCTCTGGCGAGACGGAACAGGGGCGCGGCCGACTGAACCTCGCCCACGGAGACGGCATGGACCCAAAGCCTGCCCTCCGGCGTGCCCTCAAGTTGCCCGGTCCTCTCGTCCAGCCCGCTGTACTTTCTCCGGAGCCGGCTCAGGCCACCTCCGGCAAAAAAAGCGTTGATCCCGACCCGGTAAAGAGCCATCCCGAGCCACCAGGCCCAGGTTTTCTTTGTCGTATCCTGCGTTTGGTTTGCTTCCATATTCTGCATGGGACACCTCCATCCCGTCTATTATCCCATTGGGCCCCGCAACATGCCATCAGGAACTTCCATAAGAAACGGTGAATTTCTGTAAAAGCCCGGGAGGAGGTATAATAAAAAGAGAAAAAAATCATTCCACTTGGGAGGATCACTGCTATGAAACACACGGTATTACATGATACGGCAAAGTTGGGTCAGAGCGTCTGGCTTGATACCATCAGCCGGGACCTTATTCTGTCGGGTGGCCTCGCGCGCTGGATGGAGAAGGGGATTGCCGGGGTGACCACAAACCCTGCTATCTTCGAGGCAGCTATTGCCAAGACCTCAGACTACGACGAAGAGATCCGCAAGATGGCCGGGGAGGGCAAGACAGTCTCTGAGATCTACGAGATCCTGACCCTTCAGGAGGTCGGAGCAGCAGCGGACATCATGAAGCCGGTTTATGAGAGCTCCGGAGGGTTGGACGGCTACGTCAGCCTTGAGGTGAACCCGCTCCTGGCCTCGGATTTTGACTCCACGGTCTCGGAGGCAAAGCGCCTCTTTGCTGCCCTGAACCGTCCCAACGTCATGATAAAGATCCCTGCGACCCCTGAGGGGGTGAGGGCTATAGAGACTGTCGTCTCCGCAGGGGTGAACGTCAACGCCACCCTCATCTTCTCCGACGCAGCAGCTTCCCAGTACGCCTCCGTGGCCGAGGCCTATGTCCGTGGCCTGGAGGCCCGAGCGAAGGCGGGAGAGACGCTTAAGGTGGCATCGGTCGCCTCGGTGTTCGTCAGCCGGGTGGACGGGGTTGTGGACAAAATGTTGGCGGAGAAGGACAGGGGCGGCCTTCAGGGCAAGATTGCTGTGGACGGCGCTCGCCTGACCTATCAGCGTTTCAAGGATATTTTCTCCACCCCGGCCTGGAAGGCTTTGGAGGGCAAGGGCGCGCAAGTCCAGCGACCACTCTGGGCCAGTACCGGGACAAAAAACCCCGCTTATTCCGATGTCCTTTACGTTGAGACCCTCATAGGGCCGGATACGGTGAACACCGTACCTCCCGCGACGCTCTCAGCCTACCTGGATCACGGCCGGGTGGCTTTGACGGTGGAGGACGACCTGGAGGGCGCGAAGCGCCGCATGGCAGAGCTTCCGGACCTGGGCATTGACCTGAAAGCGGTGTGCGACTCTCTTTTAGAGGGTGGGGTGGAGGGCTTCAACACTGCCTTCCGAACCCTTTTGAAAGCCATTGAGACCAAGGCCTCTTAAGAGGCGTCGCTGGTTCATTCAGCAAAGCTTCCCCGTAACTGGGGAGCTCCTCCGGCATTTTCTTGACCGGAAGAGTATGGTTTTGACCTGAAAAAATCACCTGTTTTTCTGCCTGTTCTTGATTGATAAAGTCCCAGGGATAAGGGTCTTTTCTTTAACAAAATCTGAGACACATGGGGGACGGAAGCATGAATGTGATGGACCTTTTGGGCGCGATGATGCAGAGCGGCGGGATGGCCTCTTCCTCGGAACAGAGGGTGCGACAGTCGATGCAGCAGAGCGGCGGCGGGATTCAGGATGCTCTGTCAGGGTTGCTTGGAGGCGGCGGACAGAGTGGTCGCAGCTCTCCGGCAGAGGGCCTGCTGGGCTGGGCCCAGAACGCCGTCGGCGACCGGCAGAACCTGGCGGGCATGGGCGTGGGCGCTCTTTTGGGCTCCTTGCTCGGCGGTGGGGGCAAAAACTCTGCCCTCGGAGGGATCGGGGGAGGGCTTATGGGGCTTTTGGGAGTGATGGCTGTCAAGGCCCTCAGTGATGCGGGCCAGAAGACCGAGAGGATGCCCGCGGGGCTGATGGCCCCCAAAAATGCCCAGGAGGAGCAGGAGCTCCAGACGGGGGCAGAACTTATCCTCATGGCTATGCTCAACGCGGCAAAGGCCGACGGCCAGGTGGATGCGGACGAACTGAACCGTATCACGGGCAGGATGAAGGAGGCCGGGATAGGTCAGGACGGGCTGGCCTACGTCGTGACACAGCTTCAGAAGCCGATGGATACGGAGACGATCATCGCCTTGGTGCGGGGCCGCCCCGAGCTGGCAGCTCAGGTTTACTCGGCCTCCCTGATGGCTATCGATGTGGACACCCGGGAGGAGCGAGAATATCTGGACGACCTGGCGGCTCGGATGGGGCTCTCGCGCCAGGTTGCACAAAATATCGAACAGCTCGTCGGGATGCAGACAGCATAACGAATAGCGCACACACAAAGCACACAAAAAAGCCTCTCCCGCGTTATTGATGGGAGAGGCTGCTCTTTTTTGTGCCTGGATTTTTTGTGTTGTGACTCTGTGACTTACTTTGCCCGGACGATATCCTTGATCTTCATCAGGCGGCTGAGGGTAGAGCGTTCCTGCTCGTCCAGCTTCATGCTGATGTATCGGATGGTCTCCTGCAGATCGGGGATCATCACGTACTCCAGGGCGTTGACACGTCTCCGGGTCCGCTCTATCTCCCCTGCCATCAGGCGGATAGCTTTTTCCTCCTTGGCCAGCTCAAGAAGACGCAAAATTAACTTGCTGAATTGCTCCAGCGCCAGGTCCAGCAGGATGGGTACGTTGACGAAGCCGTAGTTGACGGGATTGCCCTCCTGCTTGACGTTGTAGTGAGGTACCATGACGCTCATCACGTTGCGCCAGTCCACTGAGAGAGTACAGTTGGCGCCGGGAAAGATCAGAGCCTGCTCCAGTATCTCGGGCGTCGTCTGAGCGCGGGAGAGCACAAAGGCGCCATAGCATTCCTTCAGCTCCTCCTCTACCTGCTCGCGCAACACCTTGCCCGAACGGGCGCGCTCCAGAAAGGCCTTGATCAGGGCGTCCTGCTTGTCCTTCAACAGCTTGTGTCCCCGCCGGGCGACCACCAGGCGCTTCTTGAGGCGTGAGAGCTCCATGCGGTTGGGGTTGACGTTGATGCGTGCCATTACTGCACCCCCTTACGCCTTCTTGTCCTGTTCCGCCTTCTTCTCAAGTCTGGGCTTCAGGTACTTTTCGAGGTAGGCGTCACGGACACGTTTGAGTTCATTGACGGGGATCATGGTGAGGAGCTCCCAGCCCAGCTCAAGCGTATCGTTAACATTGCGGTTTTCGTACTCGCCCTGCCGGATGTAGCGATCCTCAAAGACGTCAGAGAAGGAGGCAAAAGCCTTGTCCTCTTCCGTCAGAGCGCTCTCGCCCAGGATGACGGCCAGCTCCTTGGCCTCCTTGCCTCGGGCATAAGCCGCAAAGAGCTGGTTCATCAGGTCGGCGTGATCCTCGCGGGTCTTATCCTTGCCGATGCCCTTATCCTTGAGACGGGACAGGGAAGGCATGACGTCCACGGGCGGGTAGATGCCCTGGCGGTGCAGGCCGCGGCTGAGGATAATCTGCCCCTCTGTGATATAGCCGGTCAGGTCGGGAATGGGGTGGGTTTTGTCGTCCTCAGGCATGGTCAGGATGGGGATCTGGGTGATGGAGCCCTTCTTGCCCTTGAGGCGGCCGGCGCGCTCGTACATCGTCGCGAGGTCCGTGTAAAGATAGCCGGGATAGCCGCGGCGTCCGGGGACCTCTTTACGCGCGGCGGAGATCTCACGCAGCGCCTCACAGTAGTTCGTGAGGTCGGTGAGGATGACCACCACGTGCATGTCGCACTCAAAGGCCAGGTACTCTGCCGCGGTCAGGGCCAGGCGCGGTGTGGTCGTGCGCTCAATGGCCGGGTCGTCCGCCAGGTTGACGTACATCACCGTGCGCTGCAGGGCTCCCGTCTTACGGAAATCCTCCATGAAGAAGGAGGCTTCTTCAAAGGTGATGCCCATCGCGGCGAAGACGACGGCAAAGTCCTCATGTCCGCTGATGACTGTGGCCTGACGCGCAATCTGTGCTGCCATACGGTTGTGGGGCAGGCCGGAGGCGGAGAAGATGGGCAGCTTCTGGCCGCGGACCATCGGGTTCAGACCGTCGATGGTGGAGATGCCGGTCTGGACGAACTCCGAAGGATAGTCACGGGAATAAGGGTTCATCGGCATCCCGTTGATGTCCAACTGCTTATCGGCAATGATAGGGGCGCCGCCGTCGATGGGGTCGCCGCGCCCGTTGAAGACGCGCCCCAGCATGTCGCGAGCGACGGGCAGGGTCAGAACCTTACCGATGAAGCGTACCTTGGTGTCGGCCAGGTCAAGGCCTGTCGTTCCCTCGAACACCTGAACCAGTGCGCGGTTCGACTCTATCTCCAGCACGCGCCCACGGCGCTTCTCTCCGTTTCCGAGCTCAATCTCGACCAGCTCATCAAAGCGGACGTCAGTCGTGTTTTCGACCATCATCAGAGGGCCGGAGAGCCCTGAGATGGTCCTGTACTCCTTAGGCAACATTGCTTTCACCACCCACCGGGACAATCCCGTTGATCTGTTCTTTCATCGTGTCTTCGAGTTTGTCTATCTGCCCGATGTCCTTCTCCTCCAGGTACCTCATACGGGCTATCTGCTCGCGCACGGGAAGGCCGAACAGCTCGTCCATCGCTGCGCCCTTCTTCAGAGCGTCCATGCCTGCGTGATGGAACTGGATGATGGTCCTCAGCATCTTGAACTGTTTGTCCATCGAGGCGTAGGTGTCTATCTCGTGGAAGGCATTCTGGTGCAGGAAGTCCTCACGCAGCGATTTGGCTGTCTCCAGCACCATACGCTCCTCTTTGGAGAGGGCGTCGATGCCCACCAGCCGGACCACCTCGCGCAACTGATCCTCCTCCTCCAGAAGCGTCATGGCACCGATACGGAGCCCGCTCCACTCGTCGTCAAACTTTTCGTCCCAGAAGCTGTCCATCGTCTCCGTGTAGAGCGAGTAGCTGGAGAGCCAGTTGATAGCCGGGAAGTGGCGCTGATAGGCCAGGTTGGCGTCCAGCCCCCAAAAGACCTTGGTGACACGCAGGGTGTTCTGGGTGACGGGCTCGGAGAGGTCGCCTCCGGGAGGCGAGACAGCCCCGATGACGCTGATGGAGCCCTCACGGTCGCCCTTGCCCATGACAATGCAGCGTCCGGCCCGCTCGTAGAAGGAGGCCAGGCGCGTGCCCAGATAGGCGGGGTAGCCCTCTTCACCGGGCATCTCCTCAAGACGGCCGGACATCTCGCGCAGGGCCTCGGCCCAGCGGCTGGTGGAGTCGGCCATGAGAGCTACGGAGTAGCCCATATCGCGATAGTACTCCGCCAGGGTGATGGCGGTGTAGATGGAGGCCTCGCGGGCGGCCACGGGCATGTTTGAGGTGTTGGCGATGAGGGTCGTGCGCTTCATCAGGGGATGGCCCGTCTGAGGGTCGTCCAACTCCGGGAACTCCAGTAGCACGTCGGTCATCTCGTTTCCGCGTTCGCCGCAGCCAACGTAGACGACGATCTGAGCCTGAGCCCATTTGGCGAACTGATGCTGGATGACCGTCTTGCCTGAACCAAAGGGGCCGGGCACACAGGCGGTCCCGCCCAGAGCGATGGGGAAGAAGGCGTCGACGATGCGCTGCCCTGTAGTCATGGGCACGTTGGGTGGGAGCCGTCTGGCGACGGGACGAGGGATGCGCACCGGCCAGCGCTGCATCATCCTGACCTCGTGCTGTGTCCCTCTTTCGTCGAGCACGGCGATGACATCTTCGACCGTGTAATCGCCGCTTCGGATGGTCTTGACCGTACCCCGGACGCCAGCAGGAACCATGATACGGTGCTCCACCACCACGGTCTCCTGGACCACGCCCAGTACGTCGCCGGGCTCGACGACGTCACCGGTTTTGACGCGGGGCTCAAACTTCCATTTTTTAGCGCGGTCGAGGGCCGGAACGTTGATGCCGCGCGAGATATAGTGGCTCTTGGCCACGTCTTCAATCAGTTCAAGGGGACGCTGGATGCCGTCGTAGAACTGTTCGATGATGCCGGGCCCAAGCTCGACGCTCAGAGGCTCACCGAGGCAGACGACGGGCTCGCCGGGCATCAGGCCGGAGGTCTCTTCATACGCCTGGATAGAGGCGTTGTCTCCGCTCAATTCGACGATCTCACCGACCAGACCGAGCTCGCCAATATGCACCACGTCGTACATACTGGCGCCGGTCATTCCCTTGGCGATGACCAAGGGGCCGGATATTCGTTCGATTATCCCTTTTATCACGTTTTCATTGGGCACAATTATCGCCTCCGCTATACATTTTCTTTAAGGAGCCCCGGGACGATACCTTAACGTTCCACAAAGATATCCATCCCGACAGCCTTCTCCACGCTGCCGCGAATAGAGGCCAGGCCAGCACCCGTGGAGCCGGAGATGCCCGGCAGGGGCAGGACGCTGGTGGGATAGGCGTCGTTGATTTCCTCGACCTTGCTCTGGAACTCGACAAAGAGGTCCTCCTGGATGAACACCACAGCGTAATGCTCCCGGGCAAGTTTTTCCAGGATCTGCTCAAACGAGCTCCGGGAGGCTGCGTTCAGCACAACGGGTCTGATGCCCACGGCCTGGAAGGGCAGCACCATCTCGTAATCTCCGATGGCTGCCATAGGCAGGGAAACGTTATCGGACATGGCTCAGCAACCTCCTTGTGAATTCGCGGTCCAGATCGTTAGCCACGGACACCAGCGCTATCCGCAGAGCCTGGGCTTCCGCCTCTTTGTTCAGAAGGAAGAGAAGGATGTACTCCGGGGCGTCGGTGGCGTATTTGGAGCTCTCCAGCACGCGTATGAGGTGTTCGTCGAGGGCCCTGGAGACGTCCGAGAGGGCCGCGCGCAGATCGGAGCGATCGCCCATCGCCTCAAAGGCGGAACCGATGTCGGTATGAGAGAGGAGGTTGCCCCAGGTCTCGACGGGCTCGTTCAGAAGCCGCGCCACGTCGTCGGGCCTCAGGTTCCCCCCGAAATGGAAGAAGGGTTCTCCATCCATCGCGGTGTAATTCATGCGCTGAAGGCGCACCAGACTGCGCAGGTTTTCGGCGTCTATCTTGTTTCGGACCCAAGCGACAACTGCCGGGACGTCCAGGGATTCGGCCAGCTTCAGCATGGAGGCGAAGAGGTGATGATCCAGCAGCAACTCAACATGCTGAGGGTTCTTTGCCTGCTCCCAGAGAAGCCAGCAACGCTTGATGATGTCCCCCAGATTCCAGGGAAGGAACGCATATTCCTCCGACTCAAGGGCTGTTATCAGCTCTTCGAGAGGTATGGATCCCAAACGGGACAGGAGCTCATGACGGCGTCCCTCAAGGTCGCCACCGCGAACGCGGAACAGGCTCTTCAAAAGGACCTTCACATTGTGAAAGTCGTGGGGCATCTTAAAGATCGTGATGAGCTCCTGATCGGGGACAAACTGAGAGAGCTCCTTGCAGACGTCAATCATTTCTTCGTCGATAGCTCTGTCAAAAGCCCCGTCCGCGCCTCCCAGCCATCTGGAATAGGAGGTCTCGCTCAGGGATTTGAGCGCATCCTCCAAAGTGGGGCTGTCGATGAGCCTTGCAAAGAAAGAGGCGTCCAGAAAGTGGTTTTCCATGCCCCGAAGCCGGGACACGGCATACACGTAGCTCATGGTTGACACCCCCTAGGGGAACATCTTCTTGATGACGGCAGGTTCTATATCCGGACGAATGTCCTTGAGCAGCATTTCCCAGGAGCAGTTGATGTCTATTCTCTCGTTACGCAGCACAAAACCTCCCGAGATGGCGAGGCGCTTGTCCGAAAGCGTCAGAGAGGTGTTGTGGGCGGCGTTGTAGTCGTCGAGCCAGCTGGAGGTGATGTGCTTCTCATTTTGCCCCACCAGAACGGTCTCCTTGCCTGTCACCACAGCCTTATCCATCAGTGTCCCGACGAAATCGATGTACTTATCGCCCGTAAGGTCGGCCAGCTTTGTGAGGGCTGCGTCGAACGCCTCATTGACGAGGCGCTGCTTTACCCCGAGGTCTACCTTTTTGGCGTCAAGCTCGGCCACTATCTCCCGCCTCTTCAGTACCTCCGGCTCCTCCTGAGCGAGCCGTGTCTTGTAGGAGTCCCGGATGGCCTTCACCTCGGCGTCCGATCTCCTAGTTATTTCGTCGATGTGGGCCTTATTCTGGGCCTCAAGCTCCTTAATCTGCTCCTGCGCTTCCGCGGTTATCTTTGCTTTGATATCGGCAAGTGACATGTGAGCCACCCGCCCTAAACCTGGACTCCCATAAGCATCAGGATGCTTGTAAGGAGAGCCAGAACCGCGTAGGTTTCGACCATGGCGGGGAGGATGATGGCTTTACCCATGGCCTCAGGTTTTTTAGCGATCATCTGGATGGAGGCAGCCGAGGTTTTACCCTGATGGATCGCGGAGATCCAGCCGACGAGGGCGACGGGCATGCAAGCAGCGAAGATCTGCAGCCCCTGGTTCCAGTTTATGGCCACGGCCCCTCCGCCGCCCAGAAGGCCCAGCTTGTTGAGGACGAAGAAGGTGATGAGCAGGCCGTAAATGCCCTGTGTGCCGGGAAGGGCCTGAAGGATAAGGCAGCTTGCAAACTTGTCGGGGTCCTCCGTCATGACGCCGGCGGCGCTTGTACCCGCAACTTGGATGCCGATGGCAGAACCGATACCCGCCAACGCGGTGGCCAGGGCCGCTCCAAACAAAGCTAGTGAAATTCCCAGTAGATCCATAGTAGTTAAGCACTCCCTTCAAAAATATCGAGGGGCAAAGCCTCCCCGTCTCGCATGGGGCAGCTCTAGGCTTCCCCAGCCGGTTGGGCGATGTTGACGTATTCCCTCGAAAGGCTCAGAGGGGTATATGGTGTGCCACCGCCCGAGTAGAACTTCCCAAAAAACTCAACGTACTGCAGACGCAGAGGGTGGACAAAAGCGCCCAGGATATTGACCAGGATGCTGAAGAGATGCCCTCCCGCTATAACGATGACTGCCACCAACCAGCCCACGTAGGGGATGGAGGCGGACATACCACCCAGAAGGTTGATGATCATGCCGATGACCGCTGAGCCAAAGCCTAGCGCCAGGAGCCGGCTGTAGCTCAGGATGTCGCCCAGGTAGCCGGTGACGCCGTAGAGAGCCAGGAGGCCGGAGAAGATCTTGGAGAGAATTCCTTTTTTCTCACGCCCCGCGTACCAGAAGACCAGGAGGGTTCCTATGACAGACATGATCTTGCCGGTGAGCCCGACGTCTTCGGAGACCATCCCGCCGACGCTGGCGCCAAAAAGGCACAGGCCAACGATGAGCAGGAACCAGGAGATGTTGTCCCCCAGGGCATCCAGGTAGTTCTGAGTGCGGATGTTGTCATAAGCCGCGATGAGCAGTCCGAACATCAGATGGATGATACCCAACAGCAGGGATATCCCCAGGACCTGCATGGGATCCTTCATGGGGTCCACCAGCACAAAGAGGTTCTTGATAGGGGCGAGCGGTTTCAGAAAGACGTCAATGAAGTCGCCGAAAAAGCTGCCACTGATGATGCCGTAGATAAGGGTGGAGACGGTGCAGAAGGCAAAGAGAAGGATAAAGTCCTTAACTGCCGCAGGAATCTTACGGTACTTTCGGAACAACAGAGCTATGGCTCCCCCGACGACGAGCGCATAGCCTGCGTCGCCCAGAGACATCCCGAAGAACACGAAGAAGAACGGCGCCAGAAGCGGCGTGGGGTCGGTCTGTCCGTAGGCTGGAGAAGAGTAGAGGTTTGTCAGGATGTTGAAGGGGCGGATGAGCTCCCCGTTCTCCAGGCGCGAGGGCGGACTGTCGTCAGGGCCCGGGTCCGAGAGGAAAAGAGCTGTGGTTGGAGCTACTGCCTCAATCTCTTTCTGGAGGGAGGCTACAGATTCCTCCGGAACCCAGAAGAGGGTTCTGAGGGTCCGTCCGGTCTCGTCCGAGGCGCAGAAGGCGCGGTAGCGGTTGCTCAGGCTGATCCAGTAGTCAGAGAGTTTTTGGACCGTTGGCATCCATTCGTCCGCAATAGCCCTCAGCTCGTCTGCAATCTGTTCCTCCTTGGTCAGGGTCTCTTTTTGGACCGAGAGCACCCTCGCTAGTTCTTCCTTCGCGGTCCTCTTGAAGGATGGGGATAGCTCCATAAGGGTCATGCCGCTTCGGGGGAGGAGCTCCAGGAGCTCAGGGCCGATAACCCGGGAGTAGAGGATGGCCACCTGAGCGGTGCTGGCCTTAGGGAAGTCCTGAGAGACGACCAGCTCAATATCCCGGTCATAGGGCTCCAGGGTCTCTTTAAAAGAGTCGAGCTGATCGCTTTTCACCGTGCCCGAGACTCCTGCGACGGTCTGGGTGCCTTCCGTCAGGATGGAGAGCGGGTAGGGGAAGGCCTGCATAGCTAAAAGCGTCACCTCGTCAGCTCTCAGCTGGGTCATATCCATGCGCAGTCCGTTCAGGGAGAGCTCGCGCTCCTTTACCTTGTCCACGGCCTGACTCAGGTCTGTCTGTTTCGCCAGAGCCTCCAGCTCGCTGAGTGAGACGATGGGCTTCTCGCCCAAAACCCGATCAAGGGAGGACACCGGGTCCACGTAATAGCCAGCCAGGGTGCGCGTCAGGTAACGGACGTGAGACAGCTGTTCCTCGCTTGTTGCAAGGCGCTCCTCCAACTCGGAGGGAGGAGCCTCCTGACCGGAGCTCTCAATGAGCTGGCAGACGCCGCTGGCCTGGAGAATCTCCGCAACTTTTTCCTGAACGGATTTGTGATAGTAAAGTTCCGCTTTCTTGAGCTTAGTTACGCCCATATCTGACCATCACCTCTTCCGTTATCCACGAGGCCGCATTGGCGACCTTCTTCTTATTCTGCTCGTAAAAGGTTTTAGCGGCAGCCTCCCTTCCGGAGACGATGCCCTTTGCCTTGGTTTCTGCAGCCTGTTCTGCCGCCGCTATCCTCTCGCGAAACTGTCTTGCCGAAGACTGCCGGGCTTCCTTCAACGCGCTTTCCGCCTCCGCTCTTGCCTGGTTCAGCCTTCTTGCTGCAGTTGCCTTGGCCTCGCGGACACCCGCTGCCGCTTTGTCTTCCGCGGCCTTGATGTCAGCAATCAAATTTTCAGCCACTAGAGTTTCACCTCCTCCCCGATCTCCTGTCGCTCTCCGTCCCTCTGCCCCGGACACATCTGTCGGTTTTTTTGAACACACTCTTCGGAAGAACGCAGGAAAGAGAAAAATTTACACACATATATTATCACCATCTCTTCCCTTAAAAGCAAGAGGAGAGGGAAAATAAAAACGTTTTTAGACTGATCGGTCTAAAGCTACAGATTTCTATTATAACGGTTTTTGTGGAGGGATCAAGGATGGCTCCAGAATTTCCCTTGGGGTGGAATGGGGCCGGGAAAGCAAAGGTAAAATAAAGAGGGCAGCCATGGGGCAGCCCTCAGGTCTTTGCCAAAAAGGCAGGCCGTCTTGGGCCTTAGATATCCGTGAGACTTTTCACGTGGCGCGATATCAATTTTTTGCGGCGCGCCGCAGTGTTGCGGTGCATAACTCCCTTGACCACTGCCTTGTCAATGACGCTCTGAGCCAGGTCAAGATTTTTGCCTGCGCTCTCTTTGTCTCCGGCAGCCACGGCCTCCAGGACTTTCTTGACGGCGTTTTTGCAACGCGTCGTCCAGTAGCGGTTGTAGATGCGGTTACGTTCGGCAACGCGCATGCGACGCTTCGCCGACTTTTTGTTGGGCATTCAATTCACCTCCCTGCTCCAGGCTTATAAAACTTTCTGCGGGTTCATGGAGAAAAACATAGAAAAACCACAGGGACACCCAAATCATAAGGGTCTCCGGAACATTAAGGGTGCCCGGCGCCTGATTCAGAAGGCCCTGCATTCTCTCAGCTCAGGTGGTGGTCGTGGGAGCGAAAAACATTGTAACATTCGTTATAATAGATTATCAACAGGCAAGGCAAAAAAACGATAATCTCACGGGCAAAAAAAAATTGTAGAAACTCATGAAAAATTCGGTGCAACTCCGCCCTTTTCGGTGCTTTGGGTCTTTTTCCAAAAGCTGTCCGAAATTACAGGACCCATAAAAACTCCCGCCGTGGGGGTTCTCACGGCTTGCGAAACCGGGGTGAATTATATCACGATACCGTCTCTTGAGCTTTTTTATTCTCCCTCTGGGCCCATGGCCCGGCTCTCGGGCTATGAGTTCCGCCCTCAGCAGGTGGAGCTGGCGTCTGCGGTCCGGGATTTTCTGGAGAAGCCAGAGGAGAGATTTTTTGCTGCCGAGGCGCCCCCCGGGGTGGGCAAGACCTTCGCGGTGCTCGTCCCTGCTCTGACGGCTTTGGGGCGTGACGGCCGGATCCTGTTCCTCACAGCTACCATCGCTCTCCAGGAACAGCTCATAGACAAGGACCTGCCGCGTCTGAGGGAGCTCCTGAAGGAGGACTTTTCTTTTGGGCTCCTCAAGGGACGATCGCACTACGCCTGTCGCAGAAGGGCGCTCTCGATCTCCTCCCCCGGGGGGGAGCTTCTCCTTCCCGGTTTTGGCGGCCCAACCCCCGACGTCGCAGGGTGGCTTGAGGAGACCGAGACGGGGGATATGTCCGAGCTGGGCCTGCCGGTCGGGCACCCTCTTTTGGGTCACCTTGCCGCCGGGACCAGAGGCTGCCTGGGGACAGCCTGCCCGTTCCGGGAACGCTGTTTTGTGCAGCAGACGTACCGCAACGCTCAGAACTGGCGGATAGTGGTCGCAAACTACCATCTGTACTTCTCCCACATCCTTGAAGGAGGGGGTGCTTTTCCCGTGCGCTGCGACTGGCTCATCTGTGACGAGGCGCACCGGATGCCTGATGCGGCGCGTAACGCGGCTGCCCTCAGGGCTGACCTTGACGAGGGGCTTTCGCTCCTGCGGAGGGGCGCCTGGCAGGCTTTCGATCCCTTGTTCCGCTCTCAGTCCGTGGACATGGGGTCGGTTCAGGGCTCTGCGGATAACTGCGCGTCGCTCCTTAAGGAGCTCTTCGAGGCAGCCGGGACGGTCCTGACGGGTGAGGGGGTCACGACTCGGGATGAGGCCCTGTTACAGCGGGGTGCTGCAGTAGCAGATGCTCTGAATAGTCTGAGACGTATGTTCCGGAGCGTGGAGGACTGTTATATGAGCGGAGGTTTTGTGGACCGCGCGCTTCTGGCCCGTGCAGCGGAGATGATGAACTGGCTGGACGGTCTGCGCGATTTCCGCAATCACCTCCTGTGGTGTCTTGAGGTGGAGAATTTTCCCCGCTGGGCCTATTGGGGAGATGGCAGAGGGCTCCAGAGCGCTCCGGTCCAGTGCTCGGACATCATCAGTGATGTCCTGGCGAAGGAGGACCCGCAGAAGGCCATTTTTATCTCGGCGACTCTGACCCTGGAGGGGGATTTTTCCTTCTGGAGCCGGGAGACGGGGGTGCTGCCGGACAGGACTCTGAAGGTGGGGTCTCCTTTTGACTTTGCCCGGCAGATGGAAATAGTGGTGGTGGACGTGGCCCTCAATGTCCGGGACCCGGGATATGACGAGCGGATGTGCCGGGTCATGGAGAAGCTCTGCGATGAGAATGGAGGGAGGACCCTTGTCCTGCTCTCCTCCATGCGCCTGCTCTCCGCTTTCGTCCGAGTCATGCGCCGACGCGATCGGCCTTATGCGGTTCTGGCCCAGGGCGACATGCCTCAGAGAGCGCTCCTGGAACACTTCCGCAGCGACAAAGCCTCCACCCTCATCGGAAGTGTCTCCTTCCGCGAGGGTGTGGACGTCCCGGGCGATGGGCTCACTCAGGTCATCATCGATCGCATTCCGTTCCCGCACCCCAGAGATCCGTTGGTCCAGGCCCGAAACGAGCTGGAGGGCGACAAAGCCTTTGTCGTCTCTACCCTGCCGACCGCGCGTCTCTTTCTGCGTCAGGCTGTGGGACGGCTGATACGCAGCTCCTCGGACCGGGGGCGGGTGTTCCTTTTGGACGGGCGAGCTTTGACCCGCAAGAGCTGGAAGATCCTCGCCGACCTTCCCGAATGTCCGCGCAGACGTCTCGTCGTCTCCCTCAGGGGCAGCGCCCCTGAAAAATCGTGAGGGTGCAGCCCGGGCCCCCGGGCGCCCGACGTGGGGCCGGGAGCCTGCTGGAGACGCTTTTGGCCCTGGTGCTCCTGGGACTTCTCTTCCCCTCCCTTCTGAACTCTCTGGGCGTTGGGATGACCCTGGGCCTCCGAATTCAGAGGCAACAGGACTACGCCTACGGGGCCGAATGGTGGTTTAACCGCGTGGAGCTCCCGACCTCGCTCCTGGCCCTGGACGCAATGCCGCGAGCTACTCCTGATGGGGAATTCCGCTTCAGTTGGGAAACGGCTCCGGGCCCCGGGGGCGCTCTTTTTGTCAGCCTGAACGTGTCAAAGGCCTCTCCTTCGGAGTCTTCGTCCGTTTTTTTCAGGGTTTTTTAAGTTCCAGGTCGGCCTCTGAAGGCCGGAGTGTGAGAGGGAGTGGCGAAGAAGGTGAGAAAGAACGTAAAACAAGACGTTTTGCCATCAGAGGGAAGGTGCGGCTTCACCCTTGTGGAGGTTCTGACGGCAACCATGATAGCAATCTTTGTCGGCTCTGCCATCCTGTTGGTGGGCCGATGGACGGTCCTCATTTCCGTCAAGCTGGCGCGTCAGGCCGAGGCGCGGAACAGGGGCAGGTACGTCCTCTCCCTCCTGGAGCCGCGTGTCCTTCACGTTGGGCTGGGGCTTCCCTCCTCACCTGTGGCGGGCAGTCTTCAGGCAGCTTTTGGAGCAGATGGGCCTCCTCCCGGCTCCTGGCGGCCCTCTTTAGGGGCACTTCAGATTTACAGGGACAACCCTGGGACGGTCCAGGAGGCGGGTGAGGGTGGTGTCTTCAAGGGCTCCGCCTTCCTGGTCTTCTACTCGGTCCCATCCGGTCTGAGGTTGGGGGTTCCCACCTCTGCCGCGGAAGGGGCTGTCCAAGTGCCTCTTTTGCCCTCGATGGATGGCGTTGGGAGCTGGGGAGAGCTCTTTTCCTCGGGGCGTCGGAGGGACCTGCGCTGCTGGATCTCTCTGCCGCCTCTACGGCGTCCCTTTTACGTGAGTGATCGGTCGCAAGGCCGCCTTCAGCTGGAGCCGGCTGTTCCGACAGAGGTCCCCGCCTTCGGGGAGGTGCATTTTCTGCGCTGCGAACGGTTCCACGTGAGGGACGGGACGCTTTACTCCCAGGAGATGCAGGAGACCTGGTTCCCCCCGAACTCTCAGCCTCGAGTGGACGGGGTGCTGGCGATGTGGGTCGAATGGACGCCTGCCATGAGGCTTTGTGAGGTATGGATCCTGACGTGCGGCGGCGAAGCGGCCTTGGGCCCCGGCATGAGGCCGGCCCGCTGGCCTGAGGAGGCCCCCTGGGAGCCGGAGTTCGGGAAGCAGGAGCTCTACGTCTCCCGTGCTTCCTGGCGGTTGAGGAACCTTTGAAGCACGTCCGTCGCGGCGGGGCCCTTCCCATGGTCCTGGTTGTGCTTTCGGTCGCCTCAGCGCTGCTCGGGATGCTCTTTACGGTCCTCTTTGAGGACTGGAGCTTCTCGGAGATGGAGTTTGAGGGTGTGGATGAGAGGGCCCTGATGCTCTCATCCGCAAATGAGGCTTTGTGTCGGGTGAGAGAACAGCTGGCGGCAGGTCACTGCCCCAGGGTCCCGGATGGAGTTTTTTCCAGTTTTGAGGCACGCCGGGTCCTCTTTTGTGAGGGACGGGATGGGGTGAGGACAGAGGTCTACGATATGGATTACGACCCGCTTGAGGCAGTCTCTCCTCCCTCCGGGTGGGAGTTCTTCTTTCCGCCTCTGGAGGATGGCCTGCTGCTGCGGACTCGGAGCAGCGCGGAGGGGCCATGCCGCATCATCGAAGCTGTGCACCTCGTCCTGCCCGTTCTGCTCCCGGATGGCTCTGTGAGCCTGGTCCTTGAGGAGAAACCCTGCGCGTGGCGGGAATTGTGGCGCTGATCGGGCGCGCCGGCGACCCGGAAGGATGTGAAGATTAGACTCTCAAACTTCGCACAGACTAAAAAATAAATCCGCATAAGCAGGCGGCCGGCTCTTCGGGGCCTTGGAGAAAAACGGCCCCAAAGTTACCGGCCGCCTGCTTATGCGAAGTTTGAGCCTTTAAGGGGGCTTAAAAGGAGGATGGAGTGTTAGGGAGTGAAAGAGGTTTTTGCTCGGAAATTCTGAAAACCTATGCAGAAATTGCACTTTCCCTTATAATATTTACAATGTAAAAATGCCGCTCCTTGATTTCTCTCTTGCTTACAGATCTTTTTTACCTCCATGAGGCGAAGTTTTCTGAATTTCTGAAAGTGAGGGACCTTGTGCCTGAAGGGCGGTTGTGTGGCAAGATACCGTGACGAGACGGAAGGGGGGCAGTCTGTTGTTTTCCAGAAAAAAGCGGGCCGGCGCCGGGATCTTCGCCGGTCTGGCTCTGCACGGGGACTCCCTTAGATATGTTGAGTTGGACGGAAGCAGGGGCCTTCGGGTAGTCAGGCAGGAGTTCATCCCTCTTTCGACCGGCACGGTCGTCAAGGACAGCTTGAAGGATACAAACGCTCTGGGGGTGGCCTTTGAAACGTTGAAGGACGCTCTGGGGAAGTTCACCTGCCCTATCGTCCTGGGGTTGCCCTCGCGAGACGTCATTCTGCGCCTGGTGGAGTATCCCAAGATGCCCCTTGAGGACCTCAAGGGGGCTCTGGCGCTTGAGTTTCAAAAGTATTTCCCCTATGCGTGGGACGATGCAGCCACAGACATAGCGGAGGTGGAGGTCCCCTCGCCGGACGCGGCCGCCAAGACCACGGTGCTGGTGGCGACCTGTGAGCTGGAAAAGGTGAAAGCTCTCCTGAGGGTGGTCTCGCGGTTGGGGATGCCCCTTGCTGCGCTGGAGCCGATGAACGTCGCTTTTTTCCGCGCTGCCCTTGGGCCCGACGAGCCTGAAGGGGGTTCTCTGATGGTACAGGTTGAGCCGGAGGTCACACATATCATGATGGGCTACAAGGACAACGGGATATTGTTCCGCTCTGCGGCTGTGGACCTGACACTCCCTGAGGTCCGGACCACGGACGAGGGGTTGATGCCCATCCTTCGGGACGTCCAGAACACCCTTATCTTTGTGGGCAACCAATACCGTGGGATCGAGGTCAAAAATCTGGTGCTGGGCGGCACGGTGGGGGATAACCCCCGTCTCAAGGTATTTCTGGAAGCGGCGACTTCTCTTAAGGTCACGGTCCTGGATGTGTGGGACATCTGGAAAGCAGCCTCTCCTCTGGGCAGCGTTCCCGGCTACGGGGTGGCCTTCGGGCTGGCTCTGAGGGACCTGATATGAGAGTTCGGTTCGACCTCCGGCCTGCGGAGTTTGTGGAGCGGGAGCGCAAGCAACGTTCGTTCAACCCTGTGAGACTTCTGGCTGTCCTTCTTCTGCTATTTTTCCTGTTGAGCACAGGGTTTTACGTCACGTCGGCTATTTTTGAGACCCGGGCGCTTCGGTCCGAGATAGAGCTTTGTCTGGATGAGGTCTCCGGCCTTGAGGCGAGCCAGGCGGCGCTCCTGGCCGAGATAGCCCGCTTGAAAAAACAGGAGGCTCAGTTTGCCAAGACCCTTGAGATCATGCAGAGCGAGCCTCCTACGCTTGAGGTGCTCAACGCCATTGAGACCCATATGGATTATGGGATGGGAGTGAACTCCATCCGTTTTTCTCAGGCGAGCGGCACGGATAGCGTCTCCTACACGGCGACCGTGGATGCGACCGCCGTGTCGGAGGAGCAGATAATCTCTCTCACCAACGGGCTTGGCGGGGATGCTCTGTTTTTCAGCGTCACCATGCCCAGCTCAAAACGGGACGAAAAGACGGGGCGCGTTTCCTTTGCCCTCTCGCTGGTCCTGCGTCCCTTTGGGCAGGCAGCCCCTTAGCCGGAGAGCGGGAGGTTAAGCCGTGAAAGACAACAAGGTAAAAATTTTAGGGACGCTCTTTTTTCTGTTCTGTCTCCTTTTCATTGGTGGAAGCTGGCATCTGGGAAGCCTGCTCAGGGCACTGCAGGAGGAGTTCGATGACCTGGAGCAGAGGCGGGTGGACCTTTCGGGCTCCACTCGCTCTCTGATGCAGCAAAAGGCGACCTTCACGTCCGCCTTTAAGGATCTGGAGCATTATCACATCAACGTTGCCCCAAGCGATATGGCCTTTTATTCGGACGTGCAGCAGGTGGTGCAGTCCAATGGGATTGAGATCCTTTCCACGAGGCAGCAGGGGACGGACAAGGAGGGCCGCAGCTCCATTGTCCTTGCTCTGAGAGGGGACTATTATGCGATGATGCAGGTGCTGGCCGACTGGCGAAATCTGTCGACGACCGTGCGCGTGGCCTCTCTCTCCCTGAGCTCCCACTCAATGCCTTCGGAACCCGCTGCCAACCCGGCGGAACAGAACTGGATTCAGGCTGACGTCACTCTGGAGGCCGTCATCGGCCTCCAGCGATAAGGGGGGGCGGCTGTGGCAGATCAACGGACATGGGGCGAGGCCATCAGAGTGGCCTGGGACAATCTGACGGGGGTGAACAACGCCCCTTCCGTCCGAGGGACGAGGCTTCTCTTCTTTCTCTTGTTCCTGCTCGGAACTGCCTGGGCGCTGTACAGTTACTACCAGCTCCAGCTTCTGAGGCAGGAGAAATTCTTTGAACCCTCAGCGACGCCGGTCAACATCCAGGCGGACAAGGAGCGTCTGGACGCGATGATCGACCAGGTGAAAGCGGCCTCTGCCTTGCGCTCCAACAGCTTTATCTGGGCCCAATCCATGCGGGATCAGGGGAAATACATCTTCAGTGCCCCCCTGCTTCAGCCCTCGGTCTCGATGGATCCGGAGGTCCCGATGCCTCAGGTTGTGGTGGCGCCTGAACCACCTCCTGAGATAGTGGTGAGGGCCACCATGATCGCAGGTGACCGGAGATCTGCAGTTGTGGACATCGCCGGAGTCGGCTCCGGAATGGTCATGTGTCAGGGTGACACCTTCCTGAACAAAAAGGGGCGCGTGGTGCACATCGCTGCCGATAAGGTCGTCGTGTGGTGGGAGGGAAGAAACTGGGACATCGCTCCCGGGTTCTGAAGACGAAGGACGGGAGACATCCAAATGAGACTATCATCTAATAAAACTCATAAAATTCTGCTACTGACGTTGCTTTTGTCGATGAGCCTTCCCTGTGTCGCGGCCCTGGGGGAGAGCGCGGGAAAAGGAGCTTCCAGGGCGCGACCTTTTTGCTCCATAGTCGAGATTTATCAACTGGGTGATTCGGAGCTGGTGGTGGGGCTTCGCGGCAGGAGGATACCCGAGCCGCGGCTGTCCTTTGACGGGAACCTCACAAAAATAGTTCTGGAGGGCACCTCCTTCGACTCAAGAGCTCCGGAGTCCCTGCCCCGAACCTCTCCGATGCTGACTCATATGGAGATGGAGCGAAGGAGCGGGGACGTTGTCATCTCTCTGACGACGGACAGGGCTCTGACCCTGCGCTCGAAGCGCGGGGAGGCGCCCTCCGACTCCTACACGCTGCGCCTGATCACTCAGGAGCAGGTCCGAAAGGTAAGTGAGGAGTCCCTTCTCTGGCCTGCCCCCAGTCCTCCGGTGTCAGCCGGCCCCTTTTCTGCCACTATGCCCGTCACCCTTGACTTAAGGGACACGGAGCTCCGGGATGTTTTCCGTCTCCTGGGGATGCATTTGAAGAAAAACATCATCATCGATCCCTCGCTCCCCCCGGCCCTTGTGACGATGACCCTCAAAGAAGTGCCCCTCAGGGACGCTTTTAATTACCTGATGAGGACTTACGATCTTGGGTATCATATGCTGACCCCGGACATAATCCTGGTGGGTACGAACGATGGGCTCTCCAAAATAAAGGGTAATGAGGAGACGCGCTTGTTCCACGTTTCTTATGCCGACCCTGTCGCAATCCAGGCTCTTCTGGTGAACCTGACCCATATCCCGACGGACCGTATGATTGTTGATCCCCGAATGCGCACTATCTATGTAACGAGCAATCCGACCAAGCTGGCGGAGGTGGCGACGATACTCCAAAAGCTGGATCACCCGGGGAAACAGGTGATGATCCAGGCCAGGATCCTGGAGTTCACCGACGGGGAGTCACGTAAGGTGGAGGCGGCCATCAACGCTGTCTACGACCACTGGTGGTTCAAGTATATGAACGGCGTCGGCGGCATCGGCTACATCGACGACAACCGCGTGGGCCGCAACTACATCAAACCGGACGAGGGGATCTTCCCTGTCGTCACTGATCCGACGACGCCCCTGGAAGGCGTGTGGCGCGAGCTTGACGTCGCGTTCCAGGGGACAGAGAGTCGGGGACAAGGCAAGACCTTGGCCAGCCCGTCCGTGATAACGCTGGACGGTCAGGAGGCCACCATCAAATTGACGGAAGATTATCCTTACATCACAGGCCGTGACGAGGGCGGGAACCCCTCCTGGGCCACCCAGTCCGTGGGCCCTCAGATGAAGTTGACGCCCATCGTCGGGCGGGACGGGATCATCACCCTCAACCTGACCGTCGAGACGGGAGAGGTTCTTGAGAAGATCACAGGGAGCGGTGGAGAGGAGATGCCCCGGACCTCCAAACGCTCGGTGACGACGAACGTGCGGGTGCGCAATGGAGAGCCCTTCGTGATCGGAGGGCTTTTCCGGGATAGCAACACGAACCGCCGCGTGCGAATCCCTGTTTTGGGACAGCTCCCCATCCTGGGCGAGCTCTTCACCTACCGTTACCGGGATAACCAGAAATCGCAGGTGGTCATGGTAATCATCCCTTATATCCTTGACACGCCGGACGTTGCCGTCGAGCAGGAGCTCGTGATGCACAAGCAGTAACTGGAGGACGCGCACACAAAGCAAAAAGTACAAAAAGCACAGGAAAAGCGCTTTTTTCGATGAGGAGGGGGCGCGCTATCTCAGGCAAAGGGCGGTAGGGTATAATGAACCTGACATCCGCCCTTTTGCGGTTAAAACTGGAGGCTAGGCATGGCTCAGATAGTGGACACGACCGATTTTTACGTGGGCTTGAAATTTCGATGGCAGGACGGCATCTGGGAGATAGTCGAGTACGATCACCATAAAATGGGCCGGGGCGGTGCGGTGGTCCGTACAAAGCTGCGCAACGTGGAGACGGGCGCAACGGTGGACAACTCCTTCAAGTCCGGGGAGAAGTTTGAGCGGGTGGTTTACGACGAAAAACCGGCTCAATACAGCTACAGGGACGGAGAGGACTATGTTTTCATGGACCTGGCCAACTACGATCAGCTCACCCTGTCCCCGGAGGTCCTCGGAGAGACGACGAAGTACCTTACGGATCATATGGAAATTAAGCTGGAGATGTTTGAGGGAAGGGTGATGGGCATTGAGCTTCCCATGAGCGTGGTGTTAAAGGTCGTCGAGACCCCCCCAAGCTTCAAGGGCGACACCGTCTCCGGAGGGGGCAAGCCGGCGACTCTGGAGACGGGGCTGGTCGTTACGGTGCCTGTCTTTATCGAGCCGGGAGAGGAGATAGTCGTCGATACCCGGACGGGGCTTTATATCGAACGGGCAAAAAAATAGGAGGTGTGGACGTGAACTCCAGAGAGCGGATCGCCTACCTGCGCGGCCTTTTGGATTGTATGCCGGAGGAGGAGAGGTCAACGAAGATCTACGGAGCTATTGTAGAAGCGCTTGATTCCCTGGCCTCGGAGCTGGAAGAACAGGCGAAGCACTTCAAGCTTCTGGTCGAAAGCCATGACACGCTGGAAGACGAGATTTACGAGTTGAACGAGATGGTCTTTGAGCTTGAAGAATCTCTGGGTCTGGAGGCGGAGGACGACTACGAGGATGACTGTGAGGATGATGACGAGCCGACCGAGAGTTACGTCTCCATAACCTGCCCCTCCTGCAGCTACACCTTTTATTATCGCTGTGAAGAGGACGGGGAAGAGGACAATCCTGTTTGCATTTGCCCTAGCTGCGGTATAGAGATAAGCAGTGTGGAGTGAAAGATGACAGAAAGTTTTTTCAAGGGAGGGGTTTAAGTGGACCAGGCGTACGAAGGCAAGAAAGGCGCAAGCGCGCCTCAGACAAAGGACGCGGGCCTTCACTCAGAGGGTAACATCCACATCTCCGACGAGGTGCTCGTGGAGCTGACAAGGAAGACGATCTCATCCATCCCCAACATCCAGACGGCTAACGTAGGGCTTGCCTCCAAGTTTGGCATCGGGCGCAAGTCAGGCGAAGGGGTCCGGGTCATAGTGGAGGAGGGTAAGATCCCAGCTATCTCCGTGGACGCTTATATATTGGTGAAGTACGGGCAGAGGATTCCGGACCTGGCCTGGGACGTCCAGGAGAAGATCAAGGGCAACCTGGAGCGCTACACGGGCTATACGGTCAAGGCGGTCAACATTAATGTTCAGGGGATTTACACGGATGAGCCTGCTCCGGAGGACCTCGCCGAAGACGCGGAGAAGAAACAGGAGCTTACCTCTGAGCAGGTTGAGGACACTAAGGAGGAAAGTTGACCGGTTCGGTGGATGCTCAACCCTCCTGAGTCGGCTCTTTCTCTGAGAGCCAGGGCCTCGTGATGGCTGCATCCGCTTAGGCCGGGCGTGTTTGTGTTGGGACCTCAAGCGGAATGTCTTTCCCGGGAGTGATGTGAAAGTGTATTTTCTATGGAAAAAAACGCCGCATGGAAGCCTCAGAGTCTCTCAGGAGGGTTTGGTTAATTTTCTGAGACGGGGTCTGCCTGCAAGATCCCAGGTGCGTGGTGTTGCTCTGGCGGAGGGGGATGAGGCCCTGGTGACCCTTGTGCTCTCTGCCGAGAAGGGGGCGCATGAGGAGGGAGCAGCCGATTGGGCCGAGCAGCTTGCCTCTTTTCTCCTTCCGATGGGACTGCGGCTACAGGCTGTCTGGGTGGAGGGGGATGTGCCCGACCCGTGTGCCACGGGGGCGGGATCGCCCCTCTTCAGGAGTCCCTGGTTCTGGATGGGAGGGGCTGCAGCCGTTGCGCTTCTCGTCAACGCCGGGACCAAGGTTTTTTTCTGGACCCTCTTCTGGGGGACTGCCGGTTGGTTTGCCGCGCGCTTTGCGCCGCTCCTCTTTCGCTGCAAGAACTCGGGCGTCCTGGATGATGCCGCCCTGCGGAGGTAGGGTCGTTGGCTGGGGCTGGTTCCAGGGTGCCCCGGACGCGTCGTCGCGCCAGAGAGCTGGCTGTCCAACTGCTCTACTCGCTGGATAGGCGTCCGGGACAGGACCTGACAGTTTGTCTGAACAACTTTCTGAGTGAGAGCGAGACGGTTGATGAGGGTGGGGCTGCCGATGAGGACGTCGGGGCGTCAGGCGAGCCCGTTGGGGTTCGGGACTACCTGCGTTTTCTGGTGACCGGGGCCTGGGAGCGCCGTGCTGAGGCGGATGGCCTGATGTTGCAGGTCATCACGGGCTGGCGCCCGGACAGGATGGTCTCGGTGGATTTGGCGGTGCTGCGTCTTGCCCTTTTCGAGGGCTTTCTGGAGCGGGTAGTCCCCTTTGCTGTCGCTATCTCCGAGGCGGTGGAGCTGGCACAGCTCTTTGGGACGGAGGACTCCGGACGGTTTGTGAACGGCGTGCTGGCCCGCGTGCTGAGACATGTGGCACCCTCCGAAGGGACGGAAGAAAAAGAAGAAAAAAGAAGAAAAAGGACAAAAAGGACAAAAAGGAATGATTCGGGCAAGGGTTCCCAGGTCTCAAGTGACAGTTGATGAACTGACCTCTCATATCCAAGGGCTTTTCTCTTCAGACTTCACCCTCTCCTCTCTTATCGTTGGCGGAGAGCTGGCGGAACTGAAAAAACACACAAGCGGTCATTGCTATTTCACGCTTCTGGGCAAAGAGAGCAGAATAGCCTGCGCCATCTTCAAACGGGAGGCGGGCCGGATCCCGCAATGGCCTAAAAACGGAGATGCTGTGCTGGTCGAAGGCCGTGTTGACCTCTATGCGGCTCGAGGTGTCTACCAGCTCTACGCGCGTCGCATCGTTCCGGTGGGCGCCGGCGCGGTGGATCGAGCGCGCCAGGAGCTCAAGGAGCGCCTGACGCGCGAAGGGCTCTTTGCCCAGGAGCTGAAGCGCTCCATCCCGCGTTATCCCACGCGCGTCGCTCTGGTGACCTCTCCGACCGGGGCTGCTGTCAAGGACGTGCTTCGCGTTGCCGGGCGCCGTTACCCCGCCTGTCCTCTCGTCATCGTGCCGGCCCTTGTCCAGGGTGCGGACGCGCCGGAGGATATCGTAAGAGCCCTCTCTCAGGCCGCACTTTTGCCCGCCCTCGACTGTGTGCTCCTGGTGCGTGGCGGGGGTGGCCGGGAGGACCTGGTCCCCTTTGATGACGAGCGCGTGATCCGGGCTGTGCGCTCCTCTCCTGTCCCTGTGGTCAGCGGTGTGGGGCATGAGGTCGATGTGACCCTGTGTGACCTGGCTGCGGACCTCCGCGCCGCCACCCCCTCAGCTGCTGCCGAGATGGTCTTTCCCGACCAGGAAGAGCTGCGGCTGCGGCTGGGCAGCGCGGCCGCGCGCCTGAAAGCTGCGGCCTCCACGCGCTTGAACGAGGCGGAGAAGCGCCTGAGCCGCGCGGAAGAGACTTTGACGTTGCGCATTTCACGTCAGCTGGGCGCAGCACGGGAGGCCATCGCCTCAAGGCTTTTGCGTTTTGAGGCTGCTGTTCGTCTGGCCATCGCGCGGGGAGAGAGCGCTCTGGCCTCAATGGCTGCCTCCCTGCAGGCGCTGTCGCCGCTGGCAGTCCTGGCGCGCGGGTTTGTGACCTGCGAACGTGACGGCAAACGCCTTCGCTCCGTGAGGGAGCTCGCGGCTGAGGACGAGGTGGCGCTGAGCTTCAGTGACGGGGTCGCCAGGGCGAGGGTGACCGGGACCACGGGAAAAGAAAAAGACTATCCGCAGATTACGCAGATGGACGCAGATTAAAAAACAGGAAAAAATATGGAAAAAGAAAAAAGATAAAAAGCAAAAAGACAAAAGGAGAGAGGGAATGGTTTGCTGAAGGCTTTGGAATGGCTGGATGAGGAGCGGGCCTTGCGGCTTCTGGATCAACGCGCCCTGCCGGGCGCGGAGCTCTACGTCCTGTGCCGTCAGGTGGAGGAGGTGGCTCAAGCCATTGAGAACATGACGGTCCGGGGCGCCCCGGCCATCGGCATTGCGGCGGCTTATGGGACTGTCCTGGCCGCCCGGGAGGGCCCGGAGGCTGTGGCGGACGCCCTGAAGCGTCTGGCTCGGACCCGACCCACGGCGGTCAACCTTTTTCAGGCTTTGGCTCTGATGAAACATTCTTTGGGCGCCGCACGTCAGCTCTCCCCGCTTGAGCTTGAGGAGCGTCTCCTTGGAGAGGCACGTCGATTTCACGAGGAGGACCTTAAAAACAACCACAGGCTCGGGGAGTTCGGTGCCGCGCTCCTGCCCGATAGGGCGACGGTCCTCACGCACTGTAACGCGGGCGCCATTGCGACGGGTGGACATGGGACGGCGCTTGGAGTGCTGCGGTCCGCGCGGGAGGCTGGTAAGCAGGTCCGCGTTTACGCGGACGAGACGCGCCCGTTGCTCCAGGGCGCGCGCCTGACGGCCTGGGAGCTGGCGCGGGACGGCTTTGACGTGACCCTCATCGCGGACAGCATGGCAGCGGCTCTGATGAAGTCCGGCGAGGTGGACGCCGTCATCGTAGGGGCGGATAGGATTGTCCGCAACGGAGACACTGCGAACAAGATAGGGACCTACATGCTGGCGGTCCTGGCCGAAGCCCACCAGATCCCTTTTTACGTCGCCGCACCCTGGAGCACCGTAGACACGAGCCTGCCGGACGGCTCTCACATCCCCATCGAGGAGCGGAGCGAGGAGGAGCTGCGGGTTCTCTTTGAGGGGCGGGTCCCCGATGAGGTCAAGATCTGGAACCCGGCCTTTGACGTGACTCCGGCGCACCTTATCTCGGCCATCATCACAGAGCGCGGGGTCTTCAGGGGCCCGGGATATGATTTGAAAGAATTTGAGGCACGGCCTTTCGTGACGGCCTCGTGACGGGATGGTCACGAAAGGCAATCTTTTTTGATTTCTTTGAACTTTGAACTTTGAACTTTTCATGATTCTAGGAGGTCGTTCAGTTGGGACAGTATAAGGTTATGGACATGAGTCTGGCGGAGCACGGATGGAAGAAGATGGAGTGGGCGTGGCAGTATATGCCTTCGCTCCAGTTCGTGTACAAGAAATACAAAGACGCCCAGCCGTTCAAGGGCGCGACGATAGCTGCATGTCTCCATCTGGAGGCCAAGACGGCCAACCTGCTTCTGACGCTCTCCCACCTCGGGGCGACGGTGGCTGCCTGTGGCAGCAACCCGCTCTCGACCCAGGACGATATCTGTGCGGCGCTGGCCGACAAAGGTGTTCACGTCTACAGTCACCGGGGCATGTCCACGGACGAGTACTTTGACTACGTGCGCACGGTGCTCAACTATAAGCCCAACATCATCATCGACGACGGCGCGGATCTGGTCGTCACGCTTCATCAGGAGCTCCCCGATCTCATTCCCGGCATTTTAGGCGGCTCGGAAGAGACCACCTCGGGGGTCAAGCGTTTGAAGGCGATGGAGAACCAGGGCGTCCTGAAGTTCCCGATGATCGCGGTCAACGACGCTCTCAGCAAGTACCTCTTTGACAACCGTTATGGTACGGGCCAGTCCGTCTGGGACGGCTTCATGCGTACCACCAATATGATAGTGGCGGGCAAAACCGTCGTGGTGGTCGGCTACGGCTGGTGCGGGCGCGGTGTCGCGATGCGAGCTGCGGGCCTGGGGGCGCGGGTCATCGTGACAGAAACTGATCCTCATAAAGCATGTGAGGCGCTGATGGACGGCTTTGACGTCATGACCCTGGAGAAGGCATCCCGGGTGGGTGATATCTTCATGACGCTGACGGGTAACGTCAACGTCATCCGCAGGGAGCATTTTGAGCTGATGAAGGACGGGGCGGTGCTGGGCAACGCGGGACATTTTGACGTCGAGATCAGCAAGCCGGACCTGGCCTCCCTGGCAGAGCGGGTGGAGCGGCTCAGGGAGAACGTGGACAGCTACGTGATGAAGGACGGCCGCCGCCTGCACCTGCTTGGCGAGGGACGCCTGACCAACCTGGCCTGCGCTGACGGGCATCCCATCGAAATCATGGACCTGAGCTTCTCCCTTCAGCTGGAGGCCGCGCTGTACGTCTACACTCACAAGATGGCCCCGGGACTTTATGCCGTCCCTGAGGAGACGGACCGAGCTGTCATGGAGTCGAAGCTGGCTGCGCTGGGCATCGCCATCGACAGAATGACGCCCGAGCAGGTCGAGTACATGAAGAGCTGGCAGGAGTGACGGGACTGTGGCGCGCCTGGAACGAGGAAAGCCCGAATATCTTGTTTGTTGTATTTGAGGAAGCGCTGATTAAATGGCTTTACGAAAACCATGGGGCTCCGCCCCATACCCCGCGAGGGGACTAAGTCCCCTCGACCCCATTTATCCTTTTCTTGAGGGACGGTACTGATGCCCCTCAAGAAAAGGATTTACGGGTTCCAAGGGTCTCAGACCCTTGGTGGGGGGTTGGGGCAGCACAAAGGCAACTGTGCCTTTGCGCTGCAGGGCATCGGCTGCAGCGCCGACAACCTGTCGGTTGCCGTAAGCTGGCCGATTGCCGCGGTGAAACCCCCAAGGTCTTTTACTGGAGGGATAGGGAATGGCGACGTTGTTCAAAGATGTCTTGATGCTGGACGGGGAGCAGGATAGAGCGCGCCGAGGGCATCTGCTTGTCTCTAAGGGGCGGATTGAGTCGGTTCTGGATATCTCCGAGACGCCGCCCTCTGCCGATAAGGTTGTCGCCGGTCATGGACGCATGGCGGTCATCCCCGGTTTTGTGAACGCACACGGCCATGCGGCGATGATGCTGCTGCGCGGCCTGGGCGAAGAAGCGCCCCTGATGGAGTGGCTCCAGGAAAAAATCTGGCCGGTCGAGGAGAAGCTGACCCCCGAGCACATCTACTGGGGCACGTCGGCGGCCATCATGGAGATGCTGGGGACGGGCACCACCTGCTTTGCCGACATGTACTTTGAGATGGATAGAGTGGCGGAAGCTGCCCTTGGTGCAGGGATCCGCGCGGCGCTCTGCCGGGGGATCACGGCCGGAGTGCCGGGCAAGATCGAGCGGTCTTTAAAGGAGAACCTGGAGCTGGCCGAGACCTGGCACGGTCGAGAGGGGCTCCTGACCGTACAGATAGGTCCTCACGCTCCTTACACGGTCCCGCTGGAGGCCATGAAGACCATCACGGCCTCGGCTCGTGAGAAGGGGCTGGGGATCCAATTTCATTTCCTTGAGACGGAGTGGGAGAGGAGCTATCTCCGTGATGAGCTCAAGAAAACACCTCAGGCCTACCTTGAAGAGACGGGGCTGCTCTCAGCCGGGACGGTGCTGGCCCACGCTGTGTGGCTCATGCCGTCGGAGGCGGAGAGCATGGATCTCTCTCAGGTGACGCTGGTCCACAACCCGTGCAGCAACATGAAGCTGGGCAGCGGCGTGATGCCCTTGCACGAATGGCTTGAGCGCGATGTGTCTGTCGCGTTGGGCACGGACGGTGCGTCCAGCAACAACCGGCTGGACATGTGGGGCGAGATGAGGGCGGCAGCGCTCCTCCACAAGGGGGTGACGCGCGACCCTGTGGCGGTCTCAGCTCTTGACGTCCTGCGCATGGCGACCTATGAGGGCGCTCGGGCTCTAGGCTTTGCGCGGAAGGGGATGCTCCGGGAGGGCTGGATGGCGGACCTCGTCCTGGTGGACCTGGATAAGTCTCATTACGTCGGTGTGAACGAGGAGAACCTGGCGATGTTCCTCGTCTACGCGGGGAGCTCGTCGGACGTGACCGGCACGATGGTAAACGGCAGATGGCTCTACCGCAACGGCGATTACCCGACGATGGACCGGGACGAGATCCTGCAGAAGGTCCGGGAGGCGCGGGAGGCTATTACGAAGTAGGGCGGTTCCTTTTAACCGCGAAATACGCGAAAGCTTGTATCGGCCTGTTCTTTCTTTTTCGTGTCTTTCGCGGTCCTTTTTTTCTGTTTTTCCATTTCTCATTTGCGGTTCTTTATTCCTGTGCCCAGTAGCGGTCGATCTCGACTCGGGCATCGGCCTCTGAGAGGTTGAAGATCCTGGCCACCCTCGCCACGGTTTCGTCCCGGGAAGCGCCAAAATCACGGCACATCCCCACGGCTCCCTGAATACTGCCCCTTGCCTCGCCTTCAACTCTGCCGAGCTCTATGCCTTCAGCCCTGCCGAGCTCTATGCCTTCAGCTCTGCCCTCAGCTCTGCCTTCCTCCAGTCCTGCGGCTCTGCCCCTGGTCAGAGCGCTATCCACTATGTTCACCTGGTAGCGCAGCCCGTCCTGGTAACGGTCAAAACGCGCGCGGTCCTCCGCTGAAAGAGCTAGGTAGTCCAGACGCTTCTTGGCCTC